>CBDDBX010000015.1:0-130246 GCA_965225955.1 Candidatus Aminicenantia bacterium
GAGATGGATACAGATAATGACGGTAACTTCACATTTACAGGTATACTGGAGGGGGATTACACAATCTCTGCTTTCCAGACAGGAACAAACCTTAAAGGTAAAACAACGGGAAAACTTGCAGGTAAAGATGCAACTTCTGTAACAGATGTTTTCCTGGGACCTGTAGGGAATATAAAAGGACGGGTAGTATTTCCTGATGATGACAGATCTCCTGTACCAAACTGTCAGATTATTCTGAAAACCGTGGGAGACAGTGATTACGCTTTTGCCTTCGGTAACAGTGAAGCTGCTTTTGAGATAAATACAATACCTTTAGGTAAATATAAATTAACTGTTTTCGATCCTGTTTCAAGCAGAAGAGGGTGGATTGAAGTTGAGCTGAAAAGTGAAGGAGAGAGCCTCTATCAGGAGGTTGCTCTTGAGAAACGTGGTACTGTGGAGGGTGTCTTCTATGACAGTTCAGGAACTGTACCGATATCGGGTGCTACAATTCAGCTGATTGTAAGAGGTACTTATAACTATGACCTTACAGTTAACAGCGATGAGAACGGAAAATTCAGGTTTGAGCAGGTTAGTAACGGGGATTTTGCGATAACAGCAAAAAAACCTCTTAGTAATCTGACTGGTAAGTTTGAAGGCAGCATAACAAAAGAGGGTGAGTTTGTTAATGCAGATATTCTCTGTGAGGCTTCAGGTAAAATTACCGGAAGAGTCTACAGAAATGATGGAACAACACCGGAAGCCAATGCTACAGTAAGTCTCTATACAAAAACCGGTGCTTATAAAGGGGCAACAACAGCAGATCCTGATGGTTACTACACCTTTAATGATGTTCTGATTAATGATTACAACCTCTTTGCTAAAGAGAGGGCAGGTAAAGATAGTGGCAGAGCAGAAGGTAAGGTAGGCTTTGATGGAGATGTGGCAAATGTAGATATAACATTTGCTGGTTTTGGGGTTCTTAGAGGTGTAGTTAATGATGGTAGCGGAAATCCTGCACCTGATGTTAACCTCACTATCTATAGTCCCGCAAACAGTCACTTAACAAGAGAAACAAGAACAACCGGTGCTGATGGCCGCTTTGAGTTTGACACAGTTTTACCGGGAGATTATGTAATAAACGGACGTAATCCTGACGGTCTGGGGACTTCCGAAAAATTTATAATAGAGAGTGCAGGTACCAGTAAAGAGCTGACACTTCAGCTCCAGGATGCTGGAACTGTTAAAGGCCGGGTTGTTATGGAAGATGGAGTTACTCCGGCAGCAGGAGCTTTTGTAAATGTAAAATATAGCGGGAAACAGAGTTTTGTTGTAGCAGATGAGAACGGAAACTTCACTGTATTCCCTGTTCTTGCAGGTGATTTTGAAGCAGATTTTGAAGGTCGTGATGCTGCGGGGCTACAGAGAGCTTCAGGTACAATAACTACCAACGGTGAAGAGATTAATCTTGGAGATGTTGTTCTGGACAGAACTCTTCCTGTAATAAGTAGTTCTGTTCCCGCATCAGGTGCTCAGGCTATAAGTCTCAACAGCAGTATTGTTGTAACATTCTCAGAGCCTTTAATGGGTTCAACAGTAAACAGCAGTAATGTTCAGTTAAGTGGTTCAACAGGTAGTGTGGCGGGAAGCGTAAGTCTGAGTCAGGATGGAACAACTCTTACTTTCACTCCATCACAGCCACTTCAGAGTTTCATTCCATATACTCTGGTAATGAACAATGTAATGGACAGAGCCGGAAACAGAACTCCCGGGTCAGTTAATATAAGTTTTACAACTCTTGATACTATTGCTCCGGTAATTACAGCAGTTTCTCCTCTTAATGGAGCTGTTGGTGTGGAAACCGGCACAAGGGTAACAGCTCAGTTCAGTGAGATGGTAAACAGTGGATCAGTAAACAACTCAACTATAAGAGTTCTTAAAAACGGAACCCCTGTTGCCGGAACAATTGGAATGTCCGGGGACTCAACGGCAGTGATATTTACTCCTTCAGCTCCTCTGGGAACCGATACAGTTTATACAGTCAGTATCGTTTCAGTAAGTGATGCTGCAGGTAATCAGTCTATGCCATGGAGTGGGTCATTTACGACACCGGATACTGTAAGACCGGTTATAACAATGAGCCCTCCTGCAGGAGGTACATCAGTAATTGAACTCTCTCTCTTCAGTATGAGTGTTCAGACCTCAACACCTTCGGATATTGCAAAGGTTCACTTCTTTGTGGATGGTAATTTAGAGGCCACAGATACAGCAGCTCCATATGAAGCAAACCTGAGAGCTCCTGAAATCAAATCCCAGACTACTTTCCTTGTGGAAGCTGTAGCTGAGGATGCAGCAGGTAATTTCAGTAACAGGGTTCAGATAACATTTAATCTGCTTCCTGATGCTCCTCCTACAGCTCAGTTTGAGAATCTTTCCCCAACTGAACTGCTTCCGGGAGAGAGTTTTGCTGTAACTCTGAAAGGTGTGGATGATTCAGAGATTAAATATGCTAAATTCAGTGCAAAAGGGAGTACCCTCAACCATGTAGTGGAAGGAGAGGTTTCAGGTAAAGAGTGGAGTCGCAGATATAGTGTAACTGTTCCACAGGATGCTGCACTGGGTTCAAAGATAAACTTAACCGGAGAGGTAACAGATATTAAAGGCCATAAGGTGGCAGCTTCTCCTCTTGTGGTAAATATTAAGAGTGATGAATCAGATCCGGTGGTAACAATTACTTCACCGAAAGCTGGTAAAGAGTTTAATCATAAAGATGTTATCACTATTGAAGCTACTGCAACAGATGATACAGGTATTAAAGAGGTTCAGTTCTGGCTGGATGATGAGCATCTGGGTACAGATGAGAGCCCTGCTTACAATATAAGTTATACAGTTCCTCCTCTGACAGAGGATAAAGACGCTGTAATTAAAGTTGTGGCTGTAGATGATGCAGGAAAGAAGACTGAGCGGACAGTAACAGTTAAACTTCTCAAGCTCTTTGATGAAACAGCTCCAAAGATTAAGGTGCTGAGTCCTGCGGAAGGTGAGCATATATTCCCTGGAGAGCAGCTTAAACTTAAAGCAGATGTAACAGATGATGAAGGAATCTCTTCAGTAGAGTTTAAAGTTAATGGCGTTTCAGTTCATACAGCAACAGCAACTCCTTATGAGTTTGTATACTCAGTTCCTGCAGACGCTCTTGCAGGAGATGTTTATGAAGTGGAGGTTGTTGCAACTGATGTAGATAGTAAGAAGGCTTCTGAGAAACAGAGTGCAATTGTTGTGATTGGTGAAACAATCCCGGATGGCACTGTAATAGATGCAGGAGATACAGCTTACGATAATAAGATTGTAATTGTTAAGGCTGGTACTGTAACAATAAACGGTACTCACAACTTCACTCACCTTCTGGTTAAAGAGACAGGTTCTGTTACACATAATGTGGCAACAACATCTGAAACCTCTAGCATAAGTATTACAGCAGCAGGTCAGGTGACAGTAGGTATCGATGCAAAGATTACCGCAACTGCTAAAGGTTATATGTCAGGCAGAACCGAAGGGAATGTAACTGAAGGAGCCAGCCATATGAGAAGCGGAGCTTCACATGGTGGTCTCGGAGCTAAAGATGGCAATTATGCTGTAGGTAAAATATATGGATCTGTATACAGGCCGGTATTACCGGGTTCAGGTTCAGGAGTAGATAGTTTCGGTGGTGGAGTTATCTATATTAAGACCTCTAAACTGGTAAATAACGGATCTATTGAGGCTGAAGGTATAAAGTATGCTTATGGTTCAGGTGCTGGTGGTTCAGTTCTGATTGAAGGTACAGAAATTACAGGAACCGGAAGAATCTCTGCTAATGGAGGTGGAGGTCAAAGTACTGCTGCCGGTGGTGGTGGTCGTGTGGCTCTCTACTTCGATTCAATTTCACCGGATCAGAAGGTAACAGCTTATGGCGGTCTTAATAATAGTGGAGAAAATGTAAACTATAATGGTGGAGCTGGTACAGTTTATCTGAAGAAGAACAGCGAAGAGAAGGGGCAGCTTGTAATTGATAACAACGGCTTTAAATCTGCTCAGGGCAATATTGTGCCGGAAAGTCAGGCTGGAACTATTACAGGTGTTGCGGGTTCAGTGGTTACAGATTCTGCTGCTTCTTTCAGTACAGATGAACTGAAAGGAATGCTTCTTGAAGTTAATGGTATCAGATATACAATTGTTTCAAATACAGATAAAGATATAACAGTTGATCCTGCAGGGCAGACAATGCCAAATGCAGGGGATAAGTATGAGATTGTAGACAATAACGAGCTGGTAATTGAAGGAAGCACAAAAACTGCAGGAGCCATTAATTATAAATCCATAGTTGTTGATGGCGGAGTTCTTGTGGCTGACTCAAAACTTAAAGCAGATGAGATTTCTGTTATAAATGGTGGTGTAATAACCCATTCACCAGCTACAACATCAGAAACTTTCAGCCTCAGTATCGAGGCCGGAGAGATTCTGGTTGATGCATCCAGTAAGATCTCAGCTGCATCAAAGGGTTATCTGGTGCGCAGAACTCTTGGTAATGCCACTGAAGGTGTAAGTGGCGGAGTATCAGGTGGTAGTCATGGTGGCTATGGTGGTAAGTGGTATGCAGATGCTGTAGGTATAACTTACGGTTCCATCTACAGACCTGTAAACCATGGCGCTGGTGCTGGTAGAGGAAATGCCGGTGGTGGTGTTGTCTATATTAAAGCTGCAAAACTTGTTAATAATGGAGTAGTAGAAGCAGAAGGTGGAGCTCTTAACAATGACTCCGGTGGTGCTGGTGGTTCAGTGCTGCTTGAAGTTGCTGACATAAATGGATCAGGTAAGATCTCTGCTAATGGTGGTAACTCCAACCATGGTGCCGGTGGTGGTGGCCGTGTGGCAGTCTACTACACAAGCCTTGGAGCTGAACAGAAAGTAACGGCTTTCGGTGGAATCTACAGTGACGGAACCAATGCTGAAAGAAATGGTGGTGCCGGAACAGTCTATCTGAAGAGCAGTGCTGAAGCTAAAGGTCAGATCGTAATTGATAATAATGGTTTTGAATTTTTAAGAGGTCACGATTTTGTGATACCTGAAGATGGAAGTGTAACAGAGGTAAGTGGTTCAACTATTACAGATAGTTCAGCTCATTTCACACCGGGCTCACTTGAAGGAGTGTTCCTTGAAATTAAGGATAACAGATATAAAATTATATCCAATACAGCAACTGAGCTTATTGTTGATACAACAGGTAAACCTGCTGTTGAGGTGAATAGCAGTTATGGTTTCTACATCGATTCTGAAGTAGTTGTAAACAATAGTGTTGTAACTGCCGATACATCTCTGAATCTTCATAAGATTGTTCTTGAAAAGGGTGCTGTACTTACACACTCAGCCTGTACAGCGGATAAACTATATAGTCTGAAGCTTAAAGCCGGTACAGTAAATATCGATGCTGCAAGTAAAATTTCTGCAACAGCAAGAGGTTATCTGACAGGCAGAACTCTTGGTAATGTAACAGAAGGAGCAAGTGGTGGTACATCAGGTGGCAGCCACGGTGGTGCTGGTGGTAAGTGGTATGCAGATGCAGTTGGTAAAACCTACGGTTCTGTCTTTAAACCTGCAACTCATGGTGGTGGAGCCGGGAGAACCAACTCCGGTGGTGGTGTTATCTATGTAGAAGCCGGAACTATCATCAATAATGGTTCAATCGAATCAGAAGGCGGTACTGTAAATGTAGATGCCGGTGGAGCGGGTGGTTCTGTCTGGATTGATGCTGACAGTATCAGCGGAACAGGTAAGATCTCTGTAAAGGGTGCCAACTCAAATGCCGGAGCCGGTGGTGGTGGTCGTGTGGCAATCTACTACACAACTCTTGCTGCAGAACAGCAGATTAATGCTTACGGTGGAGTCTACAGAGATGGAACCAATGGTGAAAGAAATGGTGGTGCCGGAACAGTCTGGCTGAAGAAGAAAAGTGACGCAACGGGACAGGTTGTAATCGATAATAACGGTATCAAAACAGTGAATCCCGTAACTATTTCACCGGAAGTTGCAGGAACCATAAGCGCAGTTAATGGAGAAGTTATTACAGATTCAGCTGCTTCATACAGTACAGATGAACTTGCGGGACTTGAACTGGTGGCAGCAGATAAGAGATATAAGATTATCTCAAATACAGATAAAGATATAACAGTTGATCCTGCAGGTCAGGATATGCCTGTTGCAGGAGACGGGTACTATACCAGAAACTCTTCAGAGCTTGTAATAAAAAGAGGGGATGCAAAACTCTCCGGTAGCTTCTCCGGTGATAAGATAACTCTTGTTGAGGGTAGTCTGATTCTGGACGGAGAGATTAAGGTTAAAGCTCTTGAGCTTAAAACAAACAGTACAATTACCCACTCTCCGGGAACTGAAACTGAAGTTTATAGTATGTCTATAAAAGCTGAAACAGTTAATGTTGATGCAACCAGTAAGATCAGTGCTACAGGTAAAGGATTTATCAAGGGACGCTCACTGGGAAACAATGCTGATCATGCAAGTGGAGAGTATGCCGGAGGTAGTCATGGTGGTATGGGCGGAACAAACGGCAGCAATATAGGTGTCGTTTATGGTTCTATCTACAGACCTGTTGTTCATGGAGCTGGTAGTGGCAGTAATCTGAATAACCTGGGTGGAGGGGTTATCTACATAAAAGCAGATAGCCTCGTACTTAACGGTTCAGTGGAATCTGACGGTGCCGGGGGCAACAATAATGCTGCGGGAGCCGGTGGATCTGTTCTTATGGAAGTAGCCTCTATTACAGGTTCAGGTGGTATAAGCGCCAATGGTGGAGATGGCGCAGGTGTAGCTGCCGGTGGTGGTGGCCGCGTGGCAATCTACTACGATACTATTGCACCGGAAATCGGAGTAACAGTTTATGGTGGAAAAAGAGATAGTGGTACTGAAAGGCCTTATAACGGTGGTGCCGGAACAGTCTATCTTAAAGTCAATGCCGATGAGCTGGGAACCCTTATTATTGATAACAATAATGTTGAGGCAAACTGGGGTTCAACCCCACTTCCCTCAATAGGGCGTATCGTGTCTACTGAAATCGGAGAGTACTCTCTGACAATGGATTCCTACCCCAGATGGGTACCGGGATCTCTGTATGGAATTTATGTTAAACCAGATGCCGGTGGAACCAGTCTGTTCAGAGTTACAGATAATGATGATGTAACTCTTACAACAGATCAGGCAGACGGAAAGGTATCTGATTCAGCAAACTCCGGTGCCACAATGATCGGAGTCCACAGATTTAAGAACCTTTACATAAAAGCAATGACTTATGTCAGTACTCTGGATCAGATTGAAGTAACCGGCACCAGAGAGGTAATCGGTTCACTTGAGGAAGATACAGGTGAAGGTAGTGGTGAAGGAGAAGTTCCTGAATAGGTTACGGAGTTTTAAAATAAGATGAGAGATATAATGATGTTAAAAAGAGTAGTGTTATTTATTTCTATGCTGGGGCTTTTAATGGGAGCCTCTCTTTGGGCAGATGATTTTTATGTAACAGAAGAGATATCTCTTCCTACAGGGATATGTGTACACTTCAATAAGAAAGTGAATATGTCTACTATAACCCCTTCCTCCCTCTATATTATGGGTAAGGAAGGCAATATAGAGCGTAATGTTAAATTAAAGCGCTTTGGAAGAGGCAAAAAGATCTATATAACCTTTAAGGACAAGTTCTTTGTTCCGGTTAAACCATTTATTCTGGTACTGACACCGGATATTAAGAGTACAGAGGGAGAATCACTTAAAGATGGTCTTATTATGGGGAGGCACTTTAAAACAGGTGTTGGATGCTCATTTAAAGACCGCATAAGTAACAGCCCCCGCATTGTTATCTCAAAAGGTGCTGCCTGGTGGATTCCATGGAGATGGTTTCCCTGCTGGTATCCTCCTGAAATCAATATTACAGGTATAGATGCCGGTGGTACCCACGATTCAGGTACAACAGCAGTAGTTAATCTCTCAGACCCCAATAACGATATTGTATGGGGCTACTCTTTCATCGATTTCAAACCTTATACACCGGGAACCCCAGTAACAGAAAACGGAAACCACTGGTTGTTAACTTTTGCTGCTGACAAGACTCTCAGAGGTGCAGTGGATTTCAGAAACTTCAAAATTGAAGAGTCATCTCCTCCGGCAATTGTATCGATAGATCCTTCAGAAGATCAGCTGGTTAAACATACCTCCTTTACTATAAGAGGGGTTGTAAATAATTGCGCAGAGGTACTGGTTAATGGAGATAAAGCAACTCTTAATGGAGATAACTTCATCCACAATATGAGCCTTACTGAAGGTAAGAACCTCATTAGTATAGAGGCAAAATCACCTCAGGGTTCAGATAAAGCCTCAGTTACAGTAACTCTTGATTCAACAGCTCCGACAGTAACATTAAACTCACCAGCAGCAGACTATATCTCAGGGCAATCAACTGTAGATATAATGGGTGTGGTAGAGGATGCGATGCCTGGCCGTGTTGAGCTGCATATCGGTTCAGAAGTAACAGAGGGAACTCTTGCAGGAAGATACTTCAGATTCAACAACGCTTCATTCTCAACAGAAGGAACCAGCGGTTATAAAGTAGTGGCTTACGATAAAGCCGGTAACCGTGGTGAAGTAAACGGCACAGTAACTCTGGACACAACAGTTCCCACAGTAACCATCAACGCTCCACAAACAGGCTTTATGACCAGACAGTCCGGTGTTGTAGTAAGAGGCAGCGTTAATGATAACTCAGTATCAAAGGTAAGTCTCAACGGCAGAACCCTTACTCTGGATAATGGTGAGTTTTTAACAACCTGTAATCTCACAGAGGGGCAAAACCGCCTTGAAGTAGCAGCTATAGATGCAGCAGGCAACAGAGGTACTAAAGAGACCATTGTAACTCTGGATACCCGTGCTCCCAACCTTGTTGTATATACTCCACAGGAGGGATACAGCAGAACATCAACAGTAACAGTGTCAGGTTCAGTTGATGACCCCCACTTTGCTTCTCTCAAAGTAAACGGAACATCAGTCACTCCACAGGGCAAGAGCTTCAGCCTCACAGGTGTTAATCTTGAACCCGGGGATAACAGTATAGAAGTCGTAGCAACAGACTCCATGGGTAACAGAGCTGTAAGAACCATTAATCTCAATTTTGATGGAGGCTCACCGGAGATTGTGTCAACCAGTCCTGAAAACAGCAATGCAGGAGTTCCTGTAACAGATGCAGTTAAGGTTGTGATTTCAGAAGAGGTTGACCCTGTAACAGTAACCCCAGCATCCCTTAATCTTACAGATAGTACAGGTAATGCAGTTAATGCAAAGTTTTCAGTAGATGGTAAAAATATAGAACTGAGACCTTCAGAGGCACTTAAGAGTGCAGAGAAGTTTACTCTCAATATAACCCAGGGCATTAAAGACAGAGCCGGCAATCCTCTTAAAGCAGGCAGAAGCATTGAGTTCACAACAGTTGACAGTTCAGCTCCCGATGCTCCTGTTCTTGGAGCTCTTCCTGAAAAGACCTTCAATAACAGTGTTGTTGTAACCGGTAGCGCAGAAGCAGGAACCACCATTAAGGTTAACGGTGGGCAGTCAACAGCAGAAACAGTAGTTGCAGATAGTGGTAAATTTACAGTTGAGGTTGAACTGGTAACAGGTAAAGTAAACCGCCTTGAAGCAACAGCAACAGATGAGCAGGGTAATGAGTCTGCTCCTACAGAAGCTCTGATTCGTCAGGACGATTCAATATTCTCAGTATTTGATGCAGAACTCTCCGGGGACACTATTACTGTTAACTTCTCAGCATCAGCAGATATCTCAACATTAACAGCTGACAGCATAAAGATAATAACCCCTTCAGGTAGTGAGACCTTCACTGCATCAGCAGGAGTTGAAGAGAACAGTGTAGCCATTAAAGCTTCAGGTAACCTTGAAGGTATGGTTGTTAATCTTAAAGTTCTTACAACAGTTAAAGATTCAGCTTCAAGAAGCCTCTCCTCAGAGTTCACCAAAACCTTTAATGGAGCAGGTGGTGATAATATAGTAACCGGCGAAGTCTATGACGATGTTACAGGACTTCTTATGGAACAGGCAGTAGTAACTCCTGTAAGAGTAAACGGCTCAGCCCCGGGAACTCCAACCCCAACAGCTCTCTCTTCAAAAAGAGGTGAGTTTGCCCTTACTCTCAGCGGAGGCACAGCAGTTCTGAGAATCGATAAAGCCGGATACCTCAGAGCTTATCGAACAGTAGCAACAGCAGCAGGTTTTGGTAGCTGCGCTTTTGATACAAGACTTATAGCAGATAGAGGTTCAGAATCAGATATAGACAGCAACGGCGGAACAGTTAAGGCTGGTGACAGTATGGTGATTGTTCCGGGAGGAGCAGTTAATGATAGCCGTAAGATCAGACTCTCAGAGAGAGGTGATCAGTCCCTTATAGCAAGACTTCCTTACGGATGGTCTCCTGCAGGAGCAGTGGATTTCATATACAGCGGAGATAAGATTACAGCTAAAGCCGTTATGAGAGTTCCCAACAGATTCAGTATAACAGACCCATCACTCCTGATGCTTGCCCGTTACGATGAGACTACTTTTGCATGGTATGCAGAGTCCATGGTATCTGTATCAGAGAACGGCCTAGAAGCTTCAGTTGATAAGTCCGGGGCTTATGTATTCCTGATTAAGGATACAGCTCCTGTTGAGGTTCCTGTTCAGGAGATGGGAACAGCACTTAAAGGTACAGCAGCTCCATCAATGGCTTCAGCTCCACAGGCGACTCTGGTATTTGATCCTGAACTGATCTATCCGGGAACAAGTTCTGCAGGAACACTTCTGCTTACAACAACAGAGAGAGTGCCCAGTGGTATCGGTGTAACCGCCAGTATCAGCGAAGAGCATGAACTGCTTTCAGGAACTAAAACAGTTCCTGTGCCTTATAAGAGTGATATGATTGCCTACAGTTACGGCAATTCACAGCAGAAGGTGGTATTCCCTGTATCTCCCGATACATCCATTAAGATAACAGAACTTAAACTTGGTGAGATAACCACAGCCATTACCCTCTACAGCCCCGGAGATGGTGGTGTAGTAGTTGGTAGTGAAGGTGGAACTGTAACCGGTAATGGTGGAGTTGAGGTAGTTATTCCAAAGGATGCCCTCAATGTTCCTGTTGCTGTACGTATAGATAAGATAGAGTCTCTGAATGCAGTAACAGCACCTCAGGGATTTGAGATAACAGGTGGTGTGAACCTTGCTCTGAGCGGAGCAGTACTTGCACATTCAGCAGAGCTTAAACTTCCTCTGGAATCATCAGTACTTCAGGGTATAACAGCAGAAGATCAGCTGTTTATTGTAAGAGCAGAGAAGAGTGGTGATATTGCCTTCCTCCAGCTTGTTACAAAGGCAGTTAAGAGCAGTAACGGAGTTGTTTCTGCAGATGCAGCAGATTTAACAGTACCTCTTGATGGAGTCCGTAAGGGAGGAACTATCCTCTTCTTAAGATCTCTTGGGGAGATGGGATATATTAAGGGGGTAGTTACTGATAAAGGTACACCACTTGAAGGTGGTCTTGTTTCCCTTGATTCCCACGGCATTAAATCTGTTTCAAAATCAGCAGGTGCCTATGTTAACCTTGCAACAATAGGTAACAGTGGTGCTGAAGCTCTTAATATAAAGAGTTATGACAAGGGATCAGCAGCAGTTAACCTGCCTTCAAAAGATGGTATTGTTAATCTGAATATCGATATACAGCTTACTCCACCGGAGATCAGCTCCATGTCCCCGGCATCGGGTTCAGCAGGAGTTGATGAGAGTGCAGTAGTAGAGATAATATTCTCAGAACCAGTAGATCCTGTAAGTCTGAGTAGCAATAACTTCTACCTTGTGGAAGGTATTAAGAAACTTTCAGGGAGAATCAATCTTGATGATACCGGCTTAAGAGCCACCTGGACTCCAAAGGAGGCTTATGGCTCAGATAAGGAGATTGCAGTAGTACTGTCAACTGGTATCCGTGATATGAACGGCAATAATCTCCAGAATCCATGGAACGGTAATTTCAGAACTGTAGACAGAACTCCACCTGAGGCAGATCCCACAAAGA
Source organism: Candidatus Aminicenantia bacterium (assembly GCA_965225955.1). Classification (GTDB taxonomy): domain Bacteria; phylum Acidobacteriota; class Aminicenantia; order UBA2199; family UBA2199; genus CBDDBX01. Next base: position 12,128 of record CBDDBX010000015.1, read on the forward strand.
TTGCCATAGGTATTCCTGATGATTCAGGAACAAGTACTGTTTCCGGTAGTGCCGGAGCAGTTGATCCTGGAACAGTTATTGCGATATATAACCCCAGAACCCAGGAGACCATCACGGTCACCGCAGGTTCAGATGGTTCATTCAGTGGAACTATAGCAGCAACTCTGAATGATCGTCTTCTTGTAACTATAAAAGATCCTTCAGGTAATGTTACTGAGATAGGTTCACTTCCTTTTGTAAGTGAAGATGGTAAAACCGCTGTACTTGATGAGTCCGGTGGTGAGTTTACTACTCCTGAAGGTATGAAGATTGTACTGGAGCCTGGAACCATTGATGGCCCTGCAAAGGTAACAGTTGAGAAACTTGCAGCTCCTGCAGGGGAGACACCTGACTTCTTAAGTATGAAGGGTGGTCTTAAGGTAAGTTTCAGAGGTAATCTTCCCAAGAAGATGTTTAAGGTATCTGTACCGGCTCCTGTATCTCCGCCTCCGGGGGAGAGATACTTCCTTCTTCAGGAGCGTGAGCTTCTGGGTAAACCAGCTTACATGCTTATAGACTCAGCTTCAATTAAAGGTGATAAGCTTGAGAATAATGGTAATGTGCTGCAGGATTTTGGTGGAACCGCAGAAGTTGGTGCTCCAATAGCATCCAGTACATCCTCAGGTCAGAGAGGAGTAACAGAGCTACCTGAAAACGTAGTAGAGTACGCCTTTGTGCCTCCTGTTCCGGGAGATAATGGTGAGAATGGTTATATAACAAATAATGAACGTAATAAGTGGAATCCTCATCTCTCATGGTCATCGGGTTACTGGATGGCAGCATATCAGGAGGCTCTTATCGGCCTTGTTGAGTATGACTATCTTGCCCCGGGACGTAGTATCGTTCTTGAGAAGATGCACTCAATGAAGATGGATAAGAAGATGTATATTCCTGTTCAGGTTAAGAATAGTTTCACTATATCTGTTGTTGATGATGATACCGGAGAAGAACTTTTCAAACGTCTTAGTGATGGTGTAGCCAGTGCCGGTGTGTACAATTTTGGTTCCTTTAGTGATGACTCAATTGCACCAACAGTGGAGGCAGCATCTGGTGGAATATGGTCTTCGATTATAAATGTGAAGAGTGGTAAATCCACTTATGGTAATCTCACAGTAACAGGTGATGCAGCAAGTGGAGATTCTCTTACAGTAACAGTGAGCGGAACTGCAGGTACAGCGGTTCGTGCAAATGGTAAGAAGCCTGGTAAAGTAAGGCTCTATAATGGGGATAAGGTTACCGAAGCCAGTGCTCAGGCTGATGGTAGTTTCAGTGTATCTATAGGAGCAAAATTTTCAGATCGCCTTCTTCTGACAGTTGAAAAGGGTAATGTGGAACTGAAATCCCAGATGATATTGAAATTCTCTGAACAGCTTCAGGTGAACTGGAGTGAAGAAGATGAGCCTGTAAGGATTTATGAAGCAGATAAAGAGAGTGAAGAGTTTCCGGTAGCAGTTGAATATATTCCTGCATCAGCTTCTCTTGTAGTTACTTCAGAAGGGGCTTTAAAAGAGGATACCCGTTATGTAATTGCTATTGAGGATGTAAAGGATCAGACCGGCAATGGAGTAACAGTTAAATACAATTTCCGTACCAGAAAGAGTTCCCGTATCTATGCTGGAACTAATATGAAGAGAGTTCAGTCCAACCTTCTGAACGGTAAATATCTCTACTCAGCTGATGCAGTGTTCAGTGGAACAGGATACAAGAGCAGTATTGTAGTATCAGATGTTTCCAATCCGGTAAAACCTGTTAAACTAGGCACTCTGGATATTGGCGGAGGTATTATCCGGGATATGTGTATGTGGGGAGAAGACAGGCTTATTGTGGTTGGTGGCGGAGATCCCGGATTTGGTTATCTGAGAGTAATAAACGTCACAAACCCCGGAGCTCCTTCCTATCATGGACAGGCAGTAAAGATCAGTTCCGGTACAGCTGGGGGAGAATTTTACTATGGCCGTCCGATTACAGTCTGTGTTGCTGGTGATTATGCCTTTGTTGCCATATCAGGTGCGGGTATGTCTGTAGTAAAACCTGATCGGGCATTAAAGCCTGTAAGGGCTGGTTTCTATTATGCCGGAGCTTATGGTGGGCTTACAGCAGGAGTTAAAGCGTATCAGAAGAAGGGCATTACTTATGCTGTTCTTGCAGATAGTGACTGGGGTTTAAGAATAATTAATGCTACACAACCAGGAAGGCTTGATGGTTATGAAGCCGACTATACAGTTGGGCAGTTGATTGGAGAAGATGCCTTTGGTTCAAGAAACCTGAGTATAGACTCCATGGATCTTGTTACAGAGTTTCCTGTTGACCTTAATGAGGATGGACGGATCAATCCCGGAGAAGAGAGGGATCTGGTAATATTCAACTCTTCAAGTAAAGGTAAACTCTATGTTGCAGATATAACAGACCCTGCAAACCCTTATGTTCTGGGGAATATTGAGACAGATAAGGCAGGAATTAATGATCTGACAATAGATAAAGATAAAAAACTTATTTATGGACTTGTTCATAATAAGGGGATAGTTGGTTACAGCATCGATTTTAAAGGCAGGGACTTCTCGTATACAAAGAAAGAGAAGCTTGCTGTAGAGATAGAGACAGAGGGTAATGCCAATCATGGTCTTGTTATTGATAAACATCTGAATCTTGTATATACAGCTAAGGCAGATGCAGGTATTCAGATAACCCGTATTGCCAAGCCAACGGTTAAGTTTGTGAAGCAATCCGGTGATGACTATATTGAGATAGACAGAGTCGCACCAACAGGTACTGCATCTGCAGATAATCCAGGTAATCTTACAGATACAGTCCATATTATGGCAGTGCTTCCTGGTAAAGTGGCTTCCAAAGTATATGCAGAGTTGAGATCCCTTAATATTGAGGGAATGGATGTAATACCTTATAAAAAAGGTAAAACTGCAACTTTCTTTGACAGTATTGAGCTGAAGAGAGTTACAGATGATCCGATGAGTGTTAAATATAAGCTTTTTGTTTCAGACCCGATTAAAGTAACCCGTCGTATATGGGATAGTGATGAGCAGAATGCTGTTCTTGTTTCAGGAGATCAGATTGAGTGCCGTCTCTCCAGTAAGTTTTATGAGCTTCTGGAAAAAGAGAGTGGTGAATATATCTACCTTACTTATGAAGACTGTGTAAATGCTTCAGATAGAAAACCTTCTGTCAGAGCAGATCTTGCAGACCGCCGTGGTAATTTCAGTGGTAGTTCGGATTATCCTAATTCACCTGCTAATAATCCTTCTGTTGATGGTGGGGTTATTCTTCATACCGGTGAGGCTGTTGAGGGAATGACTGACCTGAGAGTAAGAAGCAGGGGGCTGGATTTCGCATTTTCCAGAGTCTGGAGATCTGAAGCTGATTATAATGGACCAATGGGTCTTGGTTGGGATCACGCCTATAATAAAAGGCTTGTAGTACTGCTTTCCGGTAATATTGAGTGGTATGATGGTACCGGGCGTCGTGAGAAGTTTATTCGTACTGATGGTGGTGCTTATATGTCTCCGCCGGGTCAGAATGCTATGCTTAAATCGAGAGCTGAGTATTTTGTGATTGATCATTTTGATGGAACTCTTGAGTATTATTCACGTCAGGGGCGTTTGATGAAGATTGTGGATCGTTCCGGTAATAAGATGTTCTTCTATTATAATTTTGCGGGTCAGCTTGAAGAGGCTGTGGACTCTATGGGCAGATCTGTCTATTTTGAATATAAGGGTTATCCTGATCCAGCTAATCCTCTTGCGGATCTTAATTCCGGCAGACTTGTGGGGGTTAGTGATTTTAAAGGTCGCAGAGTGAGTTTTATATATAGCGGTGCTGGTGATCTTTTTGAAGCTGATCAGTATGGAAGACACCATCGTTATACTTATGGTGCTTCGATGAGTGGTAAGAATCTTTTAACTCAGTATATTGCTCCCAAAGGCAATGTTTTAAGATCTATTAGTTATAGTCCTGCAACAGGTAAGGTTCATCAGCAGAGTCTTAATGGTGTCAGGTTTGAGTATACTCCCGGGCTCAATGCGCTTGTAAAGGATGGTAACGATAATGTTACAACTTATAAGCACGATAGTACTGAAAACGGTGTTCTGGTTAGTAAAGTGGAGCCTGGTGGTTTTAAAACCAGCTACTCCTATGATATTTACAATCGTCTTATTGATAATAAGTTCCCAAGGCTTAACGGAAAACTTTTTGGTTATGCAGGGCGGAGTAATATGATTGGATCTGTTACTGATTATCCTGCTCCTGCTTCCGGTGGTGTTAATGAGCTTACACAATTTGCTTATGAGGATTTTACCAGAAGGTTGAAGAAGGTAACTTACAGTAATGGTTATTCAAAGGATTTTGTCTACAACAGAAAGGGACAGTTGAGTATGGAGAGGGATTCTGCAAGTAATGTAAGGCGTTATAAATATGCGGCGGAATCAGCTTTTGGAGGTTCTTCTGTAGGTAGAACTCTTGATAATGAGACTGGTGGTTATCTTAACAGCTCTTCCAGTTCATACAATGGTAGTGAGGGTCAGGGATTTGATACAACTTATAAACCTGATGATTATGGTCTTTCTGTTGGTGGTGTTGCCGATGGTATCAACTCCTCAAAAACCTATAATAATTATGATGAAGTAATCGGTGAACAGGTTTATGCTGGTGGTTATCTGGTAACTCGTAATTATGACCGGGATAAGAATGGTAATATCACTAAGTCTGATGTTACTGGTGGCAATTCGAGTCGTTCAACAATCTATAGTTATGATGATAATGATATGATCTCCTCTACTACAGATAGTAGTGGTGTTACTGGTTATGGTTATGATTCCAATGGTAATGTAAATAGTATTACTGCTCCTTCTGTTTCTGCGACATTTGGTTATGATGGTCGTAATCTTGTGCAGGGTGTTACAAGTGGAGGAGGGAACTGGAGTTTTAGTTATGATGGTAACTACAATCCTACGTCAAGTACCGACCCCCGGGGTAATACTACTCAATATAGTTATGATGGTTTTGATAATATGTCCGGTTCAGTAGATGCTCTTGGTGATGGTAGTCTGATTCAGCGTGAGATATTTGGTAATCTTATGAAGCTTAAGGTTCGTGATAGTGCAGGCAATATTATCCGTGATTCAGTTAAGCAGTATGATCCGGCGGGACGTCTTGTTTCTTATGTTATTAAGAATCCTGATGGCCCTGATGTGAGTTATACGATCTCTTATGATGATGTTACCAGAACAGTAACTGTAACAGATGCTCTTAACAGGATTTCCACTGTTACTAAGAATGAGAAGGGGCAGGTGGTTACTGAGGTTGATGCTGAAGGTAATAGGGTGGATTACTTCTATGAAGATGGAAGAAACAACCTGACCCGTAAGGTTGAGACTATGAAGAGTGAAGGTAATTATACTACCACCTATAAATATGATGCTTTTAACAGGTTAATTGAGGAGAGAAATCCTGAAGGTAATACTGCTCAGTTTACTTATAATATGCTTGGTCAGCTTACAGGTAGTGTTGATTTTGCCGGAAATAGTATTACTCACTTCTATAATCATCAGACTGGCTGGAAAGAGTGGACTATGAAGGGGAGTATCAAGACCAATTATGGTTACTATGCTAATGGTAAACTGAAGACTATTACTGATAGTAAAGGTCAGGAGACTCTTTATAATTATGATGATATGTGGCGTCTGGAAAAGGTTACCTATCCTGATGGTTCTTTTAAGAAGTATGGTTATGATCCTGCAGGTAATGTTATCTCAGAAACTCAGAGAGATGGTACTAAGATTACCAATACTTTTGATGCTGTTAATCGTGTAACTGCGAGATCAATCGTTCATAGTGGAGCTACTGGGGGTGTTACTTCAGAAACTTATAAATATGATGCTATGAGTCGTATTGTTAAGGCTGTGAATGATGATGCTACTGTTGATAGATCTTATGATGGTGTCGGTCGTCTTTCAAGTGAAACCCAGAATGGTAGAACCGTTCGTTTTGGTTATGATGCTGTTAATAATCTGACTTCTGTTATTTATTCGAATGGTCGTGTTATTAATCGGAGGTTTGATAAGCTTAATCGTCCTGATCGTATTATGGATGGTGCTAATGTTCTTGCTGAGATGGAGTATACAGGTAAGATGTCACGTTACCTCTCAAAGAGTTACGGAAACGGTGACATGGTTAACTACCTCTATGACCTTGGCCGGAGGATGAAGAGTAAGACAGCTAAGAATGCTTCAAATGCTATTGTAAATAAATATACATATGCATATAATGAATCCGGTATGAGAACGTCTGAAACAAGAGGCCACGATTCAAATATGCAGACAACATATGGCTATGATAATGTTTATCGTCTGACTAAATTTACTGAGAATGCTGGTTCTGAAAGTGAAGTGTCAACAACGGTTAAACTTGATGTTGTAGATAATATTATGAAGATGACTGTTAAGAAGGGCGAAGATGAAACTGTTATAAATCCTGAAGTATCAGGGAGCAGACTTAATCAATATAGCTCTTTTGGTGACTGGGGCTTTGCTTATGACCTGAACGGTAACACTACCAGAAAAGGAACCCAGCAGTTCACATACAACTATCGTAATGCTCTTATCAGTCATACTGATCCAAATGGAACTACAACATTTAAGTATGATACATTTGGTAGAAGAACTGAGAAGACAGTAGGTTCAGTTACAACTAAATACATCTACTCAGGCAATCAGGTTATAGAGGAACTGGATGGTAGTAACGTTCTGACTAAACAGTATGTATATGGTGCTGGAATTGATGAGGTCTTCAACGTTAAGATCCTCACAGGTGATAAAGCAGGAGACTATTATTACCATACAGACGGTATAGGTTCAATCACAGCTATCACTGATAAAGATGGTAACATCGTTGAGCGTGTCAAATATGGACTCTACGGAATCCCAACAATACTTGACAAAGATGGCAACGAAATAGTTGAATCCACAATCGGCAACACATATATGTTCCAGGGCAGAAGATATGAAAAATCACTCAACATGTATTATTACAGAGCAAGATTCCTAGATCCAACCACAGGACGCTTCCTGTCTCCAGATCCATTAGGATATGTTGACTCACTCAACCTCTACCAAGCCGGGAATATGAATTTGGTCAACTTCGTAGATCCTTTGGGGGAATATTTTGCACCACAAAGTAAAGCTGCGGAGAAATTATTAAATAAAGTTAAGGCGGAAGCTGCTAGAGATCCTAATAAAGCTGACTTTAATAAGAAAATTAAAGAAATGGAGAAAAGTGACGTTGAATTTCAGATTAAAGTAAGCAGATATCATCCAAATGATAGAAAGAAAAGTACACGTGGTGGTGAAGCATATGCAAAAGAAGTAAGAAGAGAAGGCAAGTTGAAGAAAGTTATTGTATTAGAAGTTTTCAAAACTAATGCAATACGTATGCCTATAGAGGGACGTTTGGCTCATGAAATGGTACATGGTCACCAATTCTTGAAAGGTAAGGTTGGTTATATGCTTCTTAAAGGTAAGTCAATACCACAGTTTTATGATATTACAGATGAAGTTGAAGCTATTAAAACTCAAGCTAAATTTGACACAAACAGAGATTCAACTTTAGAAGGTGTTAAAGATGCTATTAGAGATGGTAAAGGTGACGACGGCATAAAAAAACATCTCAGAAACATTGATGCATATAAAAATGTGAAAGAGGCAGATAGAAGAACACCTGAAGGTAAAACGGATGATTATGTTCTTATAAATGGTGGTAGAGGTATTATGTTCTACTTTTATCGCCCAAAGAAAGGTGAATGATATGTTTTTTGATAAGAAGTTTTTCGTTTCAATATTTATATTGTGGATTGCTATTGTAGCACTCCATGCTAATGACTCCGTTAATCTGCTTAGGTTCTATGAGAATAAGAATGATATTATGTTGTTTGGCTTCATGAATAAGAAAGGAGAAGTTGTAATAAAGACAAAATATCATGATGCAAGAGATTTTAAGGATGGTTTTGCAGCAGTCATGCATGATTCCAAATGGGGGTTTATAAATACAAAGGGGCAAGTTGTTGTCCCTTTAAAATATGAAGATGTACGATCTTTTAGTGATGGCATGGCCTGTGTTAAGAAAAACAATTTGTTTGGGTTTGTTAATACAAAAGGTAAAGAAGTCATACCTTGTAAATATAAAAATACAGGTAACTTCAATTGTGGTTTTACGACAGTTCGTGGCAAGTACTTCATAGATAAAAGTGACAAGAAGGTTTTTCGGAATGACTTTAAGTGGGTATCTTCTTTTTCTAATGAATATGCTCTGGTTAGTGATGGTAAATATGAATCGCTAGTTGATACAAAAGGAAATTGTTTGAAAGGGCTTGAGAGATATAATGTCAAAAGTGATGTTAAAAATGGTTTTTGCGTTGTAGCTTTGAGAGATAAAGATACAGCGACGAAAGGTATTGTGAATATCAGTGGTAGAGTAGTTATAGATTGCATTTATGATGATATTCGTCTGTTTTCACAAGGTTTAGCAGCATTTAAATTGAAAGGTAAATGGGGCTTTGTTAATTTAAACGGTAAAGTCGCTATTAAGGCTGAATATGAAGATGTACTTGATTTCTCGGAAGGTTATGCTGGGGTAATGAAAGAAGATAAATGGGGCTTTGTTGATACTTCAGGTAAAGTGATGATAGATCTAGTATATTATTCTGTAGAATCTTTCAAAGAAGGTGTTGCAGGATATTGTATACATAAAGACTATATCCCTCACTATGGGTTGATTAATAAGAAAGGCAAAAAGGCAATTAAAAAGGAATGGATTCTTGGCTCTCCGGTAATTGAAAATGGTGTTATTGTAGTAAGGGTTCCGCAGATGGGGTCCGAAGGATCTTGGTTGTACTATGATAAGGCAGGAAAGTTAATTTGGGATGGTGAAAAGGTTATAAATTCATTTGAAGGTAGAAGATAAAAATATGCCTCGTTGATGCGGGGCGTTATGTTCTTTGACTTATTTGTGCTGTGGCTGTGATATTGATTTTGTTGTGTGCAGAACAATAAGAATTAAGTCAGAATCTTCATTTTAAATTGTGCTGTTTAATTAGGTCAGTATTATAAGGTGACAAGCTGTCGCTTGCTTCCATCTCCGCCATTAATCGCTGTCGCTCGCCAATAGAAAAGGGGAGTGACAATTTATAAAATGTAACCTGATTTTATGGTCAGGTTACTTAAAAAATCTTTGATAATTTTGTATTAAATCGAGGATTTAAGATGAATTTTTGAGTTTGAAATAGACTGGTGGTATGTCTGAAAATTCCTGTATGTAGCTATTCAGTTATGCTGATTCTTTCCAGATATATTTATGATGCAATCCTCCGATCTTAGGAATTGCAATTACTTTGTCTTTGGGTGAGGACTTGTTTCTTATCTCTCTTGTGTTTGGTGAATCTTTTTGAAGTGAATAGTGGGTTCGATCGTTGTTATAGTATTGAACGTATTCATTGAGAAGTATTTCCAGATGCTTCTGGTTCATGATGATGACATTGTTTAGCAGTTCTCTTCTGACATTTCCTACAAAGCGTTCTGCAAATCCATTCTGCCAGGGCGATCGGGCCGTTATCCTTTTGTGGGTTATTTCTAATTCAGAAAGTGCTACCTTTACATTCTTTTTAAACTTCGGATCATTGTCAGAGATCAGATACTTTGGTTTTGCTGTTTTTGAATAGGTTGCTTTTAGTTGCTTTGCTACAAAAGCTGAATCAGGATTTTTGCTAACTGATATGTGAACGATTTGTCTGCTTTCATGTGAGATTACAAAAAAAACGTACAACTGACTAAAGAATAGTGTCGGAACTGAAAAGAAGTCGATAGCATGTATTGCCTTTGCCTGATTTTTCAGGAAAGTGCTCCAGCTGTTAGATGGCTTCCTGTCTTTAAGTTCCCGAATATATCTTGAAACAGTTCTCTCAGAGACCTCATAACCCAGTTTTAAAAGTTCACCGTGAATACGGGGAGCACACCAGTTATTATTTTCACGATACATCTGCTTGATAAGCTTAATAATCTCTCTTTTAGTTTTGCGATTGTTTCCATAATATCTTGATTTTCTTCTCCAGTAGTTTCGAAAACCTGCACGATGCCACTCCGCTACTGTTTTAGGTTTTACAATGTGAATGTATTTCTTCCAACCATCCAGAAATTTACTGAATAATACAAATGTCAACCGATCAATTATCTTCACTTCAGGTTTTTTATTATAACGTTTATATAGATATAGCTGCTGATCCTGAAGAATGAGTTTTGAAACCAGAACAGATCTACGGATGAAATAGTAGTTGATATGACGGATAATTCTTAAAATACGATTAAAATTATGAAGCATTACAGCATCCTTACTTTTATTGAGAAAGAGAATTGTAGCAAATGGAATTTTCTTTCTTTATTCAGGGTGTATTTTGGTAACCTGTTATTAAATTTGTGCAGAATAATAAGAATTAAGGCTGAATCTTTATCTTTGATTGTGTAGTTCTTTGAAGTCGTTATTATAAGGTGACAAGCTGTCACTTGCTTCCATCTCCGCCATTAATCGCTGTTCGCAAGCTCACTGCTCATGCGGAGAGGAAAGATAAAAGGAAGTACTCACTATTCGTCAATAGTGAGATATTTCCACCAAATAATGTTTTGCATGCCTTCAAACAAAGAAAAAACATGAAAATCGTTTATCAAAGATATTTTATCAGATCAGAATTTTTATTGTAATTATTTGTTTGGTGGAAGTGCCAGAGTTGAGGAAAGTCAGAGATTTATCACAATTCTTTGGAAAACCCTTCGGGTTTCCTACATTCCCACATTATCATCTTCAATAGATTGCTAATTATCAAATTAAGGGGGAGTAAAGCTTAATATTTATCTATGATAATTTTGTAGAATATATACCTATCTTACGATGAAAGTGTGGAAGATAACAATTAATACTTGCTGTTGTTGATTTATGACCATTTTGACCTTCAAAGAAATTTAAACCATATGAAAAACTGACTGGCCAGGTGGGTAATAATGGATATGAAGCTATGATAATTAATAATAGCTATATCATTCTTATGATGTAAGTGTGCTAGGTAATATCTACCATTCCCATTCAATTATGTATTTAGTACCAACTTTGGGTTTGGAGATTGATAAATGAAAAGAACTCGAATTGTTGCTTTTTGCAGGATCAGTAATTCTTTCGATTTTTTCACCTCTTGCAACGTAAGCTTTTAAATCGATGGGTCTTCTTTCTTTTGGAAAAGTTAAGTTAAAAATAATCTGATTAGCTTTGTATGTGACAATATTTGTTATGCTTTCGTTCGTATTTGTATAGGAATTGTTAAACACTATGTCCAGGCTGTGATTAATTATTTCCCCTTTAGCTAAAGGGGTTTTAAAGGAAGTGTATACTGTTTGGGTTCCTCCTTCATCTATTATGTCAATCATTTTTCCAATATTTGTTCGAATAAATTCTAAAGTACCTGATGCTGAGAAGTTACGATCCACAATTGTTGTAACATTTTTTTCTTTTACCTTGAAAATTTTCTCTTTTTTTAATGAAACTTTTTTTCCATGTTTGTCTAAAAATTTATATGATAAAATTATTTTATCAAAAGATAGTGGAAAGGAGAAAATCTCTCTTAAAGCAAAGACTAAAATAATAATGAATACTATAAAAACCAATATCGCACTTACATATTTTTGGTCAACTACCAACAGAACGAAGCTAGTCAAGCTAATTAAAATCCCAGCAAAATCAATAGTTAATTTTAGATAGTTGTTCATTATTGGCCTGCTCTTTTTTTTATTGCAATTATATTTCGTGAAGCAATATCAGGATATGACCACGCTAAATCGAAATCATTTATAGAGTATTTACATGATTTTCTTGGGGGTAATCCTGGATCATGAAAATGAATATTGTTTTCATCTATTCCATATACTAACACAAAATGACCGGCATAACCTTTGCAATTTACTAGTGCTTTAGAATTAACATTGCATATAATTAGATAACCTTGTTTTAGAACGGTATCAATTGTGTTGTAATTAGGAGTTACAATATTTGTGTGATGAGTTTTTACAAGTTGTTCTGAAACAACCATTTCGTATTTAAGGTCACAATTTCTCTGCTGTTCTTGCGCAATTGTTTCACCATATTTTTCTTTAATATATTTAACTCCCATTTTGGCAAAAGATTTATGATCGAATTGTTGGTAAAGTTCTACATCAAACCCAAATTTTTTTAATTTAAGAATTGCTTGTGTTGGCCATGTCCAGCAACCATTGTTTTTGCCAGTTATTTTTTCTAGTTGTTTCCAAGTAAATGTTTGAGAAGGTAGAAAAAAGCTCAAGACCATTTTTAATACAGCTTCAAAACAATACGAGTTTTCATGATTTGGAAAGAAGGGGACAATTTTACTTGTTGTTTTTTTAGACATTACTATAATTTTATAAGAAAAAGGTTTTAAATGATATCATCTTGAAGATTATTTTTCTCACTTTTTTTATTTCTGGTTTATATATTTTGAGGTGAAGGTAGAAGACTTCTTTTTAAGACAAGTTTAGATTAGAATGACACTGTGAATAGACATGAGTACCTTATTCTCCGGTATTGATATTGATTAGTGATCTATGGTCATGTATATTTGAACTTGCGTTACTTAGGATTATTAGAAAAGGGAGTGATTTAAATGCTGAAAGTACCTGAATTATGTTTCACTAAGTGGATGAGTTGGGAACAAGCTTTGCAAAAAGAAGGAGTGGATAATCCGGGAGTTTATTTCATAGCTTTCACTGATAAAGAGTTGAACAATAAAAAAGTGAGATATGAAGACGTAGTTTATATAGGGTCTGCTGATGATTTAAAAGTGAGATTTGAGGAAAGATTAACATGTAGTATTAATTCAAGCCCTGATAAGATATATGGTCATTCTGGATTTAATAAGATCCGTGAAGAGTATTCGCACTTACCTTCAAAAGAATTAGTTAAAAGAACTTTTATTTCAGTGGGTATTGTCAATATAGATGAGCTGGAAGAAGACTTGCTCCTTAATCTAAGAGCCAAAGCGATGGATGATTTCTGTGATGCTGTTCCAGATCTACTCAAGCCTAAATATAATAGGGTAAAGTATCGCTATCAAAGTAAAGATCCTTTGTTAAAAAAGAGGAAAATTAACCTGTAGATAATTGTAAACTAGGAAACAGCCTATATATCAAGGTGTTTCATTTTCTGTATAACATTGTTTAACAAACGGCTAAAAGGGAGAATTCCGTAAAGTTTCTCTATTAAGCTGTTTCAGGGTTGTTTAACATTTTGGGAGGCGGCCGCAGAGTGCGTTGGGTGTATTGTATTTTTGCCTTTCTTGATATATCAGTGTGGGGGGAGTTTCTTTTGTGATCTGAAGAGGGACAAAAGTTTGGCCTCTTCAGAGCTGAAAAGAGTGACTTCAATGTTTGGTTTTTTCTGGTTTTGCTTGGCCTGATTTTTTGAGCGATGAGAACGTACTGTGGAGAACAAACAGTACTTTCAATAATAACCTATATGCCTGTAAATAGTTTCTACCCGCCAGACGATTTGTAGAACAGGTTTTGTTTACATAGAATCTCTGAAAGTCTTTCTATTATACGCCCATCTCTTTAACCAGCTAAAGCATCTCTGCGAAGCAGAGTGCACGGGAGTAACGTTCAGATAAAAGTGGTTAGTCTGGCATCAGTTGGAAGTGTTAGTTTTTACTTCTTTGAGGTTTTGTTTTGGGATTTTTCTTCTTGTTTTTGTTTCTTCAGATCTCTTTTGAGCATACGGATTTCAGATTCAGCTTTCCAGATCTTAATTATCAGTTTGAATGTTTATTTAAGCTCTTTGAACATTTATCTAAATATGTACTAGCTTATTCAATGCTCATTTAATTAGAAATATAAATCAATAATTCTATGTATTATTGGGTGAAAAACACAATAATTTCTTCTTGTGCTATCTGAGAGTAAGATTTTAAGTTTAGATGTTGGGTTTCTCAAAGTATTCCACTTAACTACTTCATTATTTTCCATTAAAGAAATTACTTCACTATCTAGTAAATATGAAAAAAAACTATTCAAATGATCTGGTTTCATTAATGAGCTTATAATTGCTTGTAAATTAGATATAGGTATTTTTTCTTTATTGTTATTTATATTTCTTAAATGACTCATAAAATCGTCAAAATCGACTTCATATGTAAGTGCAATAAATTCTGCTTTTAATGAATCAATTAAATGGTTGGCATAATATTGAAGAGATTCATTAAAAGTTCGTGAATCTATTTTATCTCGATTAAGGCATCTTGCATTTTCAAAAAAATTATTAAAGATAAAAATATAGTCTCTTGGTCTTAGATATACATACTTATTGATTTTGGCAACAAGTTCTCTAATGGTGAAGCTATCATCAAGAGTATCTACTATATTTTCAATTTCATTCTCTTGTAATCTAGAGTTTATTAAACGCAAGAGAGTTTCTCTATGCCACTTCAAATAGATGATTTTAATTTTATCTTTTTCTGTAATTTGATCTTTAAAGGAATCATAAAGATCTTTCCTGATAAATAAGTTGATCGAGTAATTTTGAAACTTTTGAGTAAAGATTGAAGAACAAACATCGTGTAAATTAAATAATATGAGTGATATAATTTGATTGTTAGTTTTAATGCTAATGTTTTTATCCAACCCATCAAAATTTAGTTGCAATCTTACTTTAGAATCGATTAGATAGGTAATTACATTTTTGCGTAACTCAACAATATTAAGGCTATAGAATTCATCTTGTATACTCTTTATATCTGATATTCCTTTACTTTTGAGATTACTGAAAATATTGACAATTTTCTCAGTTACAGTCATATTGTCGTTTATCAGATTAATTCTGTTACAGAATTTTTTAAATTTATCTTCTATATCTGTTCTATCATAAGGATTTTTTTGTTCTATGTATTTTAATATTTCTTTTGCAATTATTAGCAACAATATATACTTCCAAAATGCTTGAGCAATTTTATTCATATTGTTTTCTGTTTCAAAGGTTATGATCAGATCATACAAATCATTTAAATTATATTTGTCAAACATCTGAAAAATATTTAATCGTTCAGAATTGCTCTTTTCTTCTCTTAGCTTTTGAAAAATTGCACTTTTACCGGTTCCTTTTCTACCAACTATAAGTTTATAGCCAAGTTTTTTTATTTGACTGTATTCAGTTGTTTCTATAAAAGTGTTGTTGAGAAATTTAAAATCATTTTCAGCAACATGTTCTCCAAGGTCAATTTCATTGAATGACGTTCTTGTCTTGGTATTAAGTGTGTCAAGGTATGAATTAATTATAGAGATGTTGTTAGAAATTAAATTCAAAAAACTATTCACAAGTTTTTGTGCTTTTTTCGGACTTGAATATTCATCTATAATGGAGATGATATCAGATGGTTTGAGTGATTCTGAAGAATTAATTAATAAAACTCTTCTGCCTGTCCCAATAGCCATACCAGCGACAAGAGCACATTTAAGAAAGTGAGAATAATTTTCTGAATAATTTGATCTACCTAGATCTATAATAACTGCATAAGATTTTTTAATTTGTTTAATGTACCAGCTAATTTTATTGTTGTCTTCCCTTGAGTTATCTGTGATAACATCTAAATTGCTATTTGATAGTTCTTTATCTATTCTATCTGATATATTAATGTCATCTATATTCTTAATATAAAAAAGATTATTACATTCAATTTTGAAGTCATCACTTAGAATGTCATTATGTTCAAATTTCAATATAGTTGTTGCATTGGCTTTTTCCCAAAATCTTTTCTTCAATACTTTCTCAGCAAGTCTATTGTTTTTATATTTCCCTATTCCAATACCTAGCAATGGATTTAAGTATCTCTCTATATCTTTATAATCAAAACTTTCATTAACTGTTGGGAATATTTTTTTATTAAGTGATATTGAATATCCGTATTCGAAAACAACATTAAAGTTCAAATCAGATAATTCAACCATTATTGCTTTAGATGTAGATATTTTTTGGCATATTTCGCAAAATATCATATTGTTCTCAATATTTAAATCAGATTCCCATGATAGCCATTTAATAGATGACAGTTCGTTCAGTTTTTTTATTGATGATCTGATTTGTGCTAAATGCTTGGCATCTCTACTTGAATATGCTGTAAAAACTGTATCTTCATCATTCAAATTTATTTTACAAATATCTCCTTTGATTTGGCAATATTTCTCTATCGATCTCATTATATCCCCATCAAAAAACTAGAAAGATAATTGTAGTAGGTTATAGAAAATAATTCGGTCATGTAAATTCTCCTTTTGCCAATTATTATTTATTTACTTCTTCAATACACTCCACATTTGTTTTTTTATAGTAAAGGCGTCAATAATATTCAGAATGGTCTCTTTGTCATTATTTGCCATGCTATCGATTAACTTCATCTTCTTATAAAGACTTGTATCATACAGATTCATCGGATTGACCGATTCTGCTTTGTCATATATCAGAAAATCTGTTGTTACTTCCAAGGCATCGGCAATCTTTTTCAGTAGTTCTACAGAAGGTGTATAGCTTTCTGTTTCAATTTTGCTTATGTGTGTAACGTGGACATTTACTTTCTCTACCAGTTGAGCTTGGGATATATGTTTCTCTTTTTTAATGGTTTTGATTTTTTCTGCAATATTTAATTTAGATTGCGCCTTTTTCATGAGGGAATAATAGCAGACCATGTATATAAAATCTAATTTTAATTTAAGAAAGTATCTTGTTTGATTTACAATTGAATTGCGTTTGTTTTATTATGGGTTTAAAAGCTCTTATATATTGATGTGCAAAAAACCTGTCCCTCGGCAATAGAGATGGGGAGGGACAATTTATAAAATGCAACTCGATTTTGGTGTTCGGTTATTGTTATAATTCTCAGCGTATTCCGGCATCATTTTTCAACATGAATGATCCTTTTCATTCGAATAAAGCCTATAAAACATATCTCTGTTGAAACATTTCACTGTTTTCGATTGAAAAGATCTGCGTTAATCTGTGGATAACTTCCTGTTTCTTATTCGGGGCATTCGTGGTTCTTCTTTTTGCTGTATTGAAATGTTTATAGGATATTCATTGAGAGTCGTGTTTCAATGCTTCAACAGGGTTTTTGGTAGCTGCCCGCAAACTCTGCCGACTTACTGTTAATAAGGCGATTCCAAAAGCCAGGCCTCCAGCCAGTACAAAAATCCATACGTTTATTGAAGTTTTGTAGGCGAAGTTTTCAAGCCATTTACTCATTGCATAGTATGCAACCGGACAAGCTATAATAAAAGCAGCAGCAACCCATTTCATGAAATCTTTGTTCAGCATAATTATAATTTCTGCAACCTGCACTCCGCAAACTTTGCGAATACCAATCTCTTTAATTCGCTTTTTAATTGATAATTCAGTCAGGGCAAACAGGCCGAGACATGCAATAAAAAATGCAAGGAGGGTGAAGTTCAGTAAGATAATACCTG
The DNA here is from genome assembly GCA_965225955.1 of Candidatus Aminicenantia bacterium. GTDB lineage: Bacteria > Acidobacteriota > Aminicenantia > UBA2199 > UBA2199 > CBDDBX01. Next base: position 29,725 of record CBDDBX010000015.1, read on the forward strand.
TTTTTTCGGTATCCTTGTACATTGACTCAAATTCCTGATCCATAAAGCTGTATCTGATGGACTGGTTGGGAGAGAACTGATTCCATATCTGTTCTATTGATGTGAGGGTGTCTCTTATACTGGATGAGTTCAGCCGGATTGTTATTATCTGACTACTGTTTCCCAGTACCATGAAAAGTGGCCCTATGTTTACTTTCAGTGACTCAAAGTTGAAGTCCTCTACTACTCCGACAATTGTCCAGCGATGCCCGTTGTAGTTAACGATATCTGTTCCCAGAGGTGCTTTTAACTGAAGTTTTTCCGCCATTGACTGATTTATAATAGCTGTGTTGTTATCAGAGAACTCTCTGGAAAAATTTCTTCCTTCAGTAATATTCATGCCTAATGTTCTGATGTAATCGTGGTCAACTGTCCATATTTGAGATACCACACCGGGAATATCTCTTTTTTGTCCACTCCAGAAGCCATCAGAGTTTCTTCCTGTCTTTTCTATGGGTAAAAAACTGCTTGCTGAAACACTTTTTACATCAGGTATTTTAAGAAGCTCATTTTTGAAAGGAGTGATTCTTTTCCCTAAAGCTTCTGTTCCCCTTAAAACCAGTACATTATTCTTATTGAACCCAAGATTCTTACTTACTATAAAATCCATCTGTAGATAAACGGTGGTTGCACAAATTACCAGAATTATTGAAACTGTGAACTGGAGAATCACCAGGCTGCTGAATACACCGGTCTTTTTACCTGAAGGATTACTATCTCCTTTAATTGCTTTTGCTGATTTGGTTTTAGAAAGAGAAAGAGATGGATATAAGCCGGCAATGGTTCCTATAGTTATTGAAATTAATAGCATCACAGGAAGCCCCCACCATTCTTTCCATGGCATGGTTAAGGATTTTGAGAAGAGATTATTAAAATAGGGAAGAGAGAGTGCTGCTAACAGAACACCAAGTATCACTGAAATGAAGCAGTAGAATACTGACTCAGATATAAATTGAAAAAATATTGAGTTACTTTGGGCACCAACTATTTTTCTGAGCCCTACTTCTCTTGCTCTGTTGCCGGATCTGGCAACAAAAAGGTTTATAAAATTAATACAGGCTAAAATGAGAATACAAACTGCTATGCCGGAAAATATCCATATAAACTGGATATCTCCATGTGGCAGTTCATCCTGGATCTGTGCTTTGTTAAGATAGATATTATTAATGGGTTGAAGTCTGTAATGTTTTTTTCTTTTAACGTTTTTACTGTACTTTGAAATGGTATTTTCCAGTTTCTTTTCCAGAGCATTTATGTCTGTGCCTTTTTTTACCAGGCAGTAGGTTAGATACCGATTACCTGACCATGAATTCTGCTCTTTCTTTTCAGGGAAATTTATAAATATATTTTGTAATGTAATAAAGAAGTGGTAGTTAAGGTGAGAGTGTTTGGGAAAATCTTTTATAACTCCAGTTATCAGATAAGATCTCTTAATGTCATTATTGATGAAAACTGCTTTACCAAGGGGATTTTCATTGGGGAACAGTTTCTCTGCCCTACTTTCTGTAATTACCATAGAATTAACCTGATTGAGAGAGGTCTCCGGGTTACCATGAATGAACTGAGCTTCCAGGATTTTCAGGCTTTCCTGATCAACAAAAACGATTCCTTTCTCAAATGAGCTATCGGATCTATCTGCTCTTCTTATTTGGTTACTACCTGCACCAAAGACTTTGATATTGCTGATACGTCCTGCCATTTCAATTTCAGGGAGATCATTTTTAATTGCTTTTGCTAATGCAGCAGGCATATAAACGCTTTTGTGAATTGCTCCCTTTTTTTTATACTCCTTTACTAATCTGTAGATCTGGTCTGTTTTCAAATAGTGCCTGTCGTAAGTTAATTCGTATTTGACAAACAGTGTGATAAGCAGGCAGGCAGCTATTCCAATGGCCATACTACCGATTTTGATCCATGAATAACGGTTATCCTTCTTAAAACTTCTCCATGCTAATTTCAGATTGTTCTTTATTGTATCCATTTTTCCTCTTATTTGTGCATAAAATTTCTAACGTTCTAAAAATAGAACTGGTTCCAGAAAGCCTCTGATTGTCAGGCTTTTGAAACCTGAAAAATAAATATGCAGGAATCGTGCCAATTGTCGGAAGTGCTGTAATAGAGGTGTTGAAAGGGAGGAATTACTTTAGAGTGTGAATATAGTGATTAAAACTGAACGCTGTGCGTCCGTTTCCGGTCATAAAATCATTGGCCCTCCATAGTAGAAGGGTGAAGTGGCGATTTATGAAATGCAATGTTCAGGTTACCAGATCAGAGGTAGCAACCTTTTGGTTTTTTTAAGATCAAAATGTGTTTGGTGAGTCCGGGGCTGAAGATAGTATATTCAAAGAAAATATATTTTATTACAAATAATTTCCCTGATACTTTTTAGAATTCCTGCAGGTTCATAAAGATCCGTATAGTTATTTATATAAAAGTAAAATAATGGAGAAAATATGAAGAATGTTTTCGTTGCATTAGCAGTCTGTGTACTCTGGACTGCAAATTTAGGTGCAGATTCAGTCAGCAGGTTCAGACTTAGAGGAGGGGTAGGCTATTTCATTCCTCAGGAAAGACTTGTTAAAGATATTTATGGTAAGAGTATCTTTTTTGATGTTGGTTGTGAATATCTCTTAAGTGAAAAACTGTCAACATGGGGCTCTGTGTCTTATATGACCCGAACAGGTTCAATGACAGGGGCAGATGATAGTACGGATATGACTGTTATACCTATACTTGCAGGGATAAAATACAGACTTGTTTCAGGTGAACTTATGAGCCTCTATTGTGGAGGGGGAGTTGGTTTCTTCTCATTTAAAGAGTCTAATTACATAGGAACTGCTAGTGAATTCAAGTTTGGTTATCAACTGAAAGCAGGGGCAATGTTTCCTTTGTCAGACAAAACAGCAATAGATATAGAAACCAGGTATGAATACTGTAAAGTTGGGTCTCATAAAGTAAATATTGGTGGTTTGAAGATGTCTCTGGGGTTCAATATCGATATTTAAAAGCAGGGTATGAGAGGGTTCTTAATTGTTACCCGCCAATAAAGAACGGACGTGACAATCTGTTATGGTCTGAATTAACTGTAGACAGAGTGTCGACGGATCAATTGAGCTGTAAAGAAATTCTTTATAACTGGGCTTTACACATAGTCATATCGTTGCTTTACAAATTCGAAACGCACTGCTTCCAAATTCAAAGCTAAGGCAACTGTTCGGGATTTCCGAACAATTCAAAACGAGACGCAGTGAGTTATGAATGTAGCTACTATTCCGTTACTTAAAGGTTTGAAGGAGGGGTATGTATTAGATATGTACAGGTGATGCAAGGATATACGAATCTTGGAACTATTCAGATCTATACCAGAGTAGCGATAAACAAATTTAAAGACATCCATAGCAAAAACTTATCCGGGAGTTATTTGAATGAAAAATTGTAATTCTAATTTGAGATGACTTCTATCCAAGAATCATCAAATAAAATTGATTCAAGAACTTTATCTTTAGATATTAATGGTGGTTTTTTTATTTTAATAATTAATCTGTCTGAAGGTACATTTTCAATTATTGTGAACTGTGAACCATGAGGTTGCCATGTAAAAATATGGTTATCATTGCTTTTACAATATCCCTGTAGGTTATTACGCTCGTTCCATTGCCACCAGTAATTTTCAGGGGGATACATTATTGTCTCAAATTCAAAGACAGATAATTCTAGTAAATCATTCGATTTTATAAGGACAATTGTTCTTAGATGCTTGTATTTCTTTCTTATTGCAGCTACTCTTTCATTCCAAATAGCTAGAACTTTTTCTCCTAATTCATCTGGATCACAGTCGCTTACTTTATTATCTCCGAATGAATACACAGGAGAGTTTCTTCCAGAGATCAATCTTACTTTTGACATTTTGGAGGGGCGATTATTCTTTACTGATTTTGCTCCCCATGCCATTTGTTGATAAACAATGTCATCAAGTCCAACATTTGAGGGAACCCAATCAGCACCAATTAATCTTGCCACGATTTCTTCCCAATCAGATCCTTCTAAGCGTGGTGTTCCCCTAGTTGAAAGTAAATAAATAATTTCTTTACCTAGATTCAAGCCAAAGTTTTTAGGAAGTTTATTCAAGGGGTATAAGGGAGAATATTTTTCTACAGTTCTAAGTTTTGGTTGTTTATTCATTATAAATTCTTGCTTACAGTTTGTGGTTTATATTCAGAGTAAGGCTCATATACGCTATATGATTTTGAAGATAGATTGTGAAAATTATTTTTGATTGTGCTTATAACATTATTAAGAACTGCTTCAGCTACAGGAACAGGTAAACTATTACCTGCCTGTTTTCTTGTTTGAGTATAACTACAGCTTATCTTAAAACTTTCAGGAAATCCTTGTAATCTAAGCATTTCTCTTGAGGTCAATCTTCTTTCACCATTTACAAGTAAATAATTGTATGATGCTCCCGCTCTTAGTGCACATGAAAACTTATTAGAACTAATATGCCCAGATTTATTTTCATGCCAAATTGTTGTCTCTTTTGTTTGTTTGTGCTTAGCTAATCTGTTTTGCCTTATTGTTTCAGAGACAAAATATTTAGGATCAGGATTTTTTTCTAAAATTTGCGAAAGAGGTGTCATTGGCATTTTAACATCAGGCCAACAGAAAGTATAGGTGATATTTTTAAACCCGACTATGAATATACGCTCTCTTTTTTGAGGAAGTCCATAATCCATAGCATTAAGAACTCTATAATCAGCATTATATCCTACGCTTTTTAGGTGCTTTAAAATTTCATTTATAGTTTTATTTTTATTGTGTGTAGCTAAAGATTTGACATTTTCTAGAACAAAAGCAGAAGGCTGTTTATCTTTTAGAATCCTTAGTATGTCAAAGAAAAGAGTACCTCTTTCATCTTTGAATCCTTTTCTTTGACCGATGATGCTAAATGGTTGACATGGGAATCCAGCTAAAAGGATATCGTGGGCAGGTATTTCTGAACTATTTATTTTGGTTATATCACCAAAAGGCTTTTCACTAAAATTCTCATGATAAGCATCTTGACATTGTTTATCAATATCACTTGAGAAAACACATTCAGTTCTCATAGTATTACTTTTTGCAGCATTTTCTATGGCGTAACGAAAGCCACCTATTCCACAAAATAAGTCTATATACTTAATGCTATTTTTTTTATTATACATATAAAAGAGAATATAGCATTTGGTGATATTGATTGCAATAAAACTTTATGTATGCATGTATTAATTTTAAGTAAGGAGGATGGAACTTTTAATTTGCATAATTTAGTGAAAAAAATAAAACGAAAAATTGGGTAGAAGCATAATTATAAAAGAAAGCTATTTGCTAATTAAGTAAAGAAGCAATTCAAAAAGTATAGTGAGGAGTAAATAAAAAAGTATGATTCCACTTAGTACCATTGTTACTTTCTAATATGGGTTCGTGATTGGAATTTGCTTTCTATTTACTTTTTGATTTATCATTTTCTTTAAGTAATTGGAGGGCGTTTTATGGATGATGTGGACACAAAACGATTTTACAGAAGCAGTACTTTCTGGTCATTCTTTATAGCAATAACAGGTATAGGTGTTTCACTTTTTCTTTATTTCCTCTCAATTAAAAAGCCGGAGCCGGTTTATATAGTTAAAAAAGAGCCTTCTATTATATATGATAAAACTCATGTTGGATCAAGAATATCTTTACAGGTAAATGGGAAGACTGTAGTTAATGAAAATGTTTATATAACAACATTAGTACTTTGGAATAAAGGGCGTAAAACAATCGAAACCTCAGATGTTGGTAGAAAGTTTTATGTTAAAGGAAATGGTAATACGGAAATACTTGATATTAAGATTACAAAACAGAAACTTGAAGGTATTGCCGGTTTCAAATTAATAAAATCTGGTAATGCATACCAAATTAACTGGGATCGTTTTGAATCAGGTTTTGGAGTAGAAATACAAATTGTATATTCTGGAGATGTTAATAGTAAAGTTTTTATAGATGGCTATGTAACCGGCTCATTTGTTAAAGAACTTTCCAACGAAAAACCATCTGGATACCTTAATTTATTGGTAAAACTGTTCTTAAGTTTATTCCTACTCTTTTGTGGATTAGGTTTAATTAATATCACAGCTTACAGGAAGATGATATTTAAAGATGAAGGTCACAGGAAATTACTGGGGCGATTACTAAGTGTTCCTGTATTTCTGGCATGTTTAGCTATATTAATTTATATAGTTGCTCTTTTGTATAATATATATCTCAATGTTTCTTATTACGAACCTTTTTAATGTGAGTTTAATCTCTTTTTTGGGTTGATGTGGTGTTTCGGGTTATGCTAAGGTATCATTTTCTTGTTTAAGGAGATTTAAGATGAGTCATGGTCATAAGCATACTAAAGATGTGGTTAACAGGTTAAAGAGAATTAACGGTCATGTTCTGGGGGTTGTAAAAATGGTTGAGAACCATAAACCCTGTGATGAAGTTCTTCATCAGATCTCTGCTATTAAGGCTGCAATAACAAAGGTTGGTCAGGTGATTATGAATGACCATTTTGACGAGTGTATTGTAAGCAAAATCGATGACGAGAAGCTTAAAGAGGATCTGGATCTCTTCAAAAATGCTATAACCAAACTTAATGGTTAAGATAGCTCAGAAGAGTTTAATACGATATCCCGGAGGCACCTTAATTTAGTGTGCATTCGTGGTTCAGATAAGTAATAGGAGCCTCTGTTGTCTAAGCCGTAAAAATAATTCAAAGGTTCTGCAGTCAATTAATATCCACTAAGTTAATTTTGAGATGATCTCTATTTGATATTAATTCCCTGATTATTTTATAATAGAGTCAAATAGTTGCTTCCTGAAGAATCATAAGGAGACGTAATGAGACTCAAAAAAATGCTGGTAGCGGTATCTGTAATCTTTTTGCTGGCAGTTTCCCTGTCATCAGATATTCTTGATGATATAAAGAAAGGGAAAACTGAAAAGATCATAGGAAAAATAAGAAAAGGAAAACTGGATTTCAATAAGCCTGTTAAAGGAGCCTATCCTCTGCTCAGGGCGATGATGAGGCGTAATGAGAAGCTTGTTAAGTTCATGCTTGAAAATGGAGCGGACTTAAGTGTCAGAACCGAAAGCGGGCAGGAAGGGGCACTCCACCTTGCAGCTAAATGGAACAGACCTGAACTAATAAAAACTCTTCTTGAGAAGGGGATGAAGCCTGATGATCAGGACAGAAATGGTTATACACCTCTTATGATACTTTGTGAAAAGCGTGCAAAGAGGCAGAATTTCATCTTAAGTATGATGGATACCTATTATAGAACCGGGAAGGTTTCAAAAGCTGATTTCCAGACTATCTTTACTAAATATGGAGTAGAAAGCGACTCTATTGAAGGCGATGCTTTTGAATCTTTTTTAGGATTAGCCAATCCATCAGCTTATCAGTTACTGAAAAACGGAGCCAACCCCAATCTTGGAACTAAATATAAGAAACCCATAGATCTGGCGTTTAATAAAGGGAAGAATATACTTCTTGGTCTTCTGCTTATAGAAAAGGGAGTTGATGTAGAGAAGGCAATGGAGAAAGCTCTGGCTTTTAAGCAGATAGCTCTTGCAGAGAAACTCATAGAGAAAGGCGCAAAGCCTCCGGCTTTCAGATACTGTATCTCAAAAATTACAGGAATGAAGAGAAACGATGCTCACCTGAAAGATGGGTATCTAGGGTTTCTGAATAAGACTATTGAAAAAGGAAATTTAAAAAAGCCGGATCTCTATTTTGCTTACGACAGAGTAAAGGGGTTGTTCTTCTACTCTCCTGTTCTGAGTGCAGATGAGGTGGGAACTCTCTATCTTCGAATTCTTAAACTCCTTCCTGTTGATATGATTACAAAACAGGAGATAGAACCCCATTTTGACCTGATCCATGAAGTTGACAGGAACCTTAAAAACAGAGATAAACTATCTTCACTGATGACTATTATTAAGAAGTTACCTGATATGGGATTTGATACAAATCTGGTATATAAAGGCCGTCAGCGAATGTATATGTATGGCGGTAGTTCCAGAGCTTTTGAAGGATGGACACAGGAGGAACTGGACCTGTTTAAAGGCCGTGGTACTCCTACACTGCATCAGAGGCTTACTCCTCTGGAGTTTGCTGTTGTTAAAGCACTTCCTCAGGTTGTTGAGATGCTGCTGACTAAATATAAGAAAACGGAAAAGAGTTATAAGATTCTTATGCTCCTTGGGAATAAAGGAAAGAATAATCCCTGGAAAATAAAACAGGAAGAGTTTACTGCTATTCTTGAATTACTTAAAAAGCATAAATAGTGAACTGCAGAAGAAAGAGGTTTTTGTGGAGGTAGAGGAAGTTCTCACTATTTCCCAACAGGGAGGACTTCCAACCGGGTATATTTACCAAAAGCGATAAGAGCCGAAATTAAAAAGTACTACTTAACCCGGCTCTATTGTACCAGTGTCATAATGAGCAATTGATTAATGACCTGTTAAGAAAATGTTTTGTGTTTTTTACTTCGAAAACAGAGAACGGAGTTTTGAGGCTATATATTCAACCCTTCCTTCGTTCTTTTTACTTAGTTTTCCCATTGGTGCACAAACTATCTCCTGTATTCGTAGAATATTTTTGTTGCTATTTTCCAGCCATCTTCAAATTTGTAAAGAGACAGGTAATCCATGTATTTTGGCTTACCTTTATAGAATACTTTAATTGCCACTGTTGCAGCATACCCGGTAATATTTATGGATTTAATCTCATATTTAACATCAGTTTCAAGAGGATCGGGTTTCTGTGTCAGTCTTTTAAGCCAGTACTTTGCGGGGAGTTTGTTGAGTCTTCCACCACGAAGAATTACAATATCGCAGTCTTCATGCCAGTATTTTCTTACTTTGTTAACATCACCTTCTGTAATAATACCCTCAATATAGCCTGTGATAATAGCTTTTTTGATCTCTTTCTGATCTGTGCTGTCTGCTGTTAATCCTGTAGTTGCCATCAGGAATACCGCTATACCTGCAATTAAAAGTCTCATAAAAAATGTTTTCATATCAAACCTCCTAAGTTAAATCGATGATAATTTTTTAGCACTATTCAGGCAGGCTTAAAACCTTACTAAAGTAGTTATTTATGGAAAACTACTTTAGTTGGGTGCAGAAAAAATGGTTCTTCTGGTTAAAAACTATGTTCTCCGGTGTGATAGAATATTTACATGAGACATATGGCGATTATTCTATTCATGGCAGGGCTGGCTGTTGGAGGGCTGGCAATTTTTGTGGCTCTTCAGGAAAAGGAGCGTTATAAAACGAAACTTGTAAAGCTCTTTTTCTATTACCTGGTTCTTACAAATATTGCTATGGTGAAGAATCTCTCCTATAACTATTTTATTGCCAACCTTGTTAATGATTCCGCAGCTAAAACTATCTGCTGGGTTCTGATAGTATATCGTTTTGCTGCTCTTATACTTCTGTTCTTTGTGTTCAGAGTATTAATAGATCTGATCAGATGTATGAGGGAAGAGGAATTCAGTCGTTTCTACAGAAGAACCCTTGCTGCAATCTGGTTAATACTGGCTCTCTGCGCTCTGTTTAATATAGATACTTTTATTGAAGCTATTAATATGCCTTTTACTCTACTGGTGAATCTGATAGTTAATACCGGAGGCATGCTGCTTGTGGTTTTTGAACTGATTACCGGTCTGGTGATGATCTCCCGCAGAGAGAGAACTGTGGAGAAGACAGTGCTGATGAGGGTGCATATTGGATTTCTGGGACTTTTTGCTTTAATCATATTTATGCTTCCACTTCAGATGTTTGTGAAATTTCCTTCTGGCCTCCATCCTGTAATCGGAGGAGCAGGTTTACTGCTTATGAATCTTATACCTTTTCTTAAGTTAAAGAAGTATCTTGGACTTCTTTACAGTAAAGAAGAGTGCAGGGAGGCGTCTCTTGTGGATGAGATGCTTGGTAAGGGAGAAATTACTGAAAAAGAGGCGGAAGTTATTAAGCTTATCTGTGAAGGTCTTACAAATCAGGAGATTAGTGATCGTATGTATCTGTCTCTACAGACAATTAAGGATTATAACTACAGAATCTATCGTAAAGTAGGGGTGAAAAACCGGGTACAGTTAACCAAAAAGTTTATAGCCTCAGGTGAAAACTGAGATTTTCTGGTTATGGAGGGATTTTGTGAAGCTAATATGTTTGTAATATAAGTTTTTCAGAGGCTCTCTTTTATTTCCTGATTCATGTAAACTATATTTTTCCCACTTCGTTAAATGGTGATCAGGAGAGAATTATGAATCGGAAATTTTCATCTTTTTTTATTGCAGCAGGTGCTCCTCTTGTTTTCTGGGGGACTCTTTTTATTACTGCTTCAATGAGGGAGAGTTACAGCCATTTTGCAGATTTTGTCAGCTCTCTGGGAACTATGGGAACAAATACCCAGTACTACTTTACCGCAGGACTTGTATTAACAGGTATTGTAACTTCAGTCATGATTTACCGCTTCAACAGAATATGCAGAAATAAGAAACTTAACTCTCTACCGGTTCTTCTTATTGCCACTCACGCTTTTTCAGTAATTGGTGCTGGGATTTTCCCTCTTCCTTTAAGATTGCATGGTCAGATTGGTACAGTTTCTGTGCTCATCCTTTTTGCTCCGGCTTTATGCATCTGGTTGTGGGGTAACAGAGATATCCGGGGACTGAAATCTGTAAATATTTTAGTAACAGTACTTTTTCTTCATGGATGTCTGATCTTTTTCCCTGATATTATGGAAGGATATACGGGATTGAAACAGAGATTTTTTCACGCAGGATGGACTATCTGGTTCTTATGGCTTGGCTGGGTATTCAGTACTGATCTTAAAACAGAGGCCTGAAATCTATTTGCCGTATAGCTTCTCTTTACAGCTGTTACAGATGCAGTGAGTGAACTGAGCTTCTGAATGTTGTTCAATGTACTCTTCCATAACATGCCACTGCCCCTCATTATCTCTTATTTTGCTACAGGAGCAGCATACAGGAACTATTCCCCTCAGCACCTTTAACTCTTTAATGTAATCTTCCAGGCTTCGGTTTACTTCCCCCATGGTATGGTTCATATATACGAGAGCAAGGTTGTGCTGAATAGAATCCCTGAAATGGTGAAGCAGTTTTGAGTAGCTTTCAGAATAGTGGTTCTCTTTGTTATCCAGTACACAAATTGTTCCGAAAGGTGTCTTATCGGGAAACATTAATGGAAGTCCCATATATGAGATCATATTTAGTTTAACATCGGGATTGTTCTCCCACTCCTTATCTTTAAGGGCATTGGGGATCAACAGCTTTTTTTGAGATTTAACAACTCTTTCACAGTAGAGGCCGGAGTTATTAAATTTCTCCTGATCTCCTTTTGCATAAGGATTGCCTTCAGATTTACTGGAAACAAAGACCTCGATATTCTGATCCACAACTCTCATTATCAATGCAGAAGGAACTGAAATAAGATCTGCAATTGTATCGATGATGCTTTGCCAGGTCTGAAGAATTTCATCGGGTATTTTAATCTGATTATCTGTTTTATCCATAAGTACCTCTTAGGGATATTAGCACTTCTGAAATAATAGTTCCACTGAAAATCTACATTGAGGTCAGAAAGATACTGTGAAAGCGCATCCACCCCCTAGGGGGGGATGTGGTGTGGCGACTGGGAAGATGACTTCTTTTAAAATCATGTGAAGATCAGTGAAATCAGAAAAAACTGTTTTATTACTGAATCTCTTTTGTAGAAAGGGCTTTGTTGTAGTGTTTTTATCAGATTAAAAAAAGGACAAATTTTTTTTTGTTGATTTTTAGTGTTTTTATATGTTATTTTAATCCTATCCCGTGGGAGGGGATATGTGATGAGTCATGGACATAAACACACTAAAGATGTTATTAACCGGTTAAAGAGAATCGGTGGGCACGTGCAGGGTGTTGTCAGAATGGTTGAGCAGCATAAATCCTGTGATGAGGTTCTTCATCAGATATCAGCAATAAGAGCTGCGGTTTCAAAGGTAGGGCAGATAATAATTGATGATCACTTTGAGGAGTGCATCATGGGCAATATTGAGGGAGAAGATCTCAGGAAAGAGATGGGGCTATTCAGAAACTCTCTCAGGAAGATCAATTTTTGATACAGGTAGAGGTGTAAAGATGAAAAAGTATTTAGCACTATTGGTTGTTACGATTTTAATGGTTAGTTGTAGTAATGGCGTGGCTCATAAAGAGCCCGGAAGTGATGGGGGGCATCACCACGATGAAGTAAAGGTAAAAATTACCTCCTATTCAGGCAAGTTTGAGCTTTTTGCAGAAGCAGAGCCTTTTGTTAAAGGTAAAACTTCAGGTGTACTTGCTCATTTTACATGGCTAAAAGATTTCAAGCCTCTTATGAAAGGCAGAGTTACTCTGGTACTTGAATCCGGGGGAAAAGTAGTGAAAGTAACAGAGAATGAGCCTGCAAGACCCGGGATCTATCGTTTTAAAGTAACCCCTGCAGCAATTGGAAAGGGTAAGATCAGTTTCATTACAGATACAGGAGATACTGTTGTTGCAGATAATCTTAAGGTCTATAAGAGTGAACATGATGCTGTTCACGGAGAGGAGGGGCATGGAGCTGATTCTCAGGGTATATCCTTTACAAAAGAGAGATCCTGGAAGATAGATTTTGCTACAGTACTTCCTGAAAGAGGGGCATTCAGAAAAGTAATAAGAACTGTGGCAAAGATAGAATCTTCTCAGGAAGATGAGGAGATAATCACTGCTAAAGGCAATGGTATTGTTACTTTCAGTGCTTCCCAGGTTCTTGAAGGTAAAGATCTGGCAAAAGGAGAAAAACTGTTTTCAATATCCGGTGGAGGTATTGTGGATAACAATATGGCTGTAAGATTTGGGAAAGCCAGAAACAATTACAATAGAGCCAGAGCCGATTATATGAGAGCAAAGGATCTTTATAAGGATCGTATCGTTTCAAAAAAGGAGTTCCTGAAGATAAAAAACAGTTTTGAGAATGCAGAAGTTGCTTTTAACAATCTCAACAAGAACCTTATGGAAAACGGACAGGTTGTAAAGGCTCCTTTTAAAGGTTTTGTTAAAAATATATATGTACAGAACGGGCAGTTCGTCAGATCCGGTGAGCCTGTGCTTAAGGTTTCAAAAAACAGCAGGCTGCTTTTGAGAGGGGATGTGCGGCCTCAGTTTGCAGAAGATCTCAGCAGGATAGTATCTGCTAATATCAGGACAATGTATGATAATCGTCTCTATACTCTTGAAGAGCTGAATGGAAAGGTTGTCTCTTTTGGCAGAAGTGTAAATGAGCAGAACTACCTTATTCCTGTTAATCTTCAGATAGATAATGTAAAAAACCTCCTGCCTGGAGGATTTGTGGAGCTTTTTCTGAAAGCTGAAACTTCAGCAGACAGATTGAGTATCCCTCTGGAATCAGTAATGGAGAGTCAGGGTGTTTACTACGTTTTTGTTCAGATTGACCCGGAAATGTTTGAGAAGAGAGAGATTGTTACTGGTAGTAGTGATGGTGTCAGTATTGAAGTTATAAGCGGACTTAAAAGTCATGAACGGGTAATCAGTAAAGGAGCTGTCTGGGTGAAGCTGGCTCAGGCTTCAGGAGCTCTGGATGCTGAGTCAGGGCATGCCCATTAAGAGAGAATTACTATGCTGAACAGAATAATAAAGTTCTCTCTTGAGAATAAATTTCTTGTACTACTGGCTGCAATTGTAGTTATGGTGGTGGGAGTACAGACAACAATCAGTATGGATGTGGATGTTTTCCCCGATCTCACTGCTCCCAAAGTAGTTGTTATGACAGATTCTCACGGAATGGCTGCAGAAGAGGTGGAAAGACTGGTAACTTTTCCTATTGAATCTGCTGTTAACGGAGCTACAGATGTAAGACGTGTAAGATCCTCTTCTGCTCAGGGGTTCTCTTTTGTCTGGGTTGAGTTTGACTGGGGGACAGATATTTTTAAAGCCAGGCAGATTGTTAGTGAGAAGCTTAATACCGTTGCTTCCCGGATGCCTCTGGGAGTAGGGATGCCAATTCTTGCACCTCAGTCCAGTGTTATGGGGGAAGTTTTCTTTATCGGTATTCAGGGAACTAAAACTTCAATGATGGAGCTGAGAACTATTGCTGACTGGAATATTAAACCCATTATTCTTGCTACAGAAGGTGTGGCACAGGTTACTGTAATAGGTGGAGAATATAAACAGTATCAGGTTCTTGCTGATCCACTTAAAATGGGGTTTTACGATGTCTCTCTGGAGGAGCTTGCAGATATATGCAAAAGTATGAGCCAGAACTCTTCCGGTGGTGTAGTCAGGCAGTACGGTAATGAGTATGTTGTAAGAGGAATGGCAAGAACTTCAAAACTTAAAGAGCTTGGTAACTCCCTTATTAAATTGAGAAAAGGTAAATCTGTAAGAGTCAGGGATGTTGCAGAAGTAACTATAGCGGGAGCTCCCAAAATGGGGTATGCATCAGAAAATGCAGAGCCGGCTGTAATTGTATCTGTTTCCAAACAACCAAATACAAATACTCTGGAGCTTACTGAGAGAATTGAAGCAAAACTGGAAGAGCTTAAAAGAACACTACCATCAGATGTGAAACTTGACACTCATATTTTCCGACAGGCAGATTTCATAAGTAGTTCAATAAGTAATGTTAAACAGGCGATAATTGAAGGGTCGATTTTCGTAATAATTGTACTCTTTATGTTTCTGGGAGGTTTCAGAACCACATTTATTTCACTTATTGCCATGCCGGTATCTCTTCTGGGCTCAATAATTGTTCTCAGTAAACTGGGACTGAATATCAATACAATGAGTCTTGGAGGTATGGCTATCGCAATTGGTGCTCTGGTGGATGATGCGATTATTGATGTGGAGAATGTCTATAAGAGGCTGAAGCAGAATGTATTAAAGCCGGTTGCAGAGAGAGCCTCTGCTTTTTCTGTGGTGTTTGAGGCGTCAAAGGAGATCAGAGCATCGATTCTGAATGCAACACTTATAATAATTGTTGCATTTATTCCTCTCTTTTTTCTCTCAGGCATGGAAGGCAGGATGCTTAAACCTCTGGGGATATCATTTATCGTATCCCTCTTTATATCTCTTATTGTGGCAATGACTATTACTCCAATTCTATGCCAGCTGTTTTTATCAAAGGAGTCTTATCTGAAAAGATCTGATCGTGAACCCTGGGTTACCAGAAAGCTTACCTCGGGTTATCGTAAGAGTCTTGGGTGGTCATTAGATCATAAAAAAACTGTGGTTTTTGTAGCTTTGGCTCTCTTTATTGTATCACTGATCACTTTTTCTACTTTTGGAAGAAGTTTTCTGCCGGAGTTTAATGAAGGTTCTCTTACTCTTTCTGTTATATGTAAGCCTGGAACATCTCTTGAAGAGAGTAACAGACTGGGAAATCTTGTGGAGAGAGAGCTGCTGAATATTCCTGAAATAACCAGTACTGCAAGACGTACAGGACGGGGAGAGCTTGATGAGCATGCCCAGACTGTTAACAGTGCTGAAGTGGATGTGAATTTTGTTCTTAAAGAGAGGAGCCGGGAAGAGTTCATGCATATTGTGAGAGAGACTCTTGCGGATATACCTGAAATAGCAGTAACAGTAGGGCAACCTCTGGGGCACCGTATTGACCATATGTTATCAGGTACGAGAGCCAATATAGCTGTTAAGATCTTTGGTTCTGATCTGCAGAAGCTGTTTCAGATAGGTAATAGTATTAAAGATGCTGTGGATGGGGTTGAAGGAATGGTGGATCTGACTGTTGAGCAGCAGATTGAAACGCCCCAGATACAGGTAAGAGCTAACCGGGAAATGCTGGCAGCTTATGGAATTACTATTGAGGAGTTTAATGAGTTTATAGATATATCTTTTGGTGGAGAAAAACTTTCTGATATATATGAAGGGCAGAAGAGGTTTGATCTTGTTTTAAGACTTAACAGTAACTACACCAGAACTATTGACGGGATAAAATCGGCACTTATAGATACTTCAGATGGTCGTAAAGTGGCTGTAGAGCAGGTGGCAGATGTTGTTTCTGTAGCTGGCCCCAGCACAATCAGCAGGGAGAATGTCCAGAGAAAGGTGGTGGTTTCTGCTAATGTGTCGGGTAGGGATCTGCGCAGTGTTGTTCAGGATATTCAGAACCGAATTGAGAGCCGGGTCAATCTTCCCCGGGGATATCGCGTTGAATATGGTGGTCAGTTTGAGAGTGAAGCAAGAGCATCAAAGATATTACTACTGACATCGGTTATTTCGATTATCTTAATCTTCCTGCTTCTCTATGTTGAGTTTAATCACTACAAACTGGCGGGAATTATTCTTCTGAATCTTCCTCTTGCTCTTATAGGAGGAATATTCTCCATATATCTTACCTCTGGAGTATTAAGTATTCCGGCTATTATAGGATTTATAACCCTGTTTGGTATTGCTACAAGAAACGGAATTCTTCTTATTTCAAACTATAAGACTCTTCTGAAGAGAGGTGTATCTATTGCTGAAACTATCACAATGGGATCTGTAGACAGACTTAATCCTATTCTTATGACTGCTCTGACCTCAACACTGGCGCTTATTCCTCTTACTCTAAAAGGTGATCTTTCGGGAAATGAGATTCAGAGTCCCATGGCAACAGTTATTCTGGGAGGACTGCTGACTTCAACTCTCCTGAATATATATTTCATTCCTGTTGTATACAGCCTTCTCTATAAACACGGCTTTCTTAAACTGGAGGAAAAATAATGAGATTTTTACTGATAACTATTCTGGCTATCCTCCCTGGCCTTGCTTATGCTCAGGAGAGTGTTGATAAGGCTCTCAGGGATATAGCAGAAAATAACAGAACTCTTAAAGCTCTTTATAAGAAGAGGAAGGCTGAAAAGAGAGGGGCAATGACGGGAATATATCCAGTGAACCCTGAAGTGGAACTGGGGTTTCTTAAAGCATCCCCGGGGAATCTGAGTAAAAGAACAGATCTTAAAGTAACTCAGAGTTTCGATTTTCCATTAGCTTATATCTACAAACGAAAAGCAGGAACTGCTGCGGGGAATAAGATTGAGTGGCAGTGGAAGCTGGAGAAGAAGAATCTGCTTTTTAAGGCGAGATTGATTTGTCTTGATCTGATTTTCACCAATGCCATGGAGAGAGAACTGGGACGAAGGATGGAGCAGGCAGAACAGATCGCTTCTGCTGTTAAATCCCGGTTTTCCCGGGGAGAGGCCAATATTCTGGAGCTTAATAAGGTGAAACTTAATCTTCTTAATGTAAGAAAAGAGGTGGAACTCAACCGTATCCAGCGGGAAGCTCTGAAAGCCGACCTTAAACAGATGAATGGAGGAAAAGATATTATTATTACAGATACTGGATTTACTCTCTCTGTATTAAGCAGAGGCTTTAAGGAGTGGTACAAGGTCGCTGAATCCAATAATGTTGAGTTGCAGTTATTGAGAAGTGAGGTGGTTCGTATGAGAGCCAGAGTGAAACTTGAGAGAGCATTGAGTCTGCCTAAGTTCTCTATAGGTTATATGAGTGAGTCTGCTGGAGGAGAATCTTACAAAGGTGCAACAGTGGGAGTATCTGTTCCACTGTTTGAACATAAAAACCGTGTTAAGTCTGCAAAAGCAGGAGCTGAAGCTGCGGAACAGATTGTGATTGCAGATAAGATGCTGTTTTATAACCGTATGGAGGCTCAGTATCGTAAAGTTGTTGCAATTGGAGAATCTGTCAGGAATTACAGAAAGCTTCTTGCTGAACTGGATCATAGTGAACTTCTTAAGAAAGCGATGGATAAAGGCGAGATCTCTCTGCCTGAGTATATTTTTGAGCTGTCTCAGTATAATGAGAGCAGAACCCGGCTGATTGAAGCAGAAAGAGAGTATGGAAAGGCTATGGCGGTGCTTAAGAGTTATTCTGATAAATTTTAAATAGATGTTTTCCTGAACCGGAGCAGGGGGTGTCCCTGCTCTGTCTTTATATGAAAAATCAATATCCGGTTATTCCTTCTATATCGGTATATCTTAGTACCCCCCATTTAGAATGGATTGTTTGTTTATTGAGTCTTTTTGATAACAGGGTGGCTTCTCACCACCCTGTTCTTATCTTAAAGTGCAAACTGACACTGACTATCACGGACTGACAGGTGTGTTAAATGAAGTGTTGTATTTCCTGCCTTTCTGTTATCACCTGTAAATGTCTCTGTTTGTTAATACTTGTCTGTGTTCTTTGTGTTGCCTGCTAACAGATTCACTGTCTTCCCGGATCTTTAAGGCTGATCCTGTATAAAAAGTTTTTTATGAGTTGTTAATTACTCCTGTTTGAGTTAAAAGTGATGTATGAAGAGTTTTATTGCTGTTTTGTTACTGGTTTTAGCTTTATGGTTTTTTGCTTTCAGAGAAGATAGTGTGGAACTGGGACCCGGGGTAAAGGTAAGTGAAGTGCCGGTTCAGGGGCCCATTAAAGGTATAAAAGCTTTTGCTTTCAGAGGTTACAGAATTATTCCTAAAGCAGGATTTATTGTTAAAGGGAAAGTCCTTAGTCGGGAGAATTACTATTCTGACAGGAATTCAGAAATATCACCTCTGGATATTGCTCTTGGATGGGGACGGATGTCTGACGAAAAGGTTCTTGATAAAATTGATATAAGTCAGGGAGGTCGGTGGTATCGCTGGTATACTGATAATTTTCCTATTCCCAGACGTGAGATAGAAACCTGTAGTGCCAACATGCATATGATTCCTTCAACTCCCGGAATAGAGAAAGAGCTTCAGCAGATAAGAAAAGGTGATATTGTAAGAATTACAGGAATGCTTGTTAATGTTGAGGGAAGGAACAATTACAGGTGGAACAGTTCTTTAACCCGTAATGATACTGGAGATGGGGCCTGTGAGATTATTTTTGTTACCAGAGTGGATATTCTGGAAACCAGATAGACAAGAGATTTTATAATATTCTGTTCCTTTATTTGATATTGTATGATACTTAATTGAAACTTGTGTGCGGGACTGGTATACTGAATCTTAAACAGCAGATATAACAGGGGGCCTCTTAAGGGTTTTATGAGAGGATGTCTGGTTAACATGAAGTTGTTGCTGCTGTATGGGGAGTTTTAGAAGTTATGTGCAGGAAAATACTGTGTATTACTCACAGTGAGGATTATTATGTTGTTGACAGAGTTATGGGCGCTCTTGAGAAAGAGGGACTGGAACCTGTAAGAGTCGATTCAGACGGTTTCCCGGAATCAATTAAATTAAATACTGCTTTTATCAGTGGTAAAGGTAATTCCACTATTACAGTTGAAGGGCAGAATATTGAAGTTGCTGATATTGGTGGTGTATGGCTCAGGAAACTTAGAATAGGTAAGCCGGCTGAAGATCTGGACCATAGATACAGAGCAAGCTGTATGAGAGAGACAGATGCAAGCCTCAGAGGCTGGATGAGTAGCCTGTATCACCTGCCCTGGATGGATCTGCCTGAAATTTCTGTCAGAGGGGAAAATAAGATGTTGCAGTTAAGGGAAGCTGTTTCTGCAGGATTTGATATACCAGATACAATTACAGGTAATGAACCATCTGCAGTAAGAGATTTTTTTAACAGATGTGAAGGTAGAGTTGTTACCAAAATGCTCACTGCAGTTAGTGCGAGTATGGATGGATCAACACCTTTTATGTACACCAGCAGAGTTGAAGAGAAAGATCTTGAAGATCTGGACAGTCTTAAATACTGTCCAATGATTTTTCAGGAACTGGTGGAGAAAGAGTGTGAGTTAAGGGTTATCTATGTAGATGGTGAAATTTTTACTGGTGCAATAGATGCCTCAAATAGTCTGAGAGGGAAAGTTGACTGGAGACTTGCAGCAACAGGAGAGTGTTGCTGGGTACATAGTGACCTGCCGAATGGAGTTAAAGATACTCTTCGTAAATTTATGAAGAGTATGGGACTGAGATATGGGGCTGTAGATATAATCAGAACTCCTGATGAGAAGTATATTTTTCTTGAAGTTAATCCCGGAGGGGAGTGGGGAATGCTTGAAAAGTTTCTGGAATATCCTGTTTCAGTGGCAATTGCAAAATCGTTTAAAAAGAGGTTATAGATAATGAGAGTATTAGTTGTTACCCATAGTAATGATAACGAATCTGTGGAGATGGTGGGGAAAGAGATTGAAGCACTTGGAGGAGAGGTTGTCCGGTTTAATAGTGATGAGTTTCCTGTTTCTGTAAAACTTGAAGCCGGGTATTCAGATTCTGGTACAGATCTCTATATGGAAAACAGTGAAGGTCGATGGAACCTTTCGGAAATAGATGCTGTATGGTACAGAAGATTAAGTCTGGGTGGGAAACTACCTGGGGACCTTGGTGAAGATATTATAAGACCATCAGTAGAGGAATCCAGAAGGTTGTTCGTAGGACTTCTGGAGTCTATGGATGTCTTTACAATGAATAGTTACCACTCAGTTAGATATTCAGAAAATAAACTGCTTCAGCTGAAAGTTGCGGGAGAGCTGGGACTTAATGTACCGGATACAGTAGTTACAAACAGTCCGGGAGCAGTAAGGGAACTGTCTGGCAGATGTAAAGATGGGATTATTACCAAAATGCAGTCCTCTTTTGCTCTTTACAGAAATGGTGAGGAGCATGTTGTCTTTACAAATAAAGTTTCTGCTGATGATATGGAGCATCTGAATGACCTGAAATACTGCCCAATGATATTTCAGGAGAAGCTGGATAATATACAGGAGTTAAGAGTAACTATTGTGGGGGATCAGATTTTTGCAGCTTCCATTGATCCTGCTCTGAGGAGAGGTGCTGAGGTGGACTGGCGCAAAAAAGGGGCAGAGCTGATAAATGACTGGAAGCCTTATGAATTGCCGGAAGATATTAAAGTTAAACTCCTGAAATTTATGGACTATTTTAAGATCAATTACGGGGCTATGGATATAATTGTAACACCTGAAGGTAAGTATGTTTTTCTGGAGAACAATCCCGGAGGGGAGTTCTTCTGGCTGGACAGGTGCGCAGGACTGCCGATTGCCGGGGCAATAGCTTCAGTTCTTATGGATAGAAGTTACAGACGTTGAGAATTTAAAAAATATAGGAGGGAAAAATGGAAAACAAAAAAAGACCATTTTTTGCACGTTTTCTTGAGAATCAGGTTTCAGAGGATAAGATGGAAGGAACCAGTGGTGGTGCAACCAGCAAATATCCTTCAGACACTGATGAGAGTATTCTTGGTGATATGCTTAAAGAGAAGCAGGATATTGTTGTAAAGGCGACTAACAAGTATCCATCTGATAGTGATGAAACAGTTACCATGAAATATCCATCAGACCATGATGAACATATGGAAATGTAGCTTTATCAGTTAACTCATTTACAATCTATGCAGCTTCTGTCACTCTGATCGGAAGCTGCTTTCTCCACTGAAATTTTTTTTGTAACCCTTTTTTGTAAAGGGAGTAGTCTGATTAATATCGGGCAGTTGTTGTAATGCCTGATGTAAAGACTGATAATTGAATTAAGGAGGCAGTTTGCCAATGGCTTGCGGAAACATCGCTAGGGCTGAGACAGATCATGAGTAGCGATGTAAATGACAACAACTACCAGGTAGAGCTTGTTAAGAGGGCATGTAAAGGAGATAGTGGAGCCTTTCATGAGATTGTTGGTCTCTACAGGAAAAAAGTTTACTTCATTGCCTATGATATCTGTGGTGACAGACATGAGGCGGAAGATATTGCACAGGAGGTATTTATTAAAGTGTTCAGATTCATAGATAAGTTCAGATTTGATGCGAAGTTCAGTTCATGGATACATCAGATTGCAGTAAATACCTCTCTTGATGTCGTAAGAAAACAGAAAAACCGAAGCGATTATATAGATGATACAGAACTTGAGAAGCGTGATTCAGATTCAGCTATAGGGAGCGGGGAGATAAAATCCCCGGAAAAAGCCACTATTGAAGAGGTGTTGCACAACAGAGTCAGAGGGGTTCTTGGGGAGCTTTCCCGACAGGAACATTCAGCTTTTGTGATGAGGTACTATAACGGACTGAAACACCAGGAAATAGCTGAAGTAATGTCTCTTTCTGTTAATACGGTGAAAACAATGCTTTTCAGAGGTAAGAAGAAGTTACAGAAGAAGCTGGCACCTCTGACAGAGGAGTATAAGTTCTGTAAACAGGAGATGTTTAATGATTAGTTGCAGGGATTGTGAGATGCTGTTTGATGAGTATTCAGCAGAAGAGCTTTCTGATAGTGAGATGGCTTCTGTGAGCAAACATCTTGAGAGTTGCCCAAATTGCAGCAGAAACTTTAGTGAGCAGGAAGTTATTACAAAACCCCATAAAAGAGTGGAACCTTCTGAGGATTTCTGGGAAGGCTTCACTGACAGGCTTCACTCCAGAATGGTTGAAGAGGGGGTTGTTGAGGAATCCGGAACAACTACTGAGAAGAAGAGAAAATCTTTTGAGATTTTTACTCTTTCATGGTTGAAGCAGAGTATTGCAGCAGCAGCCGTTCTGGTAATAGGGATATTTATAGGAAGTATATTCTTTTCTCAAAGTGGAGAGCTGGGAGAGGATTCACGAAACAGTGGACTAATGATTGCTTCAGATGATAAATCCGAGGGGGCACTTCTGACAAGAGCTTCACATTTTATCAACCGCTCCAGAGTTATTCTGCTTGCTATAGATAATTTTGACCCTGAAACAGAAGAGGCGGGTGTTATGGATTTTGCTTATCAGAAGAGTGTAACCAGTGATCTTGTTAAAGAGGCAGCACTTCTTAAAGAGGGGTTGGGGGAATCCAGACAGAGAAGACTTAAAGAACTTATCAGTGATCTGGAAGTTATTCTTCTTCAACTGGCAAATTACGATAAAGGTATGGAAGTAGAGACAATTAAGATGGTAAAGGATAACCGCTATATAAACGGTGTGCTCTACCGTATACGAGTTAATGATCTTCGAAGAGAAACAAATAAAAGACGGGTTGAAAGTTATTAATAACCCGAAATGGGAGGAAAGTATGAAAGTTAATAGAAGAGCCGGAGTAATGGCTGCGTTAATGTTTGTGTGTATGCTGATACTGCCTTCTCTGTCTGTGATGGCTGAGAATGAGTACAAGAAGAAAGATATTAAAGCCTTCAGAAATGCCTATAATCTTATACTTAAAGAGAACTGGAAAAAGGCTTCAGAAGAGTTCAACAGCTTTATAAAGCTTTATCCGGAGAGTCACTATGTGGATGATGCCCTTTTCTGGCACTGTTACTGCAGGGAAAAAACCGGGCAGGACCTGGAGAAGGTTTTCAGTTGTTATACAGAGTTTATTAAGAAGTATAAAAGAAGCAAGTGGAGTGATGATGCAAGATCCAACATTATCAGAATCGGTCATATTCTGGCAAAAAAAGGTAAGAAAGAGTACATAACAGTTATCAAAGCTTATGAAGAGAGCCAGAATGCAGATGTGAAACTTGCAGCTCTTCAGGCACTTGAAGATATCGGTGATGAGAGATCACTGAAAACAATAATTGATATGTACGACTCATCTGCTGACCCTAAATTAAAAAGAAGGGTTATAAATATTCTGGAAGATTTCAATAATCCTGTGGCTTTCAGTAAAATAAAGCAGATTGCTCTGACAGAAAAGAATGAGAGGCTCAGAAGAAGAGCGATTGATACTCTTTCAGACATAAATCGTCCGGGAACAGTAAAAGTGCTTATGCAGATAGTAAAGAGTAATGCGACTTCTGTTATCAAAAGAGCAGCTCTTGAAGCAATGGAAGATGTTAGAAGTGAAGGTTCAAAACACTCTAAAGAGGCTCTTGATGCTCTTGTTGAAATTGTAAAAACTTCTAAAGATCTAAAACTGAGAAAGAGTGCAATCAATTCCATAGAGGATTTCGAAACTCCTGAAGCGGAAAATGTACTTTACGATATGGCTCTCAATATTGAAGATGCTGATATTGCCTGTAAAGCTGTGGAAGCTCTTAGTGACAGACTTAAGAAAAGTAATCCTGAAAAGCTTCTGGAAGTTTATCGTAAAAACAGAAGAGTGAAGGTAAGAAAAGAGGTAATTGATAATATTGAAGATCTTAAAAGTTATAAAGGAATTCCTCTTCTTATGAAGCTGGCAGAAACAGAAACAAATCCTGAACTGCTATGCGATATCATTAACGGTCTTGAGGATTATAATAGAGACGAACCTGTAGCAATGCTTCTGAAGTTTGCAATGGAATCAAAGAGTATGAAGGTAAGAAAAGCTGCAATAGATGCTCTTGAAGAGATAGGTTCTGCCAAAGCAAGAGAAGCTCTGAGTAAAATTCTTGGAGCAAACTGAGAAAAAAGATAATCGTTATCTGAAAAGATATTCCAGCGGATTGATTCAAATCCGCTGAACCATTTAATAAACATACTGGAGAAAGATAGTGGAACTTTATAAAAAAATATTAGTAGTGCATCTTATTATTCTGTTGTTCTGTGTATCCGCTGAAGCCGGGGCAGATAAGCTGATAAACAGAGCCGGTGATTCAGGTACTCCTGCATCAAAATGGCAGAAAGCTTTTAAAGACGGAATGGGAAGTAAGAGGAGTTTCTGGATAGCATGGAGCGTTGACCGGATGATGGGAGAAAATACATGGTTTCTGGGTAGTGACAGGTTCTGTGGCTGCATAACTACCTGTAATTTCGACTCAACATTTGTGAATATGAAAGGAGAAGCTCTTGGAAAGATTGTTTATGGTAGTAGTTATAAAGTAAAAACTCCTGTGAGAAAAAGTAACAGAGAACAGATCAGGGAAGCAGCAGAAGAAGCTATAGCCAATATTGACGGGAAAAGAAAAGGGCGGAAGATAAAGAGAGTATCAAAAGAGGTGGCAGTACTTTTCCTTTTTGAACCAGAGAAAGGCAGATACCCGGTGAGAATAGTTCATAGTAATATGTCCATGCCTTTTAATAGTGGCGGAAACCGTATCTACTGGCTTGGTAAAACAGATGAGAAGATAAGTTTTACCTTTATGAAAAATCTTTTTCTCAAAGAGAAGAATGAGAAGGTGGCTAAACGCTATATTTCAGCTCTGGGTTATCACTCAAACAGTAGTGATGTTATTCAGTTCATGAGTTCTGTTCTCAGAGGTAATTACAGTGATAATATACGGAAACGGACAGCAGGGGAGCTGGGTGATCAGAATAGTCCTGTTGCAGCAGAAGCTCTGCTGAAGACTGCAATGCAGGATTTCTCCCTTGATGTCAGAAGAGCTGCTGTAAACGGACTTGAAGATATTGAGCTTCCTGTAGCAGTTAATGCTCTTATTAAGATTGCTGATAGTGCCAATAATATCTATATAAGGCTGAAAGCGATTAATGTACTTGGTGATGTTGGAACACCTGAAGCTGCCCGGGCTCTTAAGAGAATTGCATGGGAGGATAAGACTTTGAGAATACAGTGTAAAGCGGTTGATGCTTTTGAAGACCTTGATAATAACAGAGGGGTTCCTTACCTGGCAGAAATAGCAAAATCCCATCCTGTTTCAAAAGTCAGAAAGAGAGCTCTGGATACTCTGAGTGATATAGATGATCCAAGAGCTTTTGAAACAATCAGAAGTATTGTGAAACAGTAGGATAAGACAGATAGAGGCAGTCTGTGCCGGCTGCCTCAAAACTCATATAATCTTTCTGAACCGCGAATGCACGCGAATAAAAAACAAAAAATGTTGAAAAAAACATAAAGATTTTTGTTGCAGTTGTTTAAATGTACCCTAAGTTAAGGTGGTTTGGAGATAACCCCGTTACCCTGTGTTATATTTTCAGAATCATGCTTCTCTTACCGTTTTTTGGTGCAGAAAAAGTTTAAACTATCGTAATTTATATTGTCCGGGTGCGGACATCAACGTCGCATGGTGAACGGCAGATTTTATCCGGGGCCTCTAAAAATCAATGTTTTGGATTGGCACGCCTATTGCATACTCTCTGATATGATAAAATAACCGGAGAAGTAATATGATAAGCAGCTACTTTAAAACAGGTTTTCGTAATCTTAAGAGAGAGAGACTCTCATCTGTTATCAACATAATCGGCTTAACTGCAGGTATTTTTACCACAATGCTGATTGCTACATATATCTATGCTGAGTTAAACTACGACTCATTTCATAAGAAGTCTGACCGTATAGTCAGGATCATTACCATATCAGAGAATCCTGAAAACCGGGGTGCAAGAACAGCCATGAGTATGGTTCCTCTTGTTCATGAATATGGGAAGATTGATGGAGTTGAAACGCCAACCAGAATATTTAAGGGATGGCGGGGAATGTCCGCAAGGTACAAAGGGAAGGTCTTTGAGAACAATCCAATTCTGTATACAGATAATAATTTTTTCAGGCTATTTGATTTTAAACTTCTTGACGGGAGTTTCAAAGATGCCCTTAAAGACCCCTATACAGTAGTTATTAACAGATCTTCAGCAATTAAGTTTTTTGGAACTATTAATGCCGCAGGTGAAAATATTCAGCTGGAGATGATGGAAGAAAGAGATAAATACTCATCTTTCAGAATTGCGGCAGTTATTGAGGATACTCCTTACAACTCCCATTTCAGTTACAGTGTTTTTATGCCTTTTGCCAATCTTAAATGGCTACAAAAGCAGAAGAGTAATGAGGTATATAACTATTTTGCAATAAAAGAGGGATATAGAAGAGATGTTGTGCTGGCTCAGGTTAAAGAGGTGTGTGACAGGATTTATAAACCAAGAGAGAAGTATGGATATCACGGAGTTGTGAGGTTTCAGAACCTCAAAGATATAAGATTATATTCATCTGATATGGGTTATGATTTCAAAGTACAGGGTAATATTCTCAGAGTGTATGTTTTCTCTGCTTTTCCTTTTATTCTTCTTTTTATTGCAGGGCTTAATTTTATAAATATTCTCAATGCAAGATTACAGAATCGTTTCAAAGAGATGGGGCTGCGAAAGGTTCTGGGAGCAGGAAAAAGAGCGATTCTGTATCAGCTACTGGGGGAATCTCTTGCCACGGTTTTTATAACAGGAATAGTAAGTATTGTGCTGTATTTCAGTTTTCTGAACGGGTTTGGTGAACTTGTTGAGATGGAACTCGCTAAATTTGAAGAGAACTGGATGCTGATCTCTCTTATTACCCTTGCAGTATCTATGCTTATTGGAGTAATTGCCTCACTACTTCCAGGGGCACTTATGGCCCGGACCAGAACCCTTACGCTATTTGAAGGTCCCGGGATAGGAAGAAAAAAGAACTATCTCGTTAATTTTACAGTGCTGGTACAGTTTGCTGTTGTAGTTGTGATGATAATATCGACTCTTGTTATCTATAACCAGCTGAATTTTATGAAGGATATAGATCCGGGCTTTAATAGAGAGCAGGTGCTGAATTTTCAGGTAGCTGATGCCGCCACCCGTGGAGTTCTGAAAAACAGATTAATGAATCACCCGGAGTTTATCAGTATTGCAGGTTCTGAGAGTATCCCGGGGCAGAGAAGAAGCGGGCAGTTACTGACAAATTTCGGAGGCAGAACTCTGAATGACAGATATAATATGTATGAGAACAGAGTTGAGTCGGGATATATAAAAACATACGGACTGGAGCTGATTGCCGGCAGGGATTTTATTGAAAACAGTGAAAGTGATCGTAGTAGTATTATTGTCAATGAAGAAGTATTGAAGAAAGCCGGGGTAGATGCAGAAGAGGCTATTGGTAAAAAGTTGAACTATTTTAACAGGGATTTCACTGTAATAGGGGTTGTGAAAAATTATCACTTCTTCTCACTAAAGAGGAAAATTGATCCTCTTGTACTTAGTAACTACAGAACAGGATTCCATACAATATCTGTGAGATTTAAAGCAGGTAAGGTAAAAGAAGTGCTTGACCTTATTAAAAAAGAGATGAAACAGCTGGAACCTGAAACTGCTGTTAGTCCGGTTTTTGTGGATGAGATTTTCAGGAAAATGTATCGTAAAGAGGATATATTTAATCAGATAGTTTTTTATGGAGCTGTTATTGTGATACTACTTGCAATTGGAGGGCTCTTTGCTCTTACATATTTTGCTGTTGTTAAGAAGACTAAAGAGATAGGCATAAGAAAAGTACTGGGGGCTACAACATCTGTAATCAATTTTCAATTAATAAGAGAGTTCATAAAATGGATAGGCTTTGCAAACTTCATTGCTCTGCCTGCAGGGTATCTGATAATGAGAGGATGGCTGAACAATTTTGCATATAAAATTGATCTGAATCCCATCTATTTCATCTCTTCTACACTTATCAGTATTCTTCTGGCTCTTGGAACGATTATCTATCTTACTACCAGGGCTGCAAGCAGACAACCTGCAGAAAACATAAGATACGAATAGTTTGTTAAGCTACTTATAATTATCGTTATAAGTGCGTAAAGCCTTCACAGGCTTTACGCATTAGCTATATGATGTTTCTTTAAAAATCTTTTATAAAGTTATCAAGATTGGCGTCATATTTCTGTCTCTCAGGATTTGGTTTTATTTCACCCTTTACTATAGAACAGCCGTTACAGAATCTTATAAGTCCGTCTTTTTTCATCTTTCCAAGACATTTTTCAACAATCAGAACCGGAGTTTTGCGCTTCATGTCTATATCAACTGTAAAATAGTTTGCTCTTCTGGGGCGTTTGGTTTTATCTATTCCAAGAGCAGCCCAGAACAGCTCTTTAACTGGTTTGTAAGGAGCCGGATATGGAGTATATTTCTGCTTTGCCGGAGCACCACCACCACCTGCAACAATGACTTTAACTGCATTGTAGTTGTAGATTTCGGTTGTATGGTTATGTCCGTTGAAAACATACATGTCCAGCTGAGCATACTCTTTTTTCAGGTTACTTAAAACAACTGCCGGATCGTTGACTGAATCCAGAGGTGGATGTTTGTAGTAAGAGAAACTTGGCTTATGATACTGTACAAATACATTGCCTCTCTTCTTCTCTTTTGCAAAGGAACTGATGATTTTTACCATTGCTTTTTTAACCTGAGGAAAATTCGCGACAGTACAGGTCCACTCTTTGTCCCATTTATAAGCATTTTCTTTAGAGTAGTTCTTACCATATTTTCCTGTACAGAGATTAATAAAAAGGTTATCTCCAATCATAAACCAGTAGTTGTGCAGAACCTTACCATCTCTGGTTTTTAAGTGGGGGAAGGCGTTACCGAAATTCCTGAGACCTTCGCCCTCTTTATTCACATCCCACAGTTCATGGTTCCCCATTATAGGATAGATTTTTTTCATTGTGTATGGAGTCAGAACAGATTCTGCTTCTTTCCAGTAGCTGTTATCTCCTCCTCTCCAGATCATGTCACCTGTAAAGAGAGTAAAACTGGCATCTTTCTTCTTCAGAGTAGCTGTTACAGCGTTAAACACTCTGTTTCTGATATTTTTATATGCCTTATTATCAGGTTGCATCAGATCTTCTGTTGAGCTTGTCCGGGTGTCCCCAAAAAGAATGAAGGAAAATTTCCCTGAATCTGTAACAACCGGAGCTTCTATCCGGGTTATTACTGTGTCTGAATCTTCAGAACCGCTCCATGCTGTAAAACTTAAGCTTAAAATAAGTAGTAAAATTAAAAGGTAGTTTCTTCTCATTACTTCCTCCTGTTTTGTATTAACCAAGTATTGTTCAGAGGTGACAATAATTCAAGTATGAAGTTTATTTTTTACCTGTATATATCTATAATCATAATATCAGAGGAGGTAAGCTGATGAGTTATGAGTGGCTTGAGGAATACTGTTGTGCTAAAGCCGGAGTAGTTAAAGATTATAAAGTTGAATGGGAAGTTTTCAGATATATGGTCGGGGGGAAAATGTTTGTTATGCAGGGGCATAATAAGGAAAAGCGTCCTATTATATCTCTCAAATGCGAACCCCTTCTGGCAAAATCACTGAGAGATGAACATGAGGATATTATACCGGGATATTATCTAAATAAAGAGCACTGGAACTCTATCTATGAAGATGGTGATGTTTCTGATGAACTTATGAAAAGAATGGTGGATATGTCTTATGAACTTGTTTTTAAGACTTTGACATTGAAGATGAGAAAGGAGATTGAAGGTGATCAGAACTGAAAGACTTGTACTTAAGCCGTTGAGAACTGAGGATGCTGAAGCACTGTTTTTTTACAGATCAGATAAAATTGTTAACAGATATCAGAGCTGGATACCTGAAACTGTTTCTGATGCAGAGGAGTTTATAGGTAAAATTGCTCAAAAACCTGATACTCCCGGTACATGGTACCAGTTAGGGCTTTTTGAAAAACAGACGGATAAACTGGTAGGGGATGTGGGAATACATTTCCTGAATGAAAGATCCGGCGCTGTTGAACTGGGGGTAACTCTTGCAGCAGAATGTCAGGGTGATGGTTATGCTTCTGAAGCAATGAGTGCTGTAATAGATTATCTGATTGACGAGCTGGGTAAAGTGAGGCTTTATGCCTATATCCTCAAAGATAATATCAATTCAACAAGGTTATTCCGTAAACTTGGTTTTAAGCAGATACCTGATGAAGATGGTTATACTGTATGGCTAATGGAAGCAGAGGGTAGAAAGGGGTGATTTCTGAAATCTGAAGATATCTGATGATAGCTTTCTTTTTCTGACTATTGTATTTAGTAGGCAAATTCAATTTATAAATATGCAGTTGTCAGGAGGCATTATGGTTTTAAGTAAGAGACTTATATCATTAGCTATTATTCTTATTTTCAGTACAGGTTTCTGTCAGGTTTATGCTCAGGAAGGAAAAGCTTCGATAAAAAAGAGAGTTGCGGTTTTTCAGTTTGAGGATAAAACCAGAAACAAGCATATGTGGTGGACAGGTGAAACTGTTGGCAGAGGTATGGCTGATATGCTTATTACAGCTCTTGTTAAGTCCGGTAAGTACAGAGTTCTTGAACGGAACTCTCTTGATAAGATAATGAAGGAGCAGGATCTGGGACTGAGAGGAGCAGTGACTCAGCAGAGTGCTGCGAAGGCAGGTAAACTACTTGGGGTTCAATTGGCAATTATAGGAGCTGTAACAGAGTACGGTGTAAAGAGAAGTAGTGTTGGTGGAAGCATAAATACCAATAAACTTTTTGTTAAATCTCTGGGTGTAAGGAAATCAAAGGTTACTGTTGGTATCGATCTTAGATTTGTTAATACTACAACTGGTGAGATTATTGCTTCAGAAACTGTAAGAAAAGAGAAGAAAAAAGCGGGACTTAAAGTAGGAACTACTGAGTTCAGATTCAGAAGTCAGAACGATTTTGATAAATCTCTCATTGGTAAGGTTACCAGAGAAGCTATAAAAGAGATGCTGAAAAAAATTGACCGGCAGATGGTTAAGATGCCATGGGAAGCAAAAATCATCAGAGTTACAGGGAATACTGTGTATATAAACTCAGGAGCAGAGGCGGGGGTCAATGTCGGGGATGTTCTTGCAGTTTACTCAAAAGGAGAAGAGCTTATAGATCCTGATACAGGATTGTCTCTTGGAGCTGAAGAAGAGAGAATTGGTACAATAAGCGTTGTTACCAACAACCTGGGGAACGGGAAAGCTTCAAAAGCCAGAATTGTAAGTGGTTCAGGTATGAAGAAAGGGGATCTTATCAGAATTAAATAGGTTCTGTCTTAATTATAGATGGGTGGAAAATTTTCTGCCCTTATTTTCACTTCTACTGTTGTTCAGAAGGATTAGTTAATTTAATGAGATTTGTTTCAAGATTTTCTATGTCTGAGGTTTTCTGAAGATAAGGATCAATTCTCCTGTCTCCCATATCCTGAACTCTGTAATCCGGCAACTCTTTACCGAAACATGTATAAACTAGTTTATCTACGATTCTTTCTTTCATTGAGTGAGGAATCTTATGTTTCTGAATAAGAGAGTCTTCTATTCCGATGTGTACCAGCTCGTGAATAAGAGTGTTCAGGGGATCTGCGTACTGTTTGAATTTACCCTCTGGTGTTGTATATATCAGAACAGAACCCTTTTTGTGATTGTAACTTCCACCCGGCCCATATAAGGTAAGGGTAATTGTGTATTTGTTGAAGCTTTTGAAGTCCCACTTTTTGGGTAGTTGTATAAATCTTCTGATCATACTCCTCAGGACAGGAATTCCTGCATTTATTGTTCTGAATCCGGCACTATAATCTGATTTTTTGTATATTCCTGAATTCATAAGATCCAGAATCGACTTATAATCAGTGGAAGAGAATGTGCCTTGAAGGGATTTCTGTTTTAATCTGTCTATTACAGGAGAATCCGGTAAGCTGACTTTGTAGCGGTTTTTTATAAAAAAAGGCATATCTTTTATTGTCCGCCATATATAAGATGCCTCTTCTGCAGGGGATGGAATCTTTATCTCAATATCTGTACCTGCAGCTGTGAGTATTGGTGCTGTTAAAGTCATTATTAAAAAAAACACTGTTTTAACCATTTTATCTCCTGATGTTTCCCGAGGCTATTATATTGTAGAAGAAAGGACGGAGCAAGTTCTGTAAACAGTGGAATTGACCTAAATATTTGTTTTTTATGCTTTTGATTTTTTTATTTTACTTATGATTTGATATATGTTGCGTATGGTGTTATATATAAAGTGTAAGGAGAGGGCACAGCAAATGAAACTTTTTGCAGCAAAGGAAATTCTTGAAGATATTGGGGATATTGCTGTAGCAATAAAGAGAGTAACCCGGGAGTCCGGGGATAGTGAGGTGAGAGATTTAGTACTGAACCTTCAGAATAGTGTTGCTGATCTGAGGATTCAGATAGTGGAATTCAGAGAGGAGAATCTTCAGTTAAGAGAAGAGGTTCTCAGGTTGAAAGAACAACGGAAAAAGATTGCCGGAAAACCGAAGGTTTCAGAAGAAGCATATGTGTTTGAAGATGAAGCAGAAGGAAATTTCTACTGTACCAGATGTTTTGACAGTAGTGGAGACAAAATCCTGCTTAAACCTGAGTTTAGTATTAAAGGTTACAAAGATACTCCTGAAATTTATGGAGAAGCTCTCAATAGATTCTGTCCTTTATGTAGAACTGCACACTATACAGAATTCTACTACAGAACTGTTGGTAAGATTAAAGAAGAGGTGGATAGTTAGTAAAGAGTTGTACTGATGTTAAGATGCTGATCAGATAGATCGATCAGTAATACCGGTTTTTATCAGAGCCGGTATTACTAATAGAGAATCATTTTGCCTAGTATACTTCTGATTTGGGTACTATCAGACAAAACAGAAGATATACTATTATGCCCGGGAATGCTACGCTTAACACTGAAACCAGTACATACAGTATTCTTACAATAGTAGGATCCACATTCAGATATTCTGCTAATCCTCCACATACACCGCAAAGCATTTTTTCTCTGTTTGATCTCTTAAGTCGTCTTACTGCGTCCATCAATTTATCCTCCTGACTTTTTTCAGTTTCTATACCTGATATAACGTCTGGATAAAAAAACAGTTCCATGTAATTTGTAAGTTTATACGCACTTACATGAGGTTGTTCTGATTCTGGTAGAGTCTATGGAATAGAACTCTTCCTACTGTATACCGGCATCATTAAGAGGGACAGTATATTTCTTATCGGAACTCATGATATGTTTGGTAACCCAGGTCATCAGAAAGTTCATTGTTTTAATTGATACTGTTGATTTACCTTCATCAAACTGCTTCTTATAGTCAACAACTATAGCAGTAAAATCTTCATGCTCTTTTTTATGAGCCGTAAAATCTCTGTAGTCAGCTCTTGTCATAAATCGCTCTTCAAGGGCAAAGTGTTTCTGGGTATAAGTTATAAGACTTGAGAATATCTTATCAAGATCGTCTCTGCTTTTACCTGATTTCATTGAGTCGTGCATTTCATTGATTGTGTTGATCAGATGTTCATGTTGTTTATCAATTTCTGAAATATTAACTGAATATCTGGAATTCCATTTTAAAAGTGCCATAATACCTCCGACAAATAATCTTTAATTCTGATTAATTTACTGATATTTGTCAAATTAAGATGAAGGCAAATAGAAATTTCTGTTCAGAATTTCCTGCTGTCATAGGCCCAGTGTAGTAGTGCCTGTCGCTGCCTGGGTCTGCAGGTGAGTATTCCGGGAGGGCAATTTTTTCTGATCTGGGCGATATGGCGGGTCATAGCTTTCCACCTTTTGATCTGTCTCTGATCATCGTCACTTCTTCTGCCCATATAATACCGGCAGTACCACTGAAACCATCCTCTTGGATCCTGAGGGTGAATCCATCCTTTTTTCTTCCAGTAAGCGAGAGATTTGGATGCTTTTACTCCAAAAAAATTGAGATCAGGTCTGTGGTGCTCTTTGCAGGTTTTTGCTTTTATGAACCACTCATCAGGAAACTCTTCTGTGCAATCGTTAAGATATTTACCGCCAAATACTCCCAGCTCAAGCATTTCTGCAGGAGTAAGATCCGGGATAAATTCAGGATCAAAGTTTTTTCCTTCAGGTTCAGTACGGTAATATACATAGTTCTGCTGCATCCTGTCATTTACTACTATTTTTTTGTTCATGTCTATATTTATGAAGTAATTGGAAAATTTTTCAATTTGTCTTAAGAAGCTCCTCACTCCCCTCGGAGAGGAACTTCAGTAAAGTTTGTTTGTTACCAGTATTATATAGCAGGCAGAAACATTAGTAAAGAAAATTCTGAAAATCCCTGAAGGGTGGGAAGGGGAAGTCCCACCCTTCTACAAAGGAGATTAAACAATCTATTAACACAACTTTTAAAGAGACAGTACAGATATCAGGAGAATGATAAATATTATCAATCTGAATAAAGTCATCATATACTTCATATGGCCTCCTGCTGATCTTTAAAGATCTGAGTTGTTAACAGATGACAGTAGGTTTTCCTGCAGTTTTTCTGAAAATACTGGTTCTTATACTGGAAAGGTCTGTGTTTGTTTTGTATGCCTGTGTCGGGCTCTGTTCTTTGTGTGATTTTCGGAGATTTTTTGTGATGATGAGACAGCCAGTGGCTGTCTCATGAAAATTGTAATTCAGTTGCCTTTAGTTTAGCGTTTAATCACGCTGTAAAAGTTAAACAACCGTAATTTCTTTTTCCTGCAAAAAAATAAATTTTTTCTTATTATTTTGAATAATGTATTCGGTTTACTTGACCTTAAACAGGTTCCAGCTTTCTATCCAGGCCTTTGCATCTTCCTGTTCATAATAGAATGAGCCTTCAGGGAATATTCCCTCAATCAGCTTCTTATCAATATCTTTTACATTTCCAAGTTTTTTGTACATATCTTCGGTATATCCTCTGATAAGGTAGAATGAGGCAAAATCATAAAATGTATGTATACGGGAGCTAAGATTCATTGCCTGATAAATTTCAACTGTATTTGAGATTATGTCTGCTGAAACTATAAATTCCCACAGAATCTTTTTGGAGAGGTGGAAGACAAAGAGAATTTCGCAGAGAGGAATTTTTTCTTTATATCTTTGCTTGCCGGTTTCAGCGTAAACCCGGCCTATTTCTACCATCTTGAACCCTTTTTTCAGCCAGTCAACTATATTTTTAAAGTCTTCAACCCCTCTTGCGATTAACTCTTCAGATGAGAGTTTTTTATACATTCTGGTATGAGGGGATGAAGTGATTTCCTGTGTCCAACGGGTTGCCAGATGTTTGGAGTTGGTATCAATTTCTCTGAGTATTTTCTCAGTAATTATCATGGTTTCACCTCACTAAGATCAGATTAGTCTTAAACAATGATATTTTCAACAACTACTTTTTACATGAGGTTACTGTGGATTATTGAAATAGAAAATACAGGAAAAGATCTTTTTTCAATTTTGTATAAGAAATTGGTGAATTTATGAATATTATTGTTAACAGGGCAAAAGTTGTTTTCTATTTAACCCCGGCTTTCCTCCTAAAGAATTAAGGCCGGGGTTTGTTTATAAAATTAACTTTTCATGGCTGGGTGTCACGGTTTTATGTAAAAAATATTATCTGTGAACCTGCCTCTTTTCTTATATATCTAAATTATACGATCCTTTTGGTGTAGGGCTTAACACTATTTTAACCCGGGATTAACGGAAGATTCTCCTTATCATTAAATTTTATGTGTATAAATAGCCATTGGTTTACTGATATTTATCCATAAAAATTTTAACCGGAGGTTTTACTATGATCAGCACTGCTGATACACCTGCATCAGGTGCAAATTCTTTAACTAAAGTTTTGATTCTGCTTATTTTTACTTTTTGTTCTGCAGTTTTCCTATCTGCCGGAGATACCGGCTTAATAAAGGGGAAAGTTACAGATAAAAGTGGTAGCCCGTTACCAGGAGCCCGGGTTGTACTTAAAGGAACAAACTATTATGCAATTACGAATATTAATGGGGAATACCGACTCCCATCTGTTCTTAAGGGAGAGTATAAAGTTAAGGTTAAATACCTTGGACTTGGAGAGAGTGAAGCTCTGGTAGTTGTCAATGGAGACAGACTGGTGGAGAAAAATATTGTACTTGAGGTTAAAATTCATGAAGAGCTGACAGTTGTTGGTGAACCAATGAGAGAAGGTCAGGCTAAGGCTCTTAACCAGCAGAAGAACTCTTCAAGAATATCAAATATTGTTGCTTCAGATCTTATTGGTAGTTTTCCTGATCCTAACAGTGCTGAGGCTACTCAGAGACTTCCGGGAATATCTGTACAGAGAGATCAGGGAGAGGGCAGATATGTTCTTATCAGAGGTACAGAAGCAAGGCTCAATTCCATGATGCTCAATGGAGAGCGTCTTCCTTCACCTGAAGGGGATATCAGAAATGTCGCTCTGGATGTTATTCCTGCTGAGCTTCTGGATTCAATTGAGGTATCCAAGACTCTGACTTCAGATATGGATGCGGACGCAATCGGAGGGACTGTTAATCTGAAAACCAGAAAGGCTCTTTCCCGTCCTCTGCTGAATCTTAATCTTGGAATGGGATATAACGATAGTTCAGAGAAAACTCTTCAGAATGGAAGTCTTATGTACAGCAGAAGATTTGCGGATGATAAGATTGGTCTGGTTATTGGAGGTAGTTACTACAATACAGACAGGAGAACTGAAAATTTTGAAGCTGAGTATGATGACCGGGAGCTTGATGATCTTCAGTTAAGAGATTACACAATTAACAGAAAAAGAGTTGGTTTTTCTGTTAATACTGACTTTGTGCTTTCTCCTTCCACTGACCTTGTGCTGCATGGGGTTTATAACAAATTTGATGATCAGGAATATCGCAGGCGTACCCGCTACAGATTAGGTAAAGAGAGTATGGAGAAGGAAGTTAAGGATCGTTTTGAATCCCAGAGAATATACTCTGTAAAAGGTAAACTGAAGCACATGTTTGGAAATGGTATGCAGATGAAAGTGTCTCTGTCATACTCCTATGCCAATGAAGATGAGCCTGATCGTAAAGATCTGACATTTAAACATAAGAAGGTGGAGTTCAATCCAAATGTAAGCCCCGGTAATATTGATTCAAATAATATTCAGGCAAATCCTCAGAATGAAGATATCAACAATTACAAAATGGATGATCTTGTAGTTGAGAACAATTATACGTCTGAGAAAGACTGGGTAGGTAAGGTGGATTTTGATATTCCCGTGAAACCCGGTAAAAGCTTCTCAGGAATGATCAAAACCGGATTTAAGTATAAAAACAAGAAGAAGATGAGAGACAATGAAGCTACAGTTTATGAAGCTGATGATGATATTATGATGTCAGCTTTTCTTGATAACTGGAGTGCCGGGAATTTCATCGATGGCCGTTATAATCCAGGTCGTTTTTTTGGTAAAGATACAGCAGACCAGATACTGAAAGGTAACTACAGTCTGGAAAGTGCAAAAGATATGGAAAGTGATCTGGCAGACTACAGAGCTGAAGAGAATACTTTTGCGGGTTATCTGATGACTAAACTCTTTATTGGGGAGAATCTCACAATCATTCCGGGAGTGAGATATGAGAATACAGATATTGAATATACTGGATATGAGATGGCATTTGATGATGAGGGGGATTTTGCAGCGACAAAAGAGCTGAAAGGAAATAACCGTTATGGAATGTTCCTCCCTGCGGTTAATGTGGTTTATAATCTGGACTCTTCAGCAAATGTGAGATTTGCTGTTACCAGAAGTATGGCAAGGCCCAACTATTACGACCTGACTCCCTACAGACTTATTCTAGAGGAGGATCTTGAGATTAAGAAAGGTAATGCAGATCTTAAACCAACTAAATCATGGAATATGGATCTTATGGTTGAGAAGTATTTTGCCGGAACAGGTAATGTTTCTGCAGGAGTCTTTTACAAGAGATTAAGTGACTATATATATGATTACAGATTCTATGAGAACCGCGCAGATGGAAACAGATATAAGGTTAAGCAACCAAGAAACGGGGATGCTGCAAAACTCTGGGGATTTGAAGGGGCGGTTCAGGCTAATCTCAGTTTTCTGCCAAAACCTTTCGACGGATTAGGGCTTTTCTTCAATTATACCTATTGCGATTCTGAAGCCGTGTTTCCTGAAAGAGAAGGTAGCCTTGCTTCTTTACCGGGACAGGCAAAGCACATGGCTAATGCAGCAATATCATATGAAAAAGGGGCTTTCTCAGCAAAAATTTCACTAAATTATCACGGGAAATATATAGATGAGGTTGGTAGTAACAGTGATGAGGACAAATATTATAAAGAGCATTTTCAGCTGGATCTTTCAGCTTCAGTGAAGGTGGCAAAGAATGTAAGAGTGTATGCTCAGCTGGTTAATATTACAGATGAACCGCTGGTCTACTACATAGGAAATAAGAACTACCCTGTTCAGAGCGAGTGGTACTCATTCTGGGGAACACTGGGTATAAAGATTACTATCTGATAAACAACTTAAAATGGAGTATAAAATGAACAGGATGTTTAAATTATTTAGTTTTGCCCTTACTACAGCACTGTTGCTGACTGGCTGTGGAGGTAGTAATAAGACTGAACAGAAAAAAGTTACATTAGCAGAAAATAATCGCATAAAACCGGTTGTTACGACAGAACAGGTTATGCATGACAGTGATGACCCTGCCATATGGATCAACAGAGATAAACCTTCGGAAAGTCTTGTACTTGGAACAGATAAGAATATGAATGGTAATGTCTTCGTATTTGATTTGAAAGGGAAAATTGTGAAAAAAATTGAAGGGATTCAGAGACCCAATAATATTGATGTTGAGTACGATTTCTTTTATAAAGGGGGGAAGATAGATATTGCTGTTGTTACTGAAAGGCATACCAGTTGCCTCAGAATCTACAGATTACCTGATATGGTGCCTCTGGATGGTGGTGGGGTTCCGGTTTTTGAAAATGAAGAGATTAAAAGCCCAATGGGAATCGCTCTTTACAGAAGAGGAAGAGATGGGGAAGTCTTTGCTATTGTGAGTAGAAAAGATGGTCCGGCAGATGGTTATCTCTTTCAGTATCTTCTGAAAGAAGAAAACGGAATTATAAGGGGGGCCAAAGTAAGGGCATTTGGAGCTCATTGCGGAACCAATGAAATTGAAGCTATTGTTGTAGATGATGAAGCTGGTTATGTCTACTATTCAGATGAAAGTTACGGAGTCAGAAAGTATTATGCAGACCCTGAAGCAGCAGATGCATCAGTGGAGCTGGCTTCTTTTGCTACGGAAGGTTTTAAAGAGGACAGGGAAGGACTCTCTATTTATGACCTTGGTGGTGGTAAAGGCTATATTCTTGTATCTGATCAGGCAGCCAATAAATTCCATATTTACAGCAGAGAAGGAAGTGATACTGATCCTCATAAGCACAAACTTCTGAAAATTGTAGATGTTTCAACGAATAATAGTGATGGATCTGAAACAGTAAGTGTTCCTTTGGGTGATAAATTTCCCCATGGTGCCTTTATTGCTATGTCAGATGATAAAACTTTCCAGTACTACCGCTGGGAAGATATTGCAGGTAAAGATCTGAAGTGTTTTCAAAGTAAATAATTAAGTTTATATAAATCTTAAATTGAAACTCCGGGAAACAGCTGCATTAAATGTAGCTGTTTCCTTAACTCTTAAGAGTGTTTTTTTATAATCTCTTCGGCCTCAGCAATCTGATTGGGAAACAGATCACGGGGAACGTCACATCTCCCTGTTGAGATTGCTATTTTGTATCTTGCACATTTAATAAAATCGGACATACAGTAGTCTCTTTTAAATATTTTTGTACCAGCAGGCATATCCCTCATAAGATCATTGAAAAATATACAACCATTCAGAAATTCACATCTGGACATTATTTCCTCTGTTTAAGATATCAATAATACAAAATAGAGGAAATTAGATTTTTTTGCAATACGATATAAATATGTAAAGTACAGGTGTTGTCGGCAATTTTCAGAATATTGTAAACTTTTTTTATTAAAGTGCTGTCTATATATCATTAGTTCTAATAAGGAGGAGTTATGTTTTACCGGAAGATTTTCTTTTTAGTAGTAGTAGTTACTTTTCTTGGGATATTTACTGGTTGTGATGATAAAACCAAAGCTCTTAATAAAAACTCTGTCTCTTTTGCTCAGAATGCATGGGTAAAAATCGATGATACTGATAAGGCAGGTTTTAGTTCTGAGTCCTTAAAGAAACTGAAAGAGTACTGTAAAACTCTTAACACAACAGGTCTCATGGTTATTTACAGGGGCAAGGTTCTTTTTGAATATGGAGATATAAAAAAAGTAAGTTATATTGCGTCAGTAAGAAAGAGTGTACTGGCAATGATTTATGGGATATATGTCAATAATGGAACAATAGACCTGAGTAAAAATCTTGAACAGCTGGGGATGGATGACATTGGGGGCTTGTTACCTGTTGAGAAAAAGGCTACGGTTGAACACCTCATATCTGCAAGATCAGGGGTATACCATCTTGCCTCCAATCCTGGGGATAATCTGGCAGATGCTCCTGAAAGAGGTTCAAAGGAGCCGGGTACATACTATCTTTACAGTAACTGGGATTTTAATGCTGCAGGTGGAGCTTTTGAAAAGATTACAGGGAAAGATATATTTGATGTTGTAAATGAGGAGCTGGTAAAACCTCTTGAAATGGAGGATTTTACCCGGTCTATGCATGAGAAGGGAGGGGATCTCTCAAGGTCAGTCTATCCATCATATCATATGTATTTTTCTACAAGGGACATGGCAAGAATAGGTAGGCTTATGCTGAATAAAGGGCGTTATAATGGCAAGCAGATTATTCCTGCAGAGTGGGTGAAAAAAAGTACCAGTCTTATAAC
This sequence comes from Candidatus Aminicenantia bacterium, assembly GCA_965225955.1. Lineage (GTDB taxonomy): Bacteria > Acidobacteriota > Aminicenantia > UBA2199 > UBA2199 > CBDDBX01. The sequence goes on from CBDDBX010000015.1 coordinate 71,145, forward strand.
TCATTCAAAAGATATGAATCCGGGATTCTATAAGAACGGTGAATTTGGATATGGATATATGTGGTGGGTATGGGATCCTGCGAACTGCAGAAGAGAGTTACACGGTGCTTACTGTGCAAGAGGGGCATTCGGGCAATATATAACTGTAATTCCTTCAATGAATATCGTAATTGCACATAAGACGGCTGTTCCGCCCAGAAAACATGTAGGGTGGTCAGATTATCGTACTGTTGTTGATATGATTATAGATTCGAAGGTTAAGTAGAGTACTGGCGGAACAGTTTACATAAAGTGACAAGCTGTTGCTTGCTCCCATCTGCGACAATACTCGTCCTTCACTTCGTTTCGTCCTTCGTTCGCAGACCGCCCAGAAAACATGTAGGGTGGTCAGATTATCGTACTGTTGTTGATATGATTATAGATTCGAAGGTTAAGTAAGCAGGATTAAAAAAGATTTGTACAAGTTTAAGGCTTATTGGGCTCATCAATACCACCCCGTCAGCAAAACTGATTAGTTAAAGTTCTGTGTTGACATTGGTTATTCCAGAACTGTTTTAACAATAAAACGGGAGCATACTTCGTTATGGTAAAACCATAACTTCGATGCTCCCTTACACTCCATATTTTTTATAATAATTAGTTCCGGTTATAAGTGTACTAAGTTCCTAAGTTTACCTGACTGGAAGATCCCTTATCAATGAATATGTGATAAAAAAATAAGGCTCATAAACGGACTATCTTTTCAGGTTCTTTATTCCTGTATCTCTTAGAATATGGTACAGAAAGAGTGAGGGTTATTTGCTGAAATCTTTTTTGTACTTCTGATCCATTTCCAGAATATGACTTCTAAGCCAGTTAACAAGAAATCTGAGCATCTTAACTGAAATACCCTCTTTATTGTTCAGGTATTCCCGTAAAAAATTCTGCAGAGTTTCTTCAAATTTCTTGTGTTCACACTGCTGCTCTTTCAATAATTCAGGTGCATGATTTCTGATATAACGTTCTTCTGTATCGAAATGTTTTCTTGAATACTCTCTCAGACGTTTAAGATGCTCATGAAATTGCGTATCGATATTACTCTCTGTGAGATTCTGGATAACATCATTGGTTATATCAAAAAGCTCTCTATGCTGTTTATCAAGCATAACAACATTTACTGAGTATTTCTCTGTCCATTTAATCTTTTTCATATTCTGATTTTACCTTTTGATTCCTTATCAATAAATATGTGATGAAAAAAATAAAATTCATGAAAGATTTATTATTTTCCGATTCCTGTTCAATTTAAAAGCAACTAACTAAACTGCATTGGTTGGTATGAATTGAAGGGCTGAAAGCAGGTGCAATATAATAAAGACCTGCTTATGTGGGCGTGCTAATCAGTCGTGACTTATAGCTTCAACCGGACAGTTGTCTTCCGCTTCAAGTGCTGAAGCCTGAAGGTCTTCGGGTACAGGAGTTAAAATTACCTGTGATTTGTCGTCATCTCCAATTTCAAAAACTTCGGGGCAGGTCCCCATACATGCACCACAGCCAATACATAAATCTTTGTCTACGGTAAAAGTCATTTGTTTCCTCCGTGTTATTTTGTTTTAAATCAGATCCTATCGGGATATTAAGATGATGATGAAATTTTTTCTCTAAAAATCGTTAAAAATTTTTTTCTGTGAACTTTTTTTCAGAACCTCCGTCTTATGAATATTGCGCAATCTTAAAAAATTGAAACATATGTTTTGTTTAGATTTATAAGTTTCTTTCAATTTTTTAGTATTGGATTTTAGGAGAGACAATGAAACTACTTACCCGTGCTGAAGAGCTTATATTGCTGGCAATATGGAAACTGGGAGAAGATGCCTATTGTGTGCCTGTTAGAAAACTTATTTCTGAAATTACAGAAGAGAACTGGTCTCTTGGAACAATCTATATGCCTCTTGAAAGACTTGAAAAGAGAGGGTTTGTAAAATCTGCCCTTTCAGATTCTACTCCAAAAAGAGGAGGAAGGCATAAAAGAATTTACACTCTTCTTCCTGAAGGGGTAGAAGCTCTAAAAAAGGTGAGAGAAGTGGAGATGAAAATGTGGTCCGCTGTATCTGATATGGTAGAGGAGACCAGTTAATGAGTGAACATTCTGGTTTTCATAAACCTCCCGTTATAGCTGAGAAAGTGCTTGCTTTTCTGCTGGTTACAGATGAGTGGGCTACTCCTCTGGGGGATTTTGAAGAGTATTTTAATGATCTGGCAGAGTCAGAAGGATCAGGTAAAGCCAGAGCGTGGTATTGGGGACAGGTTCTGATGCTTGTACCTGTGAAGTTAAAGGAAAAATTATTCTGGAGTTTAGTTATGTTTAAAAATTATCTTAAAATCGCATTCAGGAACTGTATGAAATCAAAATGGAGTTCCCTTATTAATATACTTAGTCTTACTATCGGTGTTGTCTGTAGTGTTTTTATATTCCTTTTTGTTGCAGAAGAGTTTAGTCATGAAAATTTTCATGAGAATAAAGATAATATTTACAGAGCTGTTAGTATAAGACAGCTTGCTGATAATGAAATCTCATATAGCAGTATGTATTCGAAAAAGGCAATGGAGAAAATGAAAACTGTTTCCCCGGATATTGAATATACTACTGCCTTCTCAACGTCAGCTAATATAATTCAGATTGGTGATAAATTCTATAATGACGTGTTTGCTCTTGGGGGAAAAGATTTCTTCAGAATATTTACATTTCCTCTGGTTGCAGGAACAAAAGATTCGGCTCTTGCAACACCGGATTCTCTTGTTATAACAAAAAAGGTTGCTGATAAGTATTTTGGAAAACCTGTTAATGGATATTCTGAGATGATTGGTAAAACTATCAGATTACACTCATATAACAAAAAGTATTACAAAAATTACATTATTACAGGAGTTATGGAAAATGTTCCTGAGAATTCCAGTATGGATTTTGGATTTGTAATTCATGCAGATAACAGGTTCCGTTATGGTGGGAGTAATGATGCGTTTGGCGGAATGACATTCTATTTCAAGCTTAAAAAAGGAGCCGCCCCTGGTTCTGTTGCAGAACAGATGAATGTTCTGAATACCACTGTGTATGGATCACTTATAAAGAAAATGAGAAAGAACGGTGTTCTGGCAGATTCAGACAATTGTGTAAAGTATAAATTGCAGCCGCTTACTGATATTTATATGGGAAAAGAGGGAACACCCTATCTAAAAAATAGTAGTGAGATATACTCTCTGATTCTTATTGGTATCGGCACTCTTATTCTGATACTTGCATGTATGAATTTCATATCACTCTCTTTTGGACAGGCTGTAAGTAAAGCCGGTGAAATAGGAGTCAGAAAGACTCTGGGAGCCTCCAGAGTTCAGATAGTAACACAGCAGCTTACAGAAGGAGGCTTACTGATAGTTACATCAATTCTGGGTGGGCTGTTTATTTCAACTGCAATGCTGCCATTTTTTAATAGTTTAGTTGGTAAAGAGTTAGCACTGGTTAATGGCAAAACTGCCATAACACTTTTTTTTATACTGGTTATTATGACTGTTTTCACAATTTTTGCAGCAGGTATACCAGCTCTCTTTATCTCAAAGTTCCAGCCTGGGAGAATACTTGGAAGACTTCTGAAGCCGGGAGGTAAAAGCAGAATAACCTCTGCTCTTGTTACAGCTCAGTTCTTTATATCAATTGTTCTTCTTATAAGTACTTTTATTATGTCTGAACAGATGAACTATATGCACGATAAAGATCTCGGTTTTGATAAAGAGAATCTTATAGTTGTTAAAACTCCATACAGGGTCTCTGGCCGACTTAAGAAAATTTACAGCAGATACCAGGAGGTTCTGAGTATCGGAGGCACTGATCGTAATTTCTCAAATGGTAGTAGTTCGCGTCAGTTTAAAGATGCAAAAGGAAAAGCTGTATATGGAAATATTATGAGAATTGATGAAGATTATATAAAAACAATGAATATGAAGCTTGTTCAGGGAAGAGGGTTCTCAAAAGATTACCCCGGAGATGTGAACAACTCAATTATTGTTAATCAGAAAATGGTTGAGAAGATGGGCTGGAATAATCCTATTGGAAAATCTCTGTCAGGTGAGTCAGCATTCAGGAATCCTCCTGTAGTGGTTGGTGTTATTCAGGATTTTAATTTTAAATCTGTAAAAGAGGAGATAAATCCCATTGTTATGCATATGAATCGTACGTATGGAGGGTATTCACTTCTTATAAGAAGTAAGGCTGGTAGAATTGCAGATCTGTTAAATAAGATGGAAAGGGACTGGAAAAACGTAGTACCGGATAAACCATTTGCTTTTACTTTTCTTGATGATGATATGGAGAAAAAGTACAGAAATGAGAAGAAGTGGAAGAGAATTACAGGATTTGCATCGATACTGGCTTTTATTATCTCATCTCTTGGACTTATAGGCCTCGTGGCAATTATGATTAACTACAGAATTAAAGAGATTGGAATAAGAAAGGTGTTGGGAAGCTCTGTTGCTTCAGTAGTCTATATACTCGTTAAGGATTTTACCAAATGGGTGCTTTATGCAAATATAATTGCCTGGCCTGTTGCCTATTACATAATGGATAAATGGATGTCCGGTTATGCTTACCGTATCAGTATTGATCTGATGCCTTTTCTGCTGGCTGGTCTGACAGCTCTTGGAATTGCAGCGTTTTCTGTTAGTTTTCAGACTATTAATGCTGCCAGAGTTAATCCAGTACAGTCACTTAAAAGTGAGTAGATAGTATAGGCTTAGTGGGCTTATTAATACCACCCCGGCAGCTACGTAACTTTTCTGAAGAAAAGTACTTGCTGCCCCCCCTCCTTTTGAATAAGATCAGCTGAAGCTTTCTTATTCAAATGAGGGGATTTCTGCTATTCAGTGGTAATTTGTGCAGCTATCTTATCAGTTATTCAGACTTAATTTTTATGAATCAGCAGGAACTGTTTAAGACAGACAGAAATCCCCTCCTTTCCACACCTGACTGTAGTGGCGAGTCACCTTATTTAAAGATTAAATGGGAACCTCATAGTTCGTAAAACATCAAAAATCAAGGAGGGGGGGCAGCAAACTGAGAGCTTCAGCGAATCAGTGTAGCTGGCGGGGTGGTCCTGGAAAGTCCTGCAACATTTAGAATAAAACCTGATTGAGCAAAAAAAGCTTAAACTAGTGCCATTCGTGTCAGTCCGTGTGAGCCTCTGTTCTTTGTGTATCTCTTCAGCAAGCTCCCATAATTTTAAACCTTGACTTAATGGGTTAAGAGGCGTATAACCTCTCTCTTAATATTCTATATGAATAGGAATTTATAAGAAGGTTGTTATGAGTTGTTATCCATCCACCGGGGATGTTAGAAACCGTAGTAGCGAATTTCTGGATCAGGTAAAGAATCCATCTTTTATAAGATATTTACTACTCTGTGTAATTGGAAGCAGTATATGTTATCTCTTATATACACTGTTTCCGGCATACCCTTTTCAGTGGAGTATAATTTCAGTTCTCATCGTTCTGGCACCAGAGAAAAAAGATGCACGTAAACTGGCTCTGGATCGCATTAAGGCTAATGTAATCGGATCTGTTACAGGGCTCCTTTCTTTTCTTATTCACACTCCCGATATTATGTCTCTGGGATGTTCTGTTGTTGCTACAGTTCTGATATGTACATGGGTAAAGCTGGGTAATGCTTCCCGTTCAGCTCTTGCTGCTCTGGCAATAGTCCTTATTCTTGAAAAAGAGCGTAATACTTTTGATGCTGCTCTTGAAAGAATGGGGTGCGTGATCGCTGGATGTATTGTAGCTCTGATTATTACATCTGTTTTTCAGAGTCATCGCTGGAAGCATAAAAGGGGTAAGTATAAATTGCAGCAGTTCTTCTATAATCTGCTCTCCTGATTGTGCCATCAGGGTGTAACGATTCTTAAGTTGAAAAAGCTTCTGGATGAGTGCATATTTTTTTAATAATCAATAAGTTGTTTTCTACATAATAATTGATTGATTAGAGAGAAGGTTAGCATGGATCTGGATATAAAAACTTTGACAATATTATCTGCTATTATACTAATAGGACCGATACTGTCTCTGTTTGCTTTCTGGAAATCAAGAATAAGATCCAATGGGCTGGGATACTGGATAGTTGGTATGGTTGCATGTTCTGTTGCCTCTCTTCTGATCGGTATGAGAGAACATACAACAATATTTTTCTCTATATTTGTTGCCAATATTCTTTTTGCAGTAGGTAATCTGCTTTTTCTGAGAGGAATATGGTTCTTCATCGGCAGATCAGTGCTGCCTGTATTTGAGTCTATTGTTACCTTTCTGGTGGCATTAGTTTTATGGTATTTCACCTACATAGACTTTAATGTATCAGTAAGAGTGGTGTTTATATCTTCTGTTCTGGGACTTATTTCCCTTCTGACCTCCTATGAGTTGATTAAATGGAGAAGAAGGTCCTGGAGCAGGGCTGGTATGACTGCTGCTGCAATTTTTGCAGTAAATGGCATATATATGGTAGCCAGAGCTGTAATTACTCTTCAGATGGGGCCTGTGCCGGAATTTCTTAAAGCCGGTAACCCTCAGGCTATGGTCTTTCTTGAGCTTATCTTCTTTTATACCGGGGTAACTTTTACTTTTATATGGATGACATATTCGTCTCTTGAGGGGGAACGGAAGGTCCTGTTAAGTGCTGTGAGGCAAAGCCCTTCAGCAATAATAATAACCAATGCAGATGGCAATATCGAATATGTTAATCCTGCTTTTACCGAGAAAAATGGATATAGTTTTGATGAGGTGCTTGGAAAAAATCCCGGATTCCTGAGATCAGGAGAACTGGATAGTTCAATTTATAATGATCTGTGGGACACAATAACCAGGGGTAAAACCTGGAGAGGAGAGCTTCATAATAAGACTAAAAATGGGTCAACTTACTGGGAAATGGCATCAATAGGCCCAGTTAAAACATCCAGAGGCAGGGTATCTCACTATGTAGCTGTTAAAGAAGATATAAGTGACAGAAAACTCATGGAGGAGAAACTACGCCACATGGCGACTCATGATAGTCTCACCGGTCTGCCTGCCAGAAGGCTTGCAATGGACAGGCTTGAAACAGCTGTTATGAATGCCAGGCGAAATGGCAGTATGGTTGCAGTAATGTTTGCCGATCTCGATGGTTTCAAGTTCGTTAATGATACTTTTGGTCACGATACAGGCGATAAGCTTCTTATGAAAGTTGCCGATCGTCTCACAGGATGTGTCAGAGAAGTTGATACTGTTGCCCGGATAGGAGGAGATGAGTTTATATTCATAATAACAGGATTTGATACCAGTGCGGGTATTGAGGTTGTAGCGGAGAAGGTTATAGAGGCTGTTTCAAAATCTTATACAATTGATTACAGGGATATTTCTGTTGGGGTAAGTCTCGGGATAGCTGTATATCCTGTTCACAGTAAAATGGTTACTGAACTTGTGAGGTTTGCTGATTGTGCTATGTATTGCGCGAAAAAAAAGGGACGTAATAATTATGAATTCTTCACCGGTTCTTTTGAGAGGAATCCATTTGATAATGGTGAAGAGTCAGGTTCTGACTGAGTGTCTATATTGAATTAGTAAGCTGAAGTTTTCTATTACTGAAAGAAGCATCTGTTTTATGAAGATTTACTGCTTTTGGAATCTTCTTATCAACGTATAGAATATGTTCGTATATCCATCCCAGAAGAAAGCCCAGTAGTTTGAGATGTACATCGTTACCTTCATTATGGTACTGATCGTATAATTCATTAACGGTGTTCATAAAGCGTTTGTGATCAAATTGCTGTTCTTCTAAAAGCTGTGCAGCATTTTCTCTTATATAGTCTTCTTCAAATTTGAAGTGGCGCTCTGAATACTCTTTCAGTAATCTGAATATCTTAAGTATTTCATCTTCAGAACTGCCTTTTTTTACTGCGTCAACCAGCTGATTGGTAAACTGTATAATGTTTTTGTGCTGTTTATCTATTGCTTCAATATTAACCGAGAAACGCTCTGTCCACTTTATCTTTTCCATCGATATACTTCTCTAATCCTTAATATGAGTGAGTTAAATAAGGTTTTATGGCGACATTATAGTTCATAACTTTGATTTCGCAAAGGGTTTTTTGAATTTTTTATACGTTTCAGTGTTGAGAGGTAATTTTTAATATGTGAATTTTTTGTTAAGAGAAACAACTCTTCTGAAAAGCAGTTTACAACAGAAGATCAGAAGTTCAGATTATGGTTGTGGAGAAAGCGAACAATTTTACTACTGTCTATTCCTCTGCTGCACTCAATAATTATTTCGGAGAAGTTCTGATGCTTTCTCCACTTTAAATATAGATTTATGTTGCTGAAATCTGTACAAAAATATGCCTGAATTTTTCTTTTTTTGAAGAGTTTAGGAATAAGCCTGCTTTTTCATTGTTATGTGCATTTGAAGTTGATATTTAAAAAATTCAATCTATATATTGTCTTGTGTGTGTTAATGTAAACAAAATAAAGGTTAGGTTAATCAAAAAAAGTTGACAGCACTAATTATTTAAACAATAGCCTTAAAACACCTGGCCAATAGTAAAGGGTTCCTGTTTTTATGGTCATATGAGCCAAAGCTATCAAGAGATAAGGAGGATTTCATGTGTTTTGCTGGAGATACTTTGAAAAAAGTAGTGGTTCTCATAATGTTGTCCGGTTTGTTGAGTTTATCAGCCTTTGCTCAGGAAGAGGATATCACTGAGCTTAGTCTTGAGGATATGCTTAATGTAGAGATAATCAGTGCTTCAAAATTTAAAGAGTCGGTTAAAGATACTCCGGCAACCATGTTGATAATAACCCGTAAAGACATCGAGAGGAGAGGTTATACAAGTCTTACTCAGGTATTTGCTGATGTACCGGGCTTTGATGTTATTGTTGCACAGGGGGATACTTATCAACAACTCTATGCAAGAGGTAACAGAACCGGCTCTCTTAATGAGAGAACAATGTTTATGGTTAATGGTATTGAACATAATATGCTTTATACCCAGCATATGCAGATTGATAATGATTTTCCGTTGTCTGTTATTGAGAGAATTGAGATTCTGTTCGGCCCAGCTTCTGCTGTGTATGGCCCAAATGCTTTTTCCGGTGTAATAAATGTTATTACCCGTAATCCTGCCGACCTTGAAGATAAAGAGAGTAAAGTATTTGCCCGTTTTGGAATGGGAACCAATAATACCAGATTTGGAGATATCACAGTACTCTCCAGATCAGGAGATATCGGAGTAGCGGTCTCTTATAGAAGATATGTTAGTGACAGAGCTGATTTTTCAGACCGGAAGGGCTTTTTTAAAGAAGGTGATATTATTGGGAATCCTGATATCTGGGGACCATATGCAACTGAGTACCCTGAATGGAATAATGAAACAGATAACTACGCTATTCTTGGTAGATTAACATATAAAACTTTTGAGCTCGGTTACCACAAATTCAGTAATAAAAATGGCAATGGAGGTGTCTATCCTCTGGACAGAGCAATGGCTGGTGCAGACTGGAGATTTTCAAGAGAGATATTATATTTAAAAAACAACTCAGATATTACTGACAGGCTATCCTGGAGTATGCTGACTACGTATCAGAAAGGCGGTGCTCCTCCTGATGCCACCTGGGGACAGGGATGGAATGCAGGAGATACGTGGGATACCCAGAGAACGGTGGAACTGCTTACGTGGAAGTTCCTTTCTGAAAAATGGGTTTTTTTCAATGATCTGATTTATAAAGTTAATGATAACTGGATTTTAAGTGGGGGACTTAAATTTGCAGCAGGTAATTATCAGAAAGGATATGAGCATAGCAGGTCTGACAGAATTGTTTTTATGCCGGGAGATACGGAATTTATGTATGATATGCTCTATCCTGAAGCTCAATCTGACTATATAACACCAGGTAATAACTTCAAAGATAATGAATGGGGAACCTATTTTCAGGCTAAATGGCTGGCACCAAATGATAAAATAGTTCTGGTTCTTGGTGCAAGATATGACGACAATAATGTATATGGCGATACCTTTAATCCACGTGTAGGTATTGTATATAAGTTTTCTAAAAAGTTCCTCATAAAAGCAAATTACGGTTCTGCTTTCCAGGCGCCTGCTCCAAGAAATGTAGGTGGCAGCTGGGGGGGGCTGGAGGTAAGTGCAAATCTGAAACCCGATAAGATCAAAACAGTAGATTTCAGTATGGTTGCCCAGATGAAAGATTTTGCTCACGATGTGACTCTTTTCAGAAATGAAGTAACAGACAGTATTCTGCAGGGAGAGAATCTTCCAAAGAAAACTATGTATGGAGTTGAGTACAAATTTAACTATTTCAGGAAAGAGATTTCCGATACTATTTCTGATTTTAATCTCCATTTTAACTATGCTCTTACTGATTCAAAATATAAAGTCCCAAGAACAAATAGTGTAACCGGCAGAAGTTCAGATAAGGTCGGGGGTATTGCCAAACATAAATTCAATATTATTGGTGGTATGACCTTCAGCAGAATATTCCTTGTAAATATGAAGATAAACTATGTAGGAAAAAGGCCTACAATAGTATCAAATCCTATAGAAGAAGTAGATGCCTACATAACAGCTGGAATAAGTCTGCAGGTTAAGGATATCTTTAAAAAAATTACTCTCTTTCTGAATGTTGAGAATATCTTTAACAGGATGTACTATCATCCGGGATATGATAGTGCCAATGCTGGTGAAGATATATCAAAGCCAAGTCCTGGATGGTACTCATCAAGACTTCCACAGGGAGGTAGAACTTTTGTTGCGGGTGTAAGAATGGAGATCTGATATTATAAGTAATCATAACTTCCCCGGCTGATCAGGCGGGGAAAGAAATTATTCTCTCTGATCTTGCATATCCACCTTATCCTGTGTTAATTTTCAAATGTTATATAAATGGGGTGTGCTATGTCTTTAAAATATGGAACAGGTGTCCTGATAATAATTCTCTTTCTTCTTACGGGTTGCTCTTCAGATAGTGCTTCAGAAAGTAATTTTACAGAAGCTTTGAATAGATATCATGAGGAAAATCCTCTTTATCTGCAACTGAAATATGTAAAAGAGTTTCCTTATAAAGTTGCTCTTAACAGTCTGAATGAGAGAAAGGTCTATTATCTTGACCTTTTTGTAGAGGCAAATATGCTGGATAAAAGTCTCAAATCTGAAGATAAGTCCTTCGGTATTCTGGGTAAAAAGAGAATTGAATATGCGGTATACTCTCTTACAGAGAGAGGAGAAGAGTTGTTTCGTAAGAGAATAAAAAAGAGACTTCTTGATTATGCTTCAGGTTTTATTGCAGGGCGAACAGAAGTAAGAGAGATAATCTTCTTTTCAGAACCATCTGTTATGGGTGGTAAAACTGTATCTGAAGTTAAATACAGACTGAATGTTGAGATGGAGGAAGAGTTCCGTGAAGATACAGTTCTAAGTGAGAGAATTCCTCTTGTTGGAAAAATTAAGAAAGATATAGTACCTCCTGCGAAAGCAGTTCTGATTCTTACAGATAAGGGCTGGATTCACAGAAAGCAGTTCTGATTATGATGATAATCCTCTTCTATCCATGTGGGAATAGTCTGAACTCTGTCAAATGCATAGTTAAGACCGGTCATATTTCCTACTCTGAAGTATTGAGCACCGATTTCGATATCTTTGAAAGAGAGGGAAGGATTTTTTGCAGAAAAAATTAAAAAAAACAGAAAAAGCTTTAAAAATAAAAATCCAGATTGTAGAATTAAAGAGTAAGTTTTTTTCATTTTTCCTCCGATCAACTCCTGGTCGGGGGATTTTGTCACCTTTTAACTGAAGCCTTATTACAACGCTATTTATACTCTGCTATTATCTACGATACCTCAACAGAATATTGGAAGTTAGTCAGGGATATAAATACTTTCTGATTTATTTGGTATCACTTTACGGAGTATCTGTCCTTTTTGTAAAACAGATTTACTAATTCTCGTCTGGCAACATAGTTGCTAACATCAGGCGAACGGTTTGCAAAGGAGAGTGCTTATGAAAAGTAAGGGCAAAAAGATACTGATTATAATGACTCTAACATCTCTGATGTTGTCAGGGCTTGAAGCAAAGGTAAGTAAAAAGGCAGAAATTCTTAAAGGGGTTGCGGAGTATTGTGAAAGGTTAAACAAGGAGATTTTTCATTTCTTCTGTTATGAGAAGATAGAGGAATCTGTTGAGCAGGAGTTGAAATATCCAAACAGGAACAGGGGACTTAAGAATTTTCTTGATGGTAATCCCCAGAGGCAGAAAGACTCTCAATACGAAGCAATAAATCAGCAGAGGAATCAGAGAATAAGAAGAAACTACGCCTCAAGAAGAAAGGTAACCAAAAATATCTATCTCCATGACTACCAGATAATAAAAGAGAACTGGAGAGTCAGAGAGAGACGTAAACCTCTTAAAGTTGATGAGAAGATCAGGAAGATAACCGGTCGTACTGTTATCTATTCATATAAAGCTGCTCTTACGCCGGTTTTTCTGTTTTCAAAAGAGAATCAGAAGCTCTACAACTATAAAATCGGAAAAAAGAAGCGTCTTATGGGTAGAAAAACTGTAGAGGTGATTGTAAGCAGAAAATCTGATGATACTATGCTTGTTAAGGCCTGGCTTGATATCAGAGACTTCTCTCTTCTTAAGTTCAACGTTATGCCGGAAGCTATTAAAGGGTATAATGAAATTGTACATCTTAATAGTAAAAAAATGGATAATATCAGTGTAAAGGATGTTCACTATTTCGGGCATCTCCGTAATGGTCTCAGGTATCCAACAAAAACCGAAATTTATATCTCTTATGACAGAGAGCCCCAAAGGGTTCTGAACACCAGCAGAAGCCGAGTGCTTCACGGTGCAAGAGTTTATACCAAACTACAGACTCTTATCTATTATAAAGACTATCAGTTCTTTAATGCAGGAGCAGAAAATCCGGTTTTTCATAATCTGGAGGATATAAAATGAAACTTCTGAAAATTTTTTTTATGATTCTCTATTTTGTAATGGGAATGGTTGCTGAAGATAAGATTCAGCATAAAACTGGGGTTGAAGCAAGAATACTCCCTCTCTGTGTTGTCGATAGTAGTGGAGAGCCTGTTATGGATCTGAAAAAGAGAGATCTGATACTTAAGGTTGGTGGTAAGGCTGTAGATTTTAAAATATTAAAATATGACTTCAGTGGCGGGATAAAGGTTGAAGAGAGAGTAAGTAAAAGAGAGCGACAGCTACAGGAGAGAGTTGTATTTCTTCTTTTTGATGCAATGTACAATAGCAAACTGGGGTTATTGAGGGCGAAAGATATTGCTACCAGATATATTAAAAAAGCCGGCCCGGGAAACAGCTATGTTGTAATGAGTCTGACGGGAAATGAAGGTCTGAAATATATTATGGGGCCCTCAAAAGATAAAGAAAAACTGTGTATAGTTATTAATGAACTCGATATTTCACCTGAAATATATGCTCCAAATATATTCTCTCTTGTTGGTAAAGATGCAGCAGCAGAAGGAATGATGCAGAATGATCCTGAAGGAATTAAATTCCTGATGTATTATCAGAAGAGCAGAGAGCAGATCTACTACATCAATAATATAAAGAGTTTCTCCGACAAGCTTGGGCGGTTGAGATATATCCTTAAAACTATAGAACTCCCGAGAACGGTATTTCTGCTTTCAGAGGGAATCGCCAGAGGGGCATTTAATCAGAGAGGAAATAAGCTGGATGGTGAAAAGAAAAATACCGCTCTGTTTAATCTACTGAGAGGCACAATGAGGTCAATTTCTGCTACAGGAGCTATGTTCTATACAATTAATCCACAGCTGCTGAATCCTGAAACTGAGAGAACTTCACTTCAGGATTCCGGGGACAGAAGTCTTCAGTTACTGGCTCTTGAAGGAGGTGGGGAGTATTTCAGTGGTGCAGAGACCTCTGCAATTGTAGAGAATGTTACCAGAGCTTCAAGGGCATATTACGAACTGGCCTTCAGTGTTAAGGGTAGTAATAGAAAAAAAGTAAATGTGATCAGTAAAAGGGATGGCCTGAAAATTACGACTCTTCGGGGTGTTGAGGCAAAACAGAGCTATGAAAGTATGAATGATACTGAAAAACAGATGTATGCTGTTAATGTGAATTTTAACAGAAGATGGTTGGAGAGCAAAAAATCTGCAGAATCAGCAGTATGCAGATATTTGAAAACTGTTTCAGTTGACGGAAAGGCACATAACAGGCTTGAAGTAAAGATTCCGGGTAAGTATGAAAAGAAAAATGCAGATATTTTTGTTGTGGATTTTTCAGTAAAAGATAAAGCTGATAAGCTGAATTATAAAAAGAAAAAGCTTGGAAAAACTGAGATCGTAGATGTTCCTGTAAGTAGAGACGGGAACAGTTTTTTTGTTATTCTTGACAGAGATACGGGTTATGCAATTTATGGAGATGGGGCATGGAGTTCAGGAAGCTGGAGTGGTGAAGCAGGAGATTTTACTTTTAATCAGAGTTCCCGGCTGATGAAGACTACAGGTGGAATGATAGACATCGATGAAAGTGGTGATAAACAGGTTGTCCGTCTGAATGGACAGACTATATTTACCAGTCCGGGGAATATGAGATTCAGCAAAATATTTAAAGCTGGCCTTGAAGATGCTGTGCTGCTGGAGTGTGCCAGAAGCTATCGCATGATTGTAATAAAAGCAGATGGAAGATATGGGGTTTCTGCAGAATACAGTAAAAAACCGGAACGTATCAGTGATAGATATGGTGCAATTCATGTTGGTAATTCTCCCGTAAGGATCGACAGGAAGGGGCGGGTTGAAGGTAGTCTTAAAAGTTTCTGGTTGTTTTTTGCCCGTTTCAGAATGGATGAGAAATTTCAGAGAGGAAGAGTAATTTTTCCCTCATTAAGAAACCGCTATGATTCAGAAGGTAAACTGAAGGGAACTGTAAAAGTTCCTGAGAAAGACTGGGCTTTTACCTCTTTTGAGGATTCTCCTCCTTACTACTGGGAAACTCCTGTAGTAAAGGGTAATACTGCCTATGTTACTCTTAAAGGTGAAGGGGCAAATGTGAGAGTAGTTTTTGAGAAAAAGAGTGGTAACTGGCATCTTGTAAGAAGTGATTCATATTAAATATCAGTAGTAATGTAAAGACAGGTACAAGGCTGTTCAGGTATCTGTCTTTAATACCTGCATCGGTCAGGGTAATGCTTATCATACAAATGATTTGACATTATTGCTGCGGGTTTTTAGAATATCTGAATGCTGGTTGGCGCAGGTATTATTAAATTGAGAATTCATGGGGCAATGTCTCTAAAGGACAAACGCAGAGTGGTTCGCCCATTAATAGAAAAACTTAAAAACTCATTTAATATTTCTGTAGCTGAAGTTGGAGGTCATGATCTGCACGGATGGGCAGAAATAGGTTTCTCACTTTCAGGTAGTGACAGTGGTGTAATTGACAGTGTGATAAACAGGGTGCTGGAGTTCACCGAGTGTTATGGAGAGGCGGAAGTCGCCGGTTCTGAAACAGATATAATGAGGTTCTGAAAATATGATATCTTATAAAACAGATAATATGGATGCAGGAAAATGAGTGTGCCGGGAATAACAAGAGCAGAACTTATTGATATAGGATATCACGCAGGTGTTATTGCAGCTATTGTGCTTTTTACCATTCTGCTTTCTGTGATAATAAGAAAGCTTATGAACAGAAAGACTGGTATCTCCGGTGCTGATAACAGCCAGTATAAGTTTATTTCCCACTTTGCAGCTGCAGGGATATATTTTGTTGGAGTTGTGCTGATAATCTATTCTATCCCTTCAATAAGAGGGGCTGCAACAGCTGTCTTTGCCAGTTCAGGTGTATTGGCTATAATAATTGGTTTTGCTTCGAAACAGGCATTTGCCAATATTGTCGGAGGAGTGTTTATTGCAATATTCAAACCCTTCAGAATAGGGGATCGTCTCCGGTTGGTGGATAAGAATTTTCTGGGTATTGTTGAGGATATTACATTAAGGCACACTGTTATAAGAACCTTTGAAAACAAAAGAATCATTATTCCAAATTCAGTTATAAGTTCAGAGACAATAGAAAATGAGAACCTCATAGATGACAAAGTGTTAAAGTTCTGGGAAATAGGGGTATCATACAACTCAGATGTTGAAACAGCAAAAAAGATTATAAGAGAAGAGGTGCTGAATCATCCTCTGTTTTATGATAACAGAAGTGATGAAGCTGTGGAGGCAGGAGAGGAAGCTGTAAAAATCAGGTTGGTGGAGTTTAAAGAATCTTCTATGCTTTTAAGAGCTTATGTCTGGGTCAGAAACCCTGGTAGTGCATTTCAGATAGGTTGCGATCTGAATGAGAGTGTTAAAAAAAGATTTGATGCTGAAGGAGTAGTGATTCCACTACCTGGCAGAAAAATATATATTGATAAAAATAGTTGAGGTTCCATTTTACCTTTCTGATTCTGGTGACGTCCTATATTTTTAGTCCCGTCAGGTGGTTACAATTGTGAACAAATTGATTGGAGGAGAGTGGCCGAAAAGCCCTGAAAGCTTTATTAAAGCCTGTTTAAAAGGCTTTTGAGAAGGGTTTTACAATATGCTATAATAGAACAATGCTTGATCTTAATTTTGTAAGAAATAATTTGGAATTTGTAAAGAAGAAAGTAGAGGATAAAAAATCCTCTTTCGATATTGAGAACTTCAAAAAGCTTGATGCTGAAAGAAGAGGGATAATAACTGAAACTGAAGCTCTTCAGTCGTCCAGAAAGAAGCTTTCAAAAGAGATTGGAATGATGCGCCGCGATGGTAAAGACAGTTCCGCTCTTGAAGCTGAATCTGTAGCTGTTGCTGAAAAGATCGGAGGACTTAACGATAAACTTCAGGAGCTTGAAGAGGCTTTTAAAGATATTCTGCTTAATATCCCTAATATGTATGATGATTCTGTGCCTGTAGGTCAGGATGAAGCTGATAATGAAGTTGTCAGAGTTCATGGTGAAGCACCTGAACTGGATTTTGAAGCTAAACCTCACTGGGATCTGGGAGAACTTAATGAAGGTCTCGACTTTGCAAGAGCTGCAAAGATTACTGGTTCAAGATTTACAGTTTATCGTAAAAACTTTGCGAAACTTGAAAGAGTTCTGATCAGTTTTATGCTGGAAAAACATACTTCAGAAAATGGTTATATGGAAATTTTACCACCATTTATGGTTAATGATCAGAGTCTTATTGGAACTGGTAATTTGCCTAAATTCAAAGATGACCTTTATAAAATTGAAGGCGAGAACTACTATCTTGTACCAACAGCAGAAGTACCTCTTACCAATATTCACAGAGACGAGGTGCTCGAAGAAAAAGAGTTACCGGTAAAATATGCTGCATATACACCATGTTTCAGAAGTGAAGCCGGTTCACACGGCAGGGATGTCAGAGGAATAATCCGCCAGCATCAGTTTAATAAAGTGGAACTACTCCATTTTGTTAAACCTGAAGACTCATTTCAGCAGCTTGAAGAGCTTCTGGGTAGTGCCGAGTCAATTCTGAAAGATCTTGGACTACATTACAGAGTAGTAAAACTCTGCACTGGTGATCTGTCTTTCTCTTCAGCCAAAACATACGATATCGAAGTCTGGATGCCTGCTCGTAACGGATATGTTGAAATATCTTCATGTTCCAACTTCCTTGATTTTCAGGCAAGAAGAGCAAGAATTAAATATAAGAATGTTAAAGGTAAGAAAGAGTTTCTTCATACTCTTAACGGTTCTGGCCTTGCAATAGGCCGTACTGTTGCAGCAATAATGGAAAATTATCAGGAGGATTCCGGCAGGATACGTATCCCTGAAGCTCTTAAGGGGTATTTTAACGGACAGCAATACCTATAATGCCCTATTACAGATGCGTTTTTCTTGATAGCCAGGGTAAAATAAACAAAAGAACCCTCTTTGCGGATTCTGTTGATGAACTGAGAAACAACGAAGGGGATGAAAAACTTATCTCTGCGAAACGGGAGTGGTTGAGTAAATCCTCGGGTGGAGATATTTTTGGTGGAAAAGTAAGTGCCAAAGATTTTCTTCAGTTCAATCAAAAACTGGTTGTTCTGTTGAGAGCAGGTGTATCTGTAATTAATGCTCTCGGAGTAATTGTTTCAAATATGAAAAGGGGAGCTTTTCACGATATACTTACTGATGTTCAGAAGGATATACGTAATGGAGTGATGCTCTCCCAGGCTTTCAGTAATCCGCGGCTTCCTTTTAACAGGATCTATGTGGCATCGCTGGTAGCCGGCGAAAAGAGTGGTGCTCTGGAAAATGTGATAGAGAGATTTAATTCATATTTAACCAAAATCACTTCTCTTAGAAGAAAGCTTTTTTCCAGTCTGGCTTATCCGGTTATTCTACTGCTTACTATGATTGCAATGGTAGTTGTGGTAATGATCTATGTTATTCCAAAATTTACAGAGTTCTTTAGTAATCTTGATGCAGAATTACCGGTAATTACAAAGTTTCTGATAGCCTTTTCCGGCTGGATGGAAGCCAATGCGGGTTATCTGTTTCTTGCAGGCGGCGGTCTCTGGTTTGGAATAAAGTTTGTGGAAAAACGTTTCCCGAAAGTCACAATATTTGATTTTATAAAACTTAAACTGCCTTTTGTTGGCAGTATTATGCTGGAGAACAGTATGCTGGTGTTCTCCAAAACATTGTCAATTCTTATTTCCGGTGGTATCCCTGTGCCGGAATCAGTGGGAATATCTGTTAAGACAATATCCAATCGTTTTATATATAGTAAAATGTGTGATATCAACACAGATATTCAGGAAGGACGTCTCTTCTCAGAAGTTCTGGAAGAGATATCTGTAGTTCCCGGCATAATGATTGAAGTAATTAAAGTTGGGGAATCATCCGGTAATATTGTGGATGTTCTTGATAGAAATACAGACTTTCTTGAAGAGTCAATTGATGCACGGGTAAGCGCTCTTATATCTCTTATTGAACCTATAATGCTTGTTGTACTTGGGCTGGCAGTAGCTTTTATGCTTGCATCAATATATATACCTATCTTCTCAACAGTAAACTTTGTGAGATGACACAGGAGGAAAACAATTGCTTTCCAGAATATCGATAGATTATGATCTGCTGAGTAAATTCCCGGCAGAGTTCATGGTTAAGAATCTGTTTTTCCCGATTAAGGCAGATGAAGATACAATTAGTGTAGCTATGCCTGATGGGGACAACCTTGATAAGATTTCCCTTATAGAGAACTATATTGGAAAAAGAGTTGTAGTTGAAGAGGTTTCCAGAGAAGAACTTGAGAAGATTCTTAAAAAAAGTGACTCTTATACAGAGGTGCTTAAAGCCAGAACTGAAACATTTATCTCCCGTAAAAGTGGTGAAGAGGAAGAAGTTGTTGATATGTCTATTGAGAAGATTACTGAAGATGACGATTCAGTAGTTAAACTCCTCAATAACATAGTTTTTTCAGCTGTTAATAAGAAAGCTTCAGATATTCATATTGAAGCCCAGGGAGATTCTGTAACTGTAAAATACAGAATCGATGGTATTCTTGTGCAGATTATGGAACCTCTTGATTTTTCCTATCATCAACCTCTTCTTACAAGAATCAAGGTAATTTCAGAACTTGATATTGCAGAAAGAAGAATTCCTCAGGATGGTAGATTCAGACTCAAATTTCAGAAGTCTCCGATAGATTTCCGTGTTTCCATTATTCCGGGAATTTATGGAGAGAATGCAGTTATAAGAATCCTGGACAGAGATATGATCACTGAAGATATAGGCGAGTTGAGTCTCGGGGTTCTGGGATTTTCTGATTACCTTATTGATAAGATCCACTACTATATTGAGCAACCTTACGGAATGTTTCTGGTAACAGGTCCAACTGGTAGTGGTAAAACAACTACTCTTTATGCATCTCTTAACGAAATAAGCAGTCCCGAAGATAAGATCATTACTATAGAAGACCCTGTGGAATACCAGATTAGTGGAATTACGCAGATCCCTGTTAATGAGAAGAAAGGTCTGACTTTTGCCAGAGGTCTGAGAGCTATACTGAGACACGATCCCGACAAAATTATGGTAGGGGAGATAAGAGATCCGGAAACAGCTCAGATTGCTATTCAGTCTGCTCTGACCGGACATCTCGTTTTTACAACTGTTCATGCAAATAACGTATTTGATGTATTAGGAAGATTTATTAATATGGAAGTCGATGCATATAGCTTTGTATCAGCTCTGAACTGTATTGTAGCCCAGAGACTTGTAAGAAATCTCTGTACTCAGTGCAGAATTTCCTATATGCCTGACGCAGAAGAACTGGAGGAGAACAGAATCCGTCCCGGTTACTTTGGAGATATCATTTATAAACCCGGAGGGTGCCCTGCATGTTCCGAAACTGGCTATACAGGCCGTACTGTTATTAGTGAGATACTTGAACTGACAGATGAAATCAAAGAACTGATTCTTGATAAAAAACCTACTTCAGAGATTAAAAAAGCTGCAATGGCGCAAGGTATGATTCCTATAAGATCAAATGGGCTTGAGAAAGTGCAGATGGGTATAACTTCAATGAAAGAATTAAACAGAGTGACGGTAAAAGAATGGTGCTGACAGAACACATTATTGGTTATAAAATGCCTGAAAGGATTCTGCTGTCAGGTAAAACGTTTCTGGAATTGTACAGAAAAGAGAAAGGGAAAGCTACTATACAGAACAGATGGGATGGTGGTGTTGTTAATCGTGATGTTCTGCAAAGCCTGTTTCGCAGTACCGGGACCGGAGATACCGGAGTAGTACTGAGTGGTGATAAATTCATATACAATATTCTTGAGTTTGATAAACTGCCTGTAAGGTTTAACCAGAAAAAAGAGATGGTTGAATGGCGTTTAAGTAAAGTTTTCCCCGGAGATCCCGGAGAATATGATCATCAGATAGTTACTCTTGATCGTAAAAGTGTTCTTTCTGTATTACTTCCTGCTGTTATAAGGCAGAATACAGAGAGTAGTTTTCAGGAAGCTGATCTCAAAGAGATCTATATTGGAAACAGTTTCCTGGAAATGTGCAATATGTTTAGCCGTTCTGCTCCCAATAGCATGATGATTGAGCTTGGGGATGGTTACTGTGTAGTTGGTTTTGGAAAACCCCTTACTTATGTTCGTAAGTTCAATAGCCCTGATCTTAATAGTGTAATTGGTGAACTTGACAGAACAGCTAAGCATATAAATAAGAAAATAATAGATGGTGAGATCTCAGAACTCAATATCTTTGATAATAGTAGTGGTGGAGCCAGTCGGATTACAGAGTATTTCTCTGATCAATATGGACTTAAAAGTACTCTGCTTAACAGAGAGGCTTTTGCAGGAGGATTGAAATAGTGCTTAGATATAATATTTCATCAAACCGTAAGCCTGATAATAAAAGATTGGCTGTAATTCTGGGTTCTGCTCTTATACTTCTTGCAATCTTTACAACTGTCGGAATTATAATTCAGAGCAGAGACAGAGCTGAAGTTATAGATAATAATGATAAGCTTGATGCTCTGTCACAGAGAATTGACAGTACCACAGAGCGGGTCGGAGATTATAGAAAAGTAATCAGTGAAAACAGAAACCGTTTTGGTAAAGAAATTGATTATATAAATAGACTTATAATAAGAAGTAATACACCTTTTACAGGTATGTTCAATCAGGTTGAAGAGTTGCTGCCTCCTACTGTTGCAGTAAGAAAGATCCAGATTCGTAAAAACAGATCCCTGATGGTAACTCTTGAATCTGAAACAATGCAGCCTTTAATAGATGTTCTGGAAAAAGTTCCTGATCAGAAACTTGTAGTATCTGAACCTAACAAGAAGAAAAATGAGTACTATTATACAGCAACCATTACTGTGGGTGGCAGAAAATGAAGAGAAGTGAAATAGCAGTAATAGCAGCAGCAGTAATTGTGTCCCTGAGTTTTATATTTATGATGTCTACAATCGTGTCTTCGTCGTTAGATAAAATTTCAAGTGCCAACTTCGATAGCCGTATGGAACAATTGAAAGCTAAACAGAAAGAGGTAGATAACCTCAAGGCTGCTTATGAAGAGTGGAAGAGTGCAGGAGATAGTATTAAAGAGTTCCGAAAACAGGAGATTATGGCTTTCAGAAAGTTTCCGTCATTTAATAAATCTCTCAAATCAGCAATTAATGGTACAGGTCTGAGAATTGAGAGTATGCAGAATAAGATTACTTCTACAAAGAAATATGACTTTGTTAAAGTAATAGTAAAACTTAATCTGAAGGGGCACTACCGTTCCTATAAAACTTTTATTAATAAACTGAATACATTCGGAACTCTGGTTATTCTGAGAAATATGGAACTACAGAAGGGTGATAATATGGTTGAGGGAAATATAAATCTGGAGGTCTGTTTTGATCGCAGGAGTTAGGATAATTATTATTTTAGTAATAGTCTGTTTCACAAACGGATTATGGGGTGAACTGATTAAAAGGGGAAACGGTACTGGTAAAGCAGAGCCTGTTAGTGTTAAAAGAGATATCTTCAGATTCGGTAGTTCAGCTCCTCCTCCCAGAATTCCTACGAGAGAAGAGATTGAAAGAGAGAAAAAAGAACAGCAGAAGAGGGTGGAGGAAGATAAAAAAGTTGAAGCCACTCTGCAGGAAGCTGCTACTGTTGTTGTCTATGAAGGATATGTTACTGATAATGGCAAAGTAATGGCTCTTATAAGTATTGATGGAGAATATCATGTTGTCAGTGCTAAAAGTATGATTCTTGATGAAGTTGAAGTAGTTAAAATTACTGAAGAGATGATAACGCTCAGAGTAAAAGATAAAGTAATGGAAATAGAATTTAAAGGTGGTGATGAGAAATGAGAATATTACAGAAACTGACACTGATACTGCTGATTGCCAGTCTGACAGGGTGCATGACCACTGGTAATAAGAATATCGAAGCCGGGGACAACGATTTCAGGCAGGGCAACTATGATGCTGCAATAGATAAGCTTTCGAAAATTAATAGTAGTGGTAAAGGAAGTAGAGGGCAGAAGGTAAAAGCTATGCTTTTCAGAGCAAAACTGGCAAAATATTATGAACATCTGGCAAAAGCACGTCAGCATAGAGAAAAAGGTGCAAAAGAAAATGCTGTGGAAGAGTACAACAGAGCTCTAGGGGTGTTTCCTCATAATAACACACTCATAAAAGAGATTAAGGATTATGTCAGCGGTGCAGATCTTGTTGCTGAAAGAAAGAAAAGAACTGTCTCTGATGTGGAACTGCCTGCAGTACTTGCAATAGATAAAAAAAAAGAGATAGATCTCAACCTGAGAAGTGTTCCTGTAACTTCAATATTCAAAGCTGTAGGGAAGTTCTATGGAGTGAACTTTATCTTTGATAAGGATTTCAAGGATTTTGTCTACAGTATTGAGATAGATGATATAGATTTTGACACAATTGTCAGACAGCTCTGCCTTGTGGCAAACTGCAGACCCAGAATACTTGGAGATAAAACTGTTCTTATTTACCCTGATTCAGCATTCAAAAAAAGACATTTTGCCCTTAAAGGTGTAAAGGTTTTCTATCTTTCAAATCTTGTAGCGAAAGAGACTGCAAAGCTGGTGCTGGCTCTTTTCAGGGATCAGCAGATTATTCTTCAGGAAGATGCACATCTTAACTGCCTTATTGTGAAAGGAACCAGTGATACTCTGAAAGAGATAGAACTTTTTATTAACAAAATTGATAAAGAGAAGAGTGAAGTGCTTCTGGATGTTGAAATACTTGAAGTTAACAGAACTCTTATTAATAAACTTGGAACAGATTTAGGTGCTTCAACAGCCAGTACTACTTTGACAGCAGGTCAGCTGGCGTCAGATGGTAAATCCGTGCTTCCAATATTTAAACTTGATAATCTTAAGAACACAAGCTTCTTTGCAAGTATACCCAGCGTAGCTCTTCACTATCTTGGGCAGGACGAGAATAATACTATTATTGCCAAACCTAACCTGAGAGGTGTGGATGGTGAAGCCATTAAGTTTATGGTTGGTGATGAAGTACCTATAAAATCGACGACTTTTGGTTCAGTTGCTGCGGGTGGTGTGAATACAGTGCCTCAGACATCATATGAATATAAAAATGTAGGTATTGAAATTAAGATAACACCTCATGTACATGGAAATAACGAAGTTACCCTTAAGATCAAGCTTACAATGAATTTTATTACCAGTTATAACAAAGATGATTTTCCAATACTGGGTAAAAGAGAGCTTGAGAGTGTCATAAGACTCAAAGAGGGAGAAACCAATATTATTGGTGGTTTTATAAAAGATGAGGATAAGAAGGCTATGAAGGGAACCACAGGGCTGATGAAACTTCCGTTACTTGGTAAACTCTTTGGGCATAATGATGATAAATCAACACAGACAGATATTTTGTTTGCTGTAACTCCAAGAGTTATAAGGAAGGCGGCTCTTAAAGGAAACGACCTCATTCCTGTATGGTCAGGAGATGATAATTCAGCAAGTAACGGAAGAAGTAGTGAAAGGGATGGACTTTATCGCAGAAGAGTCGTTTCTCCACCTCCGGTAAAATCTGAGGCTGTATCTGTTATTGCTCCATCCTCATCTGTACCGGCAGGACAGATTGTGAATTTCCCGATTGTTGTAAATACTAAAAAGAAAATTAAAAGTGTCTCTCTGTCCGGCTCTGTTTCAGGAGGAACTATTGTAGGATTTACAGTTAGTGGTAATGAGGAAGATACTCTTAAACACCATACAGAAAGTGGTTTCAACCTTGGAATATCAGGTGAAAAGGGAGCAACAGTAAATAAAAGACTTGGTGTACTTAAGGTTAAGTTTAAAGAAAAAGGAAACGCTGCTATTCAGATAGATTCAATATCAGCTTCTTCAGAAAAAGGGAAAAGCATCGATCTCAAAGTGGAAAATGCTGAGATCAAAGTAAAATAAGATAAGTTGAAGCTCTTGTTCGCCCTCCCCTCAGTCTCTTTACTGAGGAGGGCGAAAAGAGGCTGAGGCGCCAGGTTTACTGAACCTGTTCTTTTAAAGCTTTGCCAGGTTTGAAAACCGGAACGTTTTTAGCTTTGATAACAAGTTTCTGACCAGATTTAGGATTAACGCCTGTTCTTTCTTTTCTGTGTGATACAGCAAAAGTTCCGAAACCAACAAGAGTTACTTTCCCTTTATTTTTGAGTTCGTCTGCAACTGTTTCGATAAAGGCATTAACAAGTTTTTCAGTATCTGCAACTTTTAAATCAGCTTTTTCAGCGATAGCTTTTACTAATTCTGTTTTGTTCATTTATTTCCTCCCATTTACAATCTAAGATTCTATGTAATTAGAAACCAAAAGTCAAGTAATAATCAGCATTTAGTAGAAAAGCAAATTGTTGTGAAATACTTATAGATGGGATTATATAAATATTGACAACCAAAATGCTGGTAAGTAGAATAGGCTTGTTACCATGAACAAAAAGAGAGAATATTCGGTTCAGGAATTGAGTGAAATAAGTGACATCCTTTCCAAAGGTAATCACCACATCTCTGTCGATGAGATAAAAGATAAAATCGGCTTCTTTAATATAAGAGAGACTCTGCTGCCTGAATTGCAGCAGGCTGCTTTTCTTGTCAGATTACTTAAAGAGTATGAAGAGGGAAGTGGAGAGGCGTCAATAATCATCGAAGAGACAGGAGAGAGTACCGGTACTAAATCCATGGTGCTGGGAGCACTTGGAAAAGACTGGGCAGGTATGTCTAATTCAATAATTGGCATAGTTCACCACAGAGCATGCAATATTGAGTATATGAAGGGGCTGACTCTGGATTTCAAAGGCGATTATCTGGGGGTTGTAGTACTTGTACTGACACTGGACAGGCACAAGGAGTATGAAGAGTTCCTTGTTAAGAAGATGGAACTTGTTGAAGCTATCAGATTTGCCGCAACAGGCAGTGACAGTAAATTTCATCTCCTGGAGGATGAAACCGTAAAGTTTGAGATCTACAACCGGGTAACAGATATTATAAAAAAAAGATACTCTGAAGCTGGAATAGAAGAGATTATCGGTGATGATGGTGAAGCTCTCAAATTTATATCTGCCCGCTCCAGAGAGTACCTTGAAGAGCGTTATGACAATGATCTTGTTGAACTTATCCTTGATAACTATGTTTTTCAGAAACTGGTTAAGGAAGGAAGTGAAACAGAGGTTATTAAGATAAAAAACTTTGAAACAAAATATGAGCGCCTTACAGGTATTACTTTTGCCTCAAAGGAGATACTGATCTCTATTGAGGACTTTCTCAAGACACTGGAATATATTGTTCCGGGGCATATGATAAAACATCACAAGAGCCTTGTAACATCTGACGGCGTTTTTATTTATCGCCTTGAAATAGTAGACAGAAATGGTATTCCTCTTAAACAGTCCGTTATTAAATCTATCGAGAGATCTATAAGAAAGATGATCCATTCAGCCTGTAAAACCAGATTTGCAAGGATAAAATCCATTGGTGGATTTGAGCACTATGCAAGAGCAATAATACCTTTTCTGATGATGGAGATGAAAAAGACTGATATGACTCAGGTCTTTTTTAAGGTTGACAGGAAAACAGACTTTTTTATTGAACTCAAAATTGTTGTGGTTAGTAGAAGTGAAGGAGATTGTCCCTTATACAGGTTGATGTATAAACTGGAATCTATTGAGGGTATTGAAATTATCTCAACTATTCCCCCCAAGCTCTATTCAGGGACTACCCGTATTGATATTCTTAAGGTAAGTGTAAGTCTTGCAGAGTTTTATGCAATTAAAGATATTTTTGGTGTTCTGAAAGGTGTTCTGAAAGATATTTATGGAGATATCAGGGATTTTGATCAGGGGTTCAGAGAGATAGATATAAGAGTGATGAACGATCTCCTTGACAGAACTTCCGGGAGTGCAGATCCTGAACTGGTAAGAGATATCTATTTCAATTTTGATGAGTTGTATAGAATTGAAATTCCTCTTGAGATGATCTATCAGATAATATGTATATGTACAGGGATGATAAATAAGTTTGAAACAGAATCAGAAAGCGAAGCTGTTGATTATGAAATAAGAAATGTAGATTCCGCCAGAAGAACTGTTATTGTAATGTCCTATTATGGAGCACAGCCTGTAGCTGGAAGAATAGTCCAGGAACTTAAAGATTACAGTATCAACTTCACACGCTTCAGATGGGAACACAGATCTTATGCAATTGTTATTCTTCATAAAGATAATAAACCTCTGGAGCAATCTGTCATTGACGATATAAGCAAAAGGATTGAAGAGTTTAAATAAGTTTTCAGCCAAGCTGGAACTTTTCAGTTTTTACAGTCGTTGTAAATATCAGAGGTGAATATGAAGACTTTTTTATTATGGTTGATCGTACTTTTTCTGTGCTGGCCAATAGCTATACTGGCTCTGATTGCTTACCCTTTTGTATGGCTCCTGTTGTTGCCTTTCAGACTGCTTGGAATAGCTGTGGATGGAGCTTTCAGTTTTCTTAAAGCTCTGTTTCGCCTGCCTTCCAGAATTCTTGGAGGATGAGCCCTTCAGAAGGACTCATCCTGTAGCTGCTTTCAAAAGATAACAGGAGAAATGTTTCTGATTCTGTCAAGGCCTTCAAATGTAAGATCAACTTTGTCTGAGCCGGTATACTGTACAATAAGCCCCTCTTTTTCAAGAGCTGTAAGAGTTTTTTCCTGAAACTCAGGTGCCAGCTGACAGAATCTGGTTCTCTTTTCTCCGCTCAGATAGATTATCATGAGCTGGAAATCTTTAAGTAAAACCTCCATTGTTAACTTATATGGTCAGCAAATCCCTGATCTTATTGAAGCGTTTCTGACCAATGCCTTTAACTTTCATGATTTCAGCTGTTTTTCTGAATTTCCCATGCTTTTTTCTGTAACTGATTACTCTATCAGCCATCTTTTTTCCTATTCCCGGAATTGTACATAATCTGGCTATATCAGCAGTGTTGATGTTTACCATTTTAGTGCTCTCAGGAATCTGAGGCTGTGCTTCCAGGGTTTGGGTAATAACCAATGACAGAATGGATAAAGCGATAATAACAACGATTGTTTTTTTAAAGTTCATGTTTCCTCCTTCTGAATAGAAGCAGGATCTATGCCAGAACGCTAAGTTATGCAATATAGTGTTTTGTTATAAAAGACTGTTAATTAATGTTAATATTGATGGCGTCACCTGTTAACAATAGATAACACAAACTTCTCTCACAGCCTTCTATATAGGGAGATGCGGGTGGCATGTTTCCTGCATATCTCTTTTCATGAAGTTAAGAAAAAACGGTTTCACACTACTTGAGGTTATTGTTTCAATGAGTATCATGGCTCTTGTTTTCCTGGCAATGTTCAGGTGTATCCAGGGGGTGATTCTGTACAGCAATCAAACTGAAGAAAGATTCCGGTTATCTCTACAGCTGAGAAAGTTCCAGAGCCGGATTCTCAGCAGAGGATTCCATCACAAAGATCTTTCTTCAGGAAGCCACTCTGAAGAGAGTGAGGACTTTAAAATTCAATGGAGAGTAGATGTAAAATCTACAGGCCTTAAGAAGGTAAACGTCAGAATTACCAGAAACAGATGCTTCTGTAAAGGTGAAGTTGTTAAATCAATTTTTTTCTGAGAGGGTAAATATGAATAGTGGTTTTACAATGATTGAAATGCTTTTCGCATTATCAATTGGTTTTGTTGTTATGGTTCTTGGAGTAACTGCGGTTTCACAGGCTGGTGGATACACAGAAAAGCTGCGCAACGATCAGCAGCGTATTGAATCTCTCTTCAATATGGTTGATCTGATCAAGTCTGACCTGCTTAAGTGCGGTATCAGACTTGGAGAAACAGATGGTATCGTCGAACCGTTCTGCTGGGAAGATGATGGTTTTAAGCTTATTTATGGTTTTTACGAAGAGTTTCTTAAAAAGAGTGAGACAGCAGGTGGTCTTATGATTAAAGTCCGGGGCAATAATCAGATCTTCTCCAGGGGATGTAAGGTTATTATTTATGATCAACTGACAGGTTCAAGGGAGATAAATGTTATCGAGGGATATACAGGAGGGTATATTGAACTTGGTGCTCCTCTTCATAAAGATTATGGTGCCGGCTCACTTCTGATCTGTCTTAAAACTCTTGAATACAGATGGTTTATAGCAGAGAAATGTTTGAAAAGAAAAGTGGATAACGGCTTTTTTCAACCACTTATTGAAGAGGTGACAGCTTTTGATGTTAGTTATATTAATGATTACAAAACTGTTCAGTACAAAGTTGAGATAAATTCAAAAGAGCAGTTACAGAGCTTTGTATTTCTTAATAACCTGAAAGAAAAATGAGAGAGAAAGGGAATATTTTACTTACTCTTCTGGTGGCAATGCTTCTGGCAGGGGGAGTTCTTGTAGTTCTTGTGCATACTTATAAGCACCAGGAGATATTCAGGTTTCGTAAAGAGAGAGAATTTCGTAACAGAGAGTGTCGCAACAGGCTTACTAAAGAGATGCACAAAAGGAAGATATTACTGAAGCTGATGCCTGCTGATCCTCTTAAAGTCATTGCTGAGAAACCTGATGGTGTTAAACAGGTAAAACTCAGGAAAAATTATCTGATAAAGAGTTTTAGCGAAGGCGCAATACGTTCCTATGATAGCTTTGAAATCATTCTGGTATATGAGCGAATATCTGTTAGTGACATGAAGAAAAGAGGAGCCTCAGAAGGGGGACTGTTTATCAGGGGAGTAACAGGGAGAATTCCACTGTATCTTCTTCCTTTTGTATTTGGAAATGGAATGCCTTCTGCAAAGTTACAGAAACTTATAGAAGGGCTGTTGAAAATCACAGGATGGGGGAAACTGCTACCTTTTATGAAAACCCCTCCTGTATCTCTGATAATCAGAGTAACCCCTAACTATATTGAGGAGTATTGTAATGAGAAATGGTAAAAGAGGATTCACTCTTATGGAGCTTCTCGTGGTAATTTCAATTGTTTCAGTTCTTCTTATGTTCTCTCTCTATTGTATTGAAGGCGTTACTAAAATCATGAAACTGAACAATAGTGTAAGAAATATATGTAATGGTCTCAGGTTTGCATCATACAGAGCCAGAGCAGACGGCAGTCCTTACAGGCTTACTCTTAAAAGGCAGAAACTGTTAATTCAGAAACGCAGTGGAAACAGTTGGTTAAATAAAGATAGTTATGATCTCTCTGAACTTGTTAAAGTGGAGTGCAGAGGTGCTCCGGTTTTTCATTCTGGCGGGTTTGTTGTGCCTGCAGGGTCATTTACTTTGAGACTGAAAGGTAGTAGTAGTCATTTAGTGCGTATTACAGTATCTTCCCTGGGAAGAATAAAAGTGAAGAAGAGGGTTAGTTAATGGACCTTACTGGTCTGACAAATTCACTGCCGTTTATACTGTCTGTGGTGACACTTCCAAAAGAGAAGCTTACAGCCCATCTTATATTCTCACTGTAGGAATCACCTGTCCATATAAATCTTTGAACGGGTGAAAACTCATCATAGGTAAACAGGTTATCTTTGTTAAGCTCTTTTCTCAACATTACAGCTGCCTCTTCAACGGTTGGGAGACGCCAGTTATTATAACCTGCAAAGCGTTTGCGGTTAAGTGAACCGATCCACTTACCGGCTTCTTTAAAAGTCATCATGTTAAGTGAACCTTCTGCTGCCCACATTAATCTGAATGTAGTGGAAACTACGACCTGCTTGCCATCTCTGACTTCACGGGAGAACGTGGTCTTAAATCCACCGTAACGGTTATGCCTTTTGTCGTAAAAATTTTTGGATTTTATTACTGCTGCAATTTCAGCTTTGTCAGCTTTTATATAGCCGGAACGAAGAGAAGTCGCCCTATGGGAAGGGCCTGTGCAGCCAGTTAATATAACAAACAGAACAGTAACAGAAGTAACTAACCTGATAAACATAATTTCATATTATCTGCTTTTACTATCTTTTTCAATTATGTGTTGTATGCCAGTCTTTTGCTGCATCATATTTTTAGTGATAGAATAGGAGCAGGAGACAGAATGTTTAAATACGAAGAGCACGAAGAATATTTTGCAGTAGTACAGAGAGGGCTGGAAGAAATTGCACTTGAAGAGCTTGAAGAACTGGGAGCAGAATCCTGCAGAACAGTTTTCTGTGGAGTTAAATTTAAAGCAGACAGAGCTGTACTTTATAAAATTAACTACTGCGTGAGAACGGTTAGCAGGATTCTTGCACCACTTGTCAGTTTTGCCTGCCACTCAGAAAAGGTGCTATACAGTCGGGTTAAAGATATCGAGTGGGAAAGATTACTTAAGAAAAATGGTTCTTTTGCTGTTTTTGCATCTGTTTCCGGGAGCAAAATAAATCATTCCCATTTTGCATCTCTTAAAGTTAAAGATGCTATTGCTGACTATTTTATGGATAAACACAATGTACGACCTGATGTTGATAAAGAGTCACCGGATCTGTGGGTGAATCTGAATATCAGAGATAATAAAGCAACAATAAGTGTTGATACATCTGGTGGGGTCCTTCATAAAAGAGGTTACAGGGTGGATTCTGTTAAAGCACCGTTACAGGAGACTCTTGCTGCTGCAATGCTGAGAATCAGTGGATGGAATGGAGATGTTCCGTTTTATGATCCAATGTGCGGTAGCGGAACTATTCTTATTGAAGCTGTAATGAAGTATTGTCGTATTCCTGCTGCCTTTAAAAGAGAGCATTTTGGTTTCTTCCAGTTGCCGGATTTTGATAAAAATATATGGAAACAGGTTAAAGCAGAAGCTGATGCCGGAATAATAGAGTGCCCTTCAGAATTTTTTGGTGGTAGTGATCTTACTAAAAGGTCGGTAGTTGCAACAGGTGAAAATCTTAGAGAGCTCCCTGGGGATGTATGGAAGAAAGTGAGAATTAAAAAGAGGGATTTCAGAGATATTGAGAGTCTTGAAAACTGTGTGATTGTCACAAATCCTCCATATGGTGTAAGACTTGGTAAAGATGAAGAGCCTGATCTGCTGTACAAAGAGTTTGGGGATTTCCTTAAAAAGAAATGTACAGGAACAACGGCGCATATATTATGTGGCAGTACTGCACTGGTAAAGAAAATAGGCCTGAGGGTTTCAAAAAGAACCCAGTTGTATAATGGTTCAATTGAAACAAGACTTGCACGGGTTGAGCTATATTGATCTATAGTGTAAAAGTTTATTACATCTGGTTTTTGAGATAAAAAAATAATTTTTTAATTTCTGCCGGATTTTCCGGCATATTAATGGTGATGATCTTTAATCAGAGTCTCTGCTTATTTATAAGGTGCCTGAAAGGGGCAGGAACAGAATCTATGTGAATTCCCATTCCGGCATTTTTTTCAGATTTACTATTCCAGGCAACCTTTCCGTCAAAGGTGAAAATTCTGTGATATGCTGCTACAGAGATCTTAAAACGTGACCCAGTGTCAAATAGCTCGGGAGTCTTTATGAACATTCCATGAGGTGAAAGATTTTCTACTAACCCCATGTGTTCGTAGCCATCAACTCCGAACCCCACCATTATTTTTTTTGATAATCTTGGTTCTTTTCTGAAACTCATCATTTCCTCACCCGAATAATATATTCAGATAAGGTGTTTCTGACAACTTCAGGGTGTTAGGTTTTTCAGAATTTTTTTGCAGAAATTCAACCCCTCTTCACGGGTGGCAAATTCTCCATCAAGCTGGTAATTATAGAGTTCCTCCAGTAGCTTTCCCATTTCCGGTCCTGGTTTTACACCAAGTTTAATAAGGTCTCTGCCCTGAAGAAGAGGTTCAATTGTATCCGCGTTGATATTGAGTTCTTTAAGTTTGTTAACTACCCACTGAGTAATCTCATCAGCTTCAGAGAAGCCAAGGTAATCATCTTCCCGGGACTGGCGATCTGCAAAATCAAGAATAATAAGAAGCATTTCATGATTTTTCATATCTCTTACAAGGCGGGAGAGAGTTTTAAAATTAATGAGATCTCTGTTTCTGTATAGCTCAAAAATTCTGTGATGATATTTAATCAGGTTGAGAACAGTCTCTTTTACGGGAAAACTGTTTCGTGTTTCTACTTTAAGTCTGTCTATGAGGTGTTCGGATATCTCTACACCTCTTGAATCATGGTATATTGAGGTTACAGTCATCCGGCCACGCTTATATTCCCACTTTGTTGTTGAAGGTTTACCAAGATCGTGAAAAAGTGTTGCCAGAAGGAGAGTGAGTTTCTCTTCATGGTTAAGATTAAATTCAGATGACGATCTGGAAGCTATATCCAGTGCCCTTATAGTATGTCCCCAAACAGTATGGTGCCCATATTCATCAGTTTCAGGATGAAAAACAGCATCCTGAATTGTTAACGTAGTGGCATATAATTCGGGGAAAAGCTTTTCAAGGATAGAGAGATGAAAGTAGTGGGTAAGGCCTTTTGATGGAAGAGGCGACTCCATTATGAGTCTGAAAAGTTCTTCTGTTATTCTTTCACTACTTAAACCTGATAATTCAGTCTCTTTTGCCTGTACATATATGTCTTCTTCAATACTGAAATTATGCACTGATGCAAATCTTGCAGCTCTCAGTATCCGCAATGGATCGTCTGAAAAACTATGAGGACTGGTCATTCTTATTACTCTTTTTTCAATTGCGTCACATCCATTGAATGGATCGACTATTTCACCATCTATAAGCCTCATGGCAATTGAATTACATGTAAAATCTCTTCTTTCCAGATCTTCTTCAAGAGTAATATGTGGACCTGACTCTATAGCAAAGTTCTTATGACAGGTTACTTCAGGATCTTTTCTTACATCTTTGCGGGGTATTGATATGTCGTATGTAATGCCTTTCCGGGAGAACTTCACAACTGCAAAGCTCTTACCAACAGTATTGGTTTTACCATAACCTTCAAGTTTTTTTTCTATATCGTCATAGGTAAGCCCCGGAACCACAAAGTCATAGTCGTTGTTGGTGCGGGAATTGCCGTAAAGAATGTAGTCTCTGACTGTGCCTCCTACAAGGTAAACAGAGTCTCCGAAAATTTTTGTGAAAAAATCTTTTTCAGGAATTGTAATGTTCTTCAGTTTCATAGGTAGTAAATTTATCCAGTGATATTATGAATTGTTTCAGAGTATTAAACTGCTGGTTTTCTATATCTCTGATTTTAAATGCCAGCAGACGTTTATTCAGTTTATGTTCTATTCTTATGACTTCAGCTGTTTTTACTGTAATTGCTTTGTCAGGAGTATCAATTTCTACTGGCCCTACTCTTGTTTTAAGAGCAAGTTTTTTTAAAGGAAATGACGGGCAGACAGCAAAACCACTCAGTGAGATATCTATAATATTTCCCTTTAGTAATTCCTGAAGTTCAGTCTGTATGGATATACTGATAGGGAGATCTTCAGGAACTGATACACGGGGTACAGCTCTGGCTTCGTTGGTTACGCTATTCTGGTGACTGGTGAATTCCCGGAACCGGTCTTTTACCTGTACTCTCTTCCTTTTTTCAAAATATGCCTGAAGTATAAAGAGAACCGATAAGGCAAGAACCAATCCCACTATAAAAATCAGTAGTGAATTGAAATTTTCCATCTTTTTCTGTTTAGTTTTTTTTACATATATCTTCTAAATAGCACTTTGTCAAGTAAAGCCTGACAATTTACGGTAACTCAACAGTAATATAATAGAATCAAAACAGTGCTTTGTGCAGATTATTATCGTTTTTTTATGTACGAATCTCTTATACTTGATGATCAATAGATTTTAAAGTATATTATAGGGATAAAAAAATCGGTTATCACGGTTTAATTCCGGGAGTATAAATATGAATATTGATGATCTTCTGAAAATAGCTGTAGAAAGAAAGGCCTCGGATCTCCATCTGAAAGTTGGTAACCATCCTGTACTAAGAGTGGATGGGAAATTGCAGCCTCTTGTGGAACTGAAAAGACTGATGCCGGAAGATACTGTAGCAATGGCTTTCGCAATAATGAACGGAAGACAGAAAGAGACATTCAGAAGTGAACACGATATTGATATGGCCTATAGTGTTCCGGGACTTGGACGTTTCAGATGTAATGTTTTTAATCAGAGAGGTGCGGTAGGGATAGTACTCAGGGTTATTCCAACTCAGATTAAAACCATTGCAGATCTGAACCTGCCTGCTGTTATCGAAAAGATATCAGATGAGAGAAGAGGACTTGTACTTGTTACCGGAACCACAGGTAGCGGGAAATCAACGACTCTTGCAGCAATGATTGATCATGTCAATGTCAGACGACTTGAGCATATAATCACTATTGAGGATCCCATTGAGTATCTTCACAGAGATAAGAGAAGTATTATTAACCAGAGAGAGGTGGGTGCAGATACTCTAAGTTTTGCAAAAGCTCTGAGAAGTTCTCTCAGAGAAGACCCCGACCTTATTCTTGTTGGGGAAATGAGAGACCTGGAAACTATAGAAACAGCTCTGCTGGCTGCTGAAACAGGCCATATGGTTCTCTCTACCCTTCATACTCTTGATGCTTCTGAAACTATTAACCGTATAATCGCAATGTTCCCGCCTCATCAGCAGAAACAGATAAGAATCCAGCTTGCTTCTGTTCTTAAAGCTATTGTTTCACAGAGACTGATACCAAGAGCTGACGGGCGTGGCCGTGTACCTGCGGTAGAGATTCTGGTAAACACTCTCTACATTCAGGACTGTATTGTAAATCAGGATAAGACAAAATTAATAAATGATGCGATATCAGATGGTGTGTCCCAGTACGGTATGCAGACCTTTGATCAGTCGCTGTTCAGTCTTTTTGAAAAGAAGCTTATTACATTTGAGGAAGCTCTTCATTCAGCAACCAATCCAGAAGAACTTAAACTCAGGAAGGTTGGTATTCAGTCTGCAAAAGATATGGCTAAGGAAGAGATGGCTAAATCACTTGTTGGCAATGCCGGTGCTGAAGAAGAAGATGATGGCTTCCCCGGAATGGATGATCTTATGGAGGACCACAATCTGTTGGAAATAGAGTAGTATGAAACATTCAGAAATAAGAGAAATTTTTTACTCCTTTTTTGAGAAAAAAGGTCATAAAAAGGTGCTGTCAGCACCATTGATTCCTGCAAAGGATCCTACTTTAATGTTTACAAATGCAGGGATGAATCAGTTTAAGGATCTTTTTCTGCAGAAAGAGGAGAGAGACTATAAAAGAGCTGTAACCATACAGAAATGTATGAGAGTTTCCGGTAAACATAATGATTTTGATGAAGTTGGTAAAACAGAGTTTCACCATACTTTTTTTGAGATGCTCGGCAACTTCTCCTTTGGTGATTATTTTAAAGAAGATGCCATAGCTTATGCCTGGGAGCTTCTGACTGAACACTATAAGTTCAAACCTGAAGATTTATGGATAACAGTATATAAAAATGATGATGAAGCTTTTGAAATCTGGGAAAAGAAAATTGGAATTCCTGCGGAACGCATTGTAAGACTGGGAGATAAAGATAATTTCTGGCAAATGGGTGAAACAGGACCATGTGGGCCTTGTTCTGAAATACATTTTGACAGAGGAGAAAGTTTTGGCCCGGCAGATGTTGAGGGTAATGCAAAGAGATTTGTGGAAGTCTGGAATCTTGTTTTCATGCAATACATGAAAGATAAGGAAGGAATACTTCACGATCTTCCTGCACCTTCCATTGATACAGGCATGGGGCTTGAACGGGTTACAACCCTTCTGCAGGGTAAAAACAGTAACTACGCAAATGATCTGTTCAGACCTATCATTGAGTTTACTGCTGAACTGGCTGGTGTAGACCCTGATGATGAAAATTATCAGATACCTCTTAAAGTTGTTGCTGATCATAGCAGAAGCCTTGCCTTCCTTATTTCAGATGGGATACTTCCAGCTAATGATGGCAGAGGTTATGTATTAAGAAGAGTGCTGAGAAGAGCTGCCAAACATGGCAGAAGTATCGGTTTTGATTCAGATTTTCTCTATAAGGTAACTGATTTCGTCGTAGATCATATGAAGGA
Source organism: Candidatus Aminicenantia bacterium (assembly GCA_965225955.1). Classification (GTDB taxonomy): domain Bacteria; phylum Acidobacteriota; class Aminicenantia; order UBA2199; family UBA2199; genus CBDDBX01. The sequence continues at coordinate 108,254 of CBDDBX010000015.1, forward strand.
TCATTACCCTGAACTTGAGTACAATCGCAAATTTATAAAAGAGGTTGTACTTTCTGAAGAGCAGAGATTTGAAAGAACTCTGCTTAATGGACTGAAACGTTTTGAAGCTATTCTGGAAACAAAAAAAGGCGACACTCAGGTTGAAGTTACAGGTGAAGAACTGTTCAGGCTTTCAGATACATATGGTTTCCCTGTGGACTTTGCTGTTGACCTTGCTGCTGAGAGAGGCGATCTGATCCTTGATCTTGAAGGATACGGGAAAACTCTGGAAGCAAGAAGGGAAGAGTCAAGAAAGAGCCTTGATGAGAAAAGAAAAAGCGCAGTATCTCTTGAAAATATAGACAGTTTTACAACTGATTTCGAAGGTTATGACTCTCTGGAAGGTGAAGCTGAAGTTCTGGCAATCTATTCAGATAATAAACTTACAGATAGACTGATTGCAGGAGCAGAAGGAATGGTTGTGTTTAACAAAACTCCTTTTTATGCAGAATCAGGTGGCCAGGCCGGAGATATTGGTAAGATGAAAGCTGTTGACTGCCTTGCTGAAGTAAATGGCTGTATTAAAGGAGGAACCGGGGCTTTTCTTCATAAAGTAAGAATTGTTAAAGGGGAACTCAAAAAAGGTGATTCCGCTTCACTGTTTGTAGATAGTGAAAACAGACAGAATACAGCTGTGCATCACACAGCAACCCATCTTTTACATTCAGCTCTGAGAGAAGTACTAGGGCTTCATGTTAAACAGGCAGGTTCATATGTTGATGCTCAGAGATTCAGATTTGATTTTACCCACTATAAAGGACTCAGCACTGATGAACTTGCAGCTGTTGAAAAGTTTGTAAATGACAGTATCAGAAAAAATATAGGCGTTGCAACAGATTATATGGATTATGAAGAAGCTTTGAGCAGAGGGGCTATTGCTATCTTTGAAGAGAAGTATTCAGATGTTGTAAGGCTTGTTGAGATGGGTAATGTGTCCAAAGAACTATGCGGAGGAACTCATCTGGGAGCAACTGGTGAAATCGGGGTTTTCAGAATTGTTTCTGAATCTTCCATTGCATCAGGTGTTAGACGAATTGAAGCTGTAGCTGGTAAACCGGGTTTTGAGTTCATAAGTGAACAGTTAAGTCGTCTTTCTGATATTTCTGCTCATTTTAACCAGAAAACAGAGACAGTAATGGATCATCTTGTTAAGATGGAGAAGAGTCTCAAAGATAAAGAGAAAGAGATACGTAATCTGAGCCGTAAAAGTAACACAGAGGTAAAACCTGATACTGTTGCTGAGAAAAGTGTCGAAATAAATGGAGTGGCTGTAGCAGTTGACTTTGTTGAAGGAATTGACCGGAAACGTCTGAGTACCCTTGCTGATCAGGTCAGGGATGCTAATAAAGGTATTGCTGTATTAATTACCAATGCTGGTGAAAAATCTGCAATAGTTGCCTCAGTTAATAGTGATGTTATTGCTGATGGCAAAGGTGATGCCGGTAAGATTGTAAGAGTTGTAGCTTCTTTACTGAATGGTAAAGGTGGCGGGCGTAAAGAGTTTGCTCAGGCTGGAGGAGAAGAGGTTAAAGATTCTGCTTCTCTCATTAAAAATATAGTTGCTGTGCTGGAAAAGGAGATTTAATGATAACTTTTCTGCGTTTAACACTTATTCTGGTGCCTTTCTGTGTATCTTCACTTTTTGGAGACATTCTTATAACACAGGATCGCAAAGGCAAGCCGGTTATTGTAAAACGTAAGAAGAGTGCTGTTAAACGCAAAGGTACAGTTTCCTATATGCATAAGGCAGCGCCTAAGAGAACAAGAGGTGGGTACAGAACTACTGTGCCCGGGTGGCTGAAAAGTAAAATCCGGAGTATGTCTGAAAAATATGGTGTTGATGAAAAACTCATTGTTGCTGTAATAAGGGCAGAATCGGGATTCAGATCAGATGCCGTGTCTCATAAAGGTGCTGTAGGGCTTATGCAGCTTATGCCTGACACAGCAAGGTATTATAAAGTCAGGAATCGTTATGATGTGGATGAAAACCTTAAGGGAGGAATAAGTTTCTTAAAACACCTCCTTAAGAAATATATACACCTGCCTTTAGTGCTGGCAGCATATAATGCCGGTGAAAAGGCAGTCATAAAATATGGTGGTGTACCTCCTTATAAAGAAACCCGTAACTATGTACGTAAAGTAATGAGATTCATGGGGAAAGGGTACAGAGGTGCAAGCTTCTCAAGATCCAGGAGAAGAAGCGGTATATGCAAATACACTACTGCCGGAGGGAAAGTAATTATCAGTGATCGTCGCCCCCGGGGATATAAAATAGTAAAAGTGGAGACAATATAGATGATGGAAGTAAATAGACAGGGAATGATAAAAGCAGTTATGTTAGGGGTTCTTTTTGCAGTTTTTATGCCTCTTTTTCCTTATATGAAGCTTTTTCTGATAATAAGCTTTTTTCTTGGAGGAGCACTCACTGCATATTATTACTATAACAAATGTGGAGATCCGGGAACCAAAAAGATTGTTACTATGGGTCTTATAACCGGAACACTGGGTGGCCTTTTTATATGTGGTGTGCTTGCTCTGCAGTTATCAAGTATTCCTGATGCACAGATAAAAGAGATGCTGGAGCATGCTTATCAGCAGAATGCGTCAATGCTTTCTATGCTGGAACCTGAAGATGTGAAGAGATTTGAAGCTATCGTTGAAGGTGGAAGAAGTACTTTTCTGCCTCTGGCATACAAAGGAATCTTTATGTTCTTTATCTATTTTATCTGTAGTAGTGTAGTTGGTAGTCTTGCAGCACTTTTTTATTTCAGAAAAGGCGAAAATAACGTAGTTAAAGAGTAAATCTAACGGGCTTTGGGAATACTCTTCTCAACTGAAATCCTGATACAGTTTTTACCATCTTTTTTGCCCTGATAGAGAGCCTTATCGGCAGTATCAATGAGATCTGCTGCTGATAGACCGCAAACCGGGAAAGTTGATAAACCTATTGTAATTGTTATTTTGTTTACGGGGCAGTTGTCATTTTCAGAGAAGTTGTAACTATTTACTGACTGAAGAATTCTTTCTGCTACCATACATGCTTCTGATTCAGAAGTTTCGGGAAGAATAATGGTGAACTCTTCACCGCCGTAACGGGCAAGGATATCACAGCCTCTTATAGATTTTTTCAATATTGCAGCTGTTTTCTGAAGAACAGTATCTCCCACAAGATGCCCATATTCATCATTAACATTTTTAAAGTTATCTATATCCGCAATAAGAAGGGAAAGTATTCTGTTATGCCTTGAATGTCTTTCAATTTCTCTCTGCAGAGCATCTTTAAAATAACGTCTGTTAAAGGTTACTGTCAGTGCATCGATATTTGAAAGTTTCTTATAATACTCACTTAACTGAGCTGTCTCTTTAAGCTGATGAGTTTCAAGAGCTTTCTGAATTATAAAAAGAGTGTGGTTGAACTTAAATGGCTTTGGAATGAAATCAAGAGCACCGGCTTTAATTGATTCAACAGCATACTCTATGGATGCATAAGCTGTCATTAGTACAACCGGGAGTTCAGGTTTTGTCCGGGAGATCTGTTTGGTAAGTTCGATCCCGTCCATACCTGGCATAAGGAGGTCTGTAAGAACGAGATTAACCGTTTCAGATTCTATTATAGTCAGCGCCTGTGCTCCACTTTCTGCAGTTATGACGTTGTATCCTTCATCTTCAAGAAACTCCTGCAGAGTCCCCCGGATATCGGGTTCATCGTCGACGATTAGTATTGAGTGACTGGGGTTATTGTTATTGTCAGTATTATCAACCATGATAAGCCTTTATCTTCAACTTATATTATATATTGGGTCTATTGTCAACTATATAGCAGTTATCAGAAAGATCACCAGATCTTATGAATGCAGAAGAAGAATATTAACATACAATTGTTAAGAAAATATTCACCTGTTGTGAGATGACAGAGAAACCTTGTCTGAGATCAGGTTTTAAACTAAAATATGGTGATGAAGAGATATAGTATAAAGCCAGTTGATGTCATAGAAAAACCGGATTTGAAAATTGATTATCAGGAACTTCTTAATAAAGCTCAGTATGAGGCTGTGACATCAATTAACGGCCCTCACCTGGTTATTGCCGGTGCAGGAACAGGTAAAACCAGAACTCTTGTGTACAGAGTAGCGCATATGATTGAGAGAGGGATTGCTCCTGAATCGATCCTTCTGCTTACTTTTACAAGAAAAGCTGCAATTGAGATGATGAGAAGAGCCTCAGAGGTACTTGATTCACGTTGTACAAAGATTAATGGAGGTACATTCCACTCTTTCGCTTTTAAAGTGCTGAGGAAGCATTATGGAGCTTCAATTACAGTCGTGGACAGAGGTGATGCTGAAGATATAATAAACCTTATCAGAAGTGGTCTTAAAGATATTAAGAAATCCCGCAGGTTTCCCAAAAAGGGAACAATATATAATATAATTTCCAAAACTGCCAATAGAGATATAGATGTATATGAGGCTACATCCCAATATTATTCCCAGTATCTTGATGAGATAGACGGGATTGTAAAGATAGCTGAAAATTATAAGGCATATAAGAAAGAGCGCAATATTCTTGATTATGATGATCTTCTACTGGTGTTTCGTGATATGTTGAAAGAGAATGTTTCTCTCAGGCAGGAGTTGTCACTCTATTACAGATATATCATGGTGGATGAGTTTCAGGACACCAACCGTGTCCAGGGAGAAATAACGTCCCTGCTTGCTTCAGAGCACAACAATATTATGGCAGTTGGGGATGATGCCCAGAGCATATATTCATTCAGAGGTGCTCACTACAGAAATATTCTGGATTTTCCGGGGCAGTTTGATGATTGCAGGATAATAAGACTTGAAGAGAACTACAGAAGCACAGCTCCGGTTCTTGATCTAGCTAATGCTGTAATATCTTCAGCTGGGGAAAAGTTTGAGAAGAATCTCTATTCCGATGTAAAAGGGCTTGAAAAACCTGTACTTGTAAAAACTGTGGACGAGAATGAGCAAGCCGCTTTTGTTGCTCAGAGAATACTTGAACTCAGAGAGGAAGAAGTACCCCTTAATAAGATAGCAGTGCTCTTCAGATCGGGATGGCACTCAAATATTCTGGAAGTGGAACTTAAGAAAAGAAATATCCCATACAGAAAAACCGGAGGGCTTAAATTCTCAGAATCTTCACATATAAAAGATATTGTGGCCTGGTTAAGAGTTATAAATAACTATAATGATGAAACTGCCTGGCTGAGGATACTTCTGATGCTTGAGGGTGTGGGTAATAGTACTGCAGCAGTAATAATTGATGAGATTCTGACTACTGGTGGTTTTGATGGGTTAGTTGCTCCGGTATTCGGTAAAAAGAAGTTTGGAGCAGACCTGAAACTTTTAAGAGATGTTATGGTAAAAGCTGCGGGAGAGTCCGGTAAATTGAGTAGCTGCCTTGAACTGGTGATTGAAAGCTACAAGCCGTGGTTTAAACTTAAATATGATGATCATAAAAAAAGAGAGAAAGATATAGAATCCTTCCACCAGATGGGTGAGAGATATGAGGACATAGAGACCTTTCTGGCTGATATGGCTATTGATCCACCTGAAACAGCAACTACAGAAAAAGATAGTAAACTGAAAGAGGATGAGTTTCTTAACCTGTCAACTATCCACTCTGCAAAAGGACTTGAGTGGCACTCTGTATTTATAATTCATATGACTGAAGGGTTCTTCCCATCAGCAATGTCCGGGGACAGTGCGGATGAGTTTGAAGAAGAGAGAAGACTTTTCTATGTTGCGGTTACAAGAGCAATGTATAATCTGTATATATCAATACCGCAGTTAATGAGTAGTAACAGTTATTCCAGAAAATCGGAAAAGATATTCTGTAAGCCATCCAAATTGCTTAAAGAGGTGAAAGGGCTTAAAGACTTAACAGAAATGTGGACTATTGAGAATAGTTTTGCTCCCTTCTGATATTCTGAATTACAAATTACGTAAAAAAAAATTACGTCACATGGAACCTCTCAGTTGCGGTGACGTATTCTATTTATTGACTAGTTGTAATAGAGGGAGGAACCTATGAAATTTATCAGAAAGTCGCTCGGGTTATTTATTATTGTACTTATGGCGCTGCCACTGCTTTTTGGAGTTATCTGGGGGGCTGGTTTAATAAAGGCAACAACATCACCATATTTTCTTTCTGAACTACCTAAAGAGATAATAGATCGTCTTCCTGGAGTAATACAGGATACCGTCGAAATTGTTAAACAGAATGATGGAGATGAGGAAATTAAAGCCTGGCTGGCAGCTTCAGAGAAAGCGGGTATAGACTGGGAAGATGTTATGAAAACCAGTGGCGTTCTGGACTGGATCAATGTTGAGCTTAAAGAGAAAATTGGACGGGTAGGACAGATTTTCGAGGGAAATGAGCAGATGAAAAATATAAGGCTCAACCTCAAACCTCTGAAGCAGGCTCTTAAAAGTGAAGCAATATATGACGCAATCAAAAAAGTTCTTCTTAATTTACCGGAAGGCACAGCAGATGAGGTAGCCGTTTGGGTGGAATATATAGAAACTGAAGGTACTGTATCGGCTCCTGTTGTGAGACCTTTACAGCCTGAAGCGGTTGTTGATGTAATAAGAAGGGAGTTGTTTAGCGAAATAGATGATATGCATGACTATATAGATCTGGTAAGAGTTTCAGATATTGCTCCTTATGGCTCGGAGTTTACAAAGTTCTTCAATAGTATCTCTTTTATTATGTTCATGATTCCGGGAATTCTTATTCTGGCAGGAGCTTTTGTCGGTGGATATGGAATGAAAGGGTTTCTTAAGTGGTGCGGTGTTTCAACTTTAGCCGGAGGTATAATAACTCTGATATCTGTAAAAATTGTCCAGGGCCTCGTAACTCTGTCATCATGGGTACCTTCTGCAAATATTGAGATTAATGATACTTTTGTAAGAGTAGGTTCAGTAATGATGGGAAGAATAGAGGAGTTGTTTGCTCTGGTTACCGATGCTCTGTTTGACCCTGTTGGACAGATGGCAAAGGTAGTTTGTGTCGTTGGAATTGTAATATGGGCGATCTCTTTTGCGATAGTTGATCAGAGCAATGATAATGTTCAACCTGCAGCCGTAAAATCTGAATAAATTTTTTACATAATACAGGGAAGTTATTGTAAGGTGACTTCCCATAAATTCATGATTGAGTCTGGATAAATCACAATCCGCATGTAAATCGACTATCTGAAGGCAGAGATATCTGATCTCTGATGTTTCACTGATTCCGGCGCCTTATCTGGCTGTAATCTTATGTTAACATGTGCAAAAAAGGATAAAGGGAGATTTTTATTAAAAAAAATTTATTTTTATGTTGAATTTTATGTTTCATAGACCTATAATGTAGGCAATTAACATATTTACCCCAAAAACCCATTGCCCCGGTTCCCTAGCCGGGGTTTTTTTTTATCCTCAATTCTTTATATGGTAATTTTATTGACTACCTTTTTGAAATAAATGTGTGAAATAAATATACTATATAAATAGTGGTAAAAAGTGAGGTATAAAATGAGTTCAGTTTCAATTAGAAAAAAGATAACTTATCTTAATATTGCAACCGCAATATTGATTATTGTAGCGTTTCTTCTGATTATATCAATAAAGAAAGATACCGTTATCGATAGAGTAGACGAAGAGATTGATAAAACTATAAAAAAGAATCTGGCTGATATTGCCAGAGGGGTGTATTTTAAACTCCAGAGTGCCAATGAACTGCTTAAAAATGAGATTGAATCCGGTTTGAATGTTGTAGAACATGTTGCTGCAAATAAAGGCGGAATTCAGCTGGACCAGAGAAATAAAGTCAGATGGAATGCCGTAAACCAGTATTCCAAAAGTGTAACAAGTATTGAATTGCCGGGAATGAATGTAGGCAGAGCATGGCTCGGGCAGAACAGATCATTCAGTAGCAGTACTCCTGTTGTAGATGAAACTGCAGGATTAGTTGGGGGAACAGTAACCGTTTTTCAACGAATGAATGAAGCCGGTGATATGCTTAGAGTCGCTACAAATGTTAAAAAGCTTGATGGAACAAGAGCTGTTGGTACATATATCCCGGCAGTTAATCCGGATGGTAAAGCCAATCCGGTTATTTCCAGGATTCTCAGAGGGGAAACCTTCCGGGGCAGGGCTTTTGTTGTTAATGCGTGGTATCTGACAGCTTATAAACCGATTAAGAATAGTAGTGGAAGAGTTATCGGCATCATCTACTATGGAATAAGGCAGGAAAAGGCTGAATCCATAAGAAACTCTATTATGTCTCTTGTTGTAGGTAAAACCGGTTATGTATATGTTATGGGAGCAAAAGGTAAAGATGCCGGGCGTTATATAATTTCCCTCAAAGGTAAGAGAGATGGGGAAGATATCTCCGGTGCAAAGGATGCAACGGGACGTCTCTTTATAAAAGATATTGTTAAAGCTGCATCTAAATTAAAAGGAGAAGAGATCGCATTTGATAGTTATTACTGGAAAAATAAAGGTGAAAGTGAAGCAAGAAGAAAAACTGTAGCAATTTCGTATTTCAAAGACTGGGAATGGGTCATCGGGGTTGGTGCTTACGATGACGATTTCAAAGATTCCAAAGATACAGTAGAGAGTTCAATTAACGATATCAGTGTTATTGGATCAATTGCAGGTTTTTTCCTTATAATTGGAGCTATTATATTATCATTACTGGTCTCCGGCCGCATAACTTCTTCTCTGACGCTTATTGTTGACAGGATGAAAGATCTTGCGTCAGGTGAGGCTGACCTTACCAGACATCTGGATATAAAATCTTCTGATGAGGTTGGAGAACTTGGTGGGAGGATAGATGCATTTATTGGTAATATTAAAGCTCTCATTGTAAATGTTAAAGGAAGCTCTGAAATAGTAAGCTCTTCAGCGGTTCAGATCTCATCAACTACAGAAGAGTTTGCAGCTACTATTTCTGAACAGAATACTCAATCTCAGAATGTTGCTTTCTCAGTAAAAGAGCTGACAACAACTTCAGATGAGATTGCAAGTTCAGTTGAGGAGACCAAAAACAGTGCAGAGGAATCAAGTCGTATGACTCAGGAGGGTAGCGAAGCTATAAAATCCTCTATAGATACTCTGAATACAATACAGGAACAGACGGGGAACCTGAGTGCAACAATAAGTAAGCTTGGTCTTTCAACAGATAAGATTGGTAATATTATTGTTGTTATAAATGAGATTGCGGACCAGACAAACCTTCTGGCTCTTAATGCTGCAATTGAGGCTGCAAGAGCTGGTGAAGCCGGAAGGGGGTTTGCTGTTGTTGCGGATGAGGTCAGAAAGCTGGCTGAAAGAACCAGTAAAGCTACAAAAGAGATCGAAGTGATTATAAGCGATCTCCAGAGAGAATCTGTAGCTGCAGAACTGGCAATGAATGAGACAACAAGTGAAGTGGAGCAGGGAACAAAAGCAAGTCAGGAATCTCTTGAACTGCTGGCAAAGATAGTCGGCTCCAGTGATAACATTGTGGAATCTGCTACTGTGGTTGCTGCAGCAATAGCAGAAGAGAATGCTGTTATTGATGAAGTAAATACAAATATTCAGAGTATCGCCAATGGTGCGGAAGAGTCTGCATCAGCGGTTCAGAATATTGCTGAAACAGCAGAGTTGTTATCCCAGAACGCAGAAGAGTTAAAAGATCTGGTAGACCGTTTTAAAGTAGATTAATTTGAAACTATAATAAAGATGAAAAACAGAGGGCGTAATTTCTTACGCCCTGAATTACCGGGAACAGGTGTCATAGATGTGTGGACGAATTGCAGGAGCTGTTTCTCTGATGGATCAGTATGAAGGAGATATTTCGTATAATATTGCTCCGGGTTCATATGTATGGGTTATTAACAGAGAAGGGGCAGTAAACTATAAATGGGGCCTGGTGCCGGGATGGATGAAAGATGGTAGCAAATCCTACAACCTCTCAAACCTCAGAGACGATACTCTTACTGTGAAGAGGAAGTTTCAGGGAAACTACAGAAAACGAAGGTGCCTGATTCCGGTTTCAGGTTTTTATGAGTGGAAGAGAGAGGGAGATAAGAAGATTCCGCATTTTTTCTATAGATCTGAAAAGATGGATTTCTGCCTTGCTGGTCTTTGGGATACATGTGAACAGCAGGGCTCTGTTCTCAATACTTTTACTATCATAACGACTGATGCCAATAGTCTTATGGCTCCGATACATCACAGAATGCCTGTTATAGTTGAGGATTATGAGAGGTGGCTTAATTCAGGTAGTGTGGATGATATTCTGAAACCGGCATCAGATGATTTCCTGAGTTGCCATCGGGTATCAGCATATGTTAATAAAACCAGAAATCAGGGCATCAAATGTATTGAAGAAATTCATAGTGAGATAGATTGGTGAACTGAAACATGCCGGAGGAGGGAGTCGAACCCTCACAAGGGTAAACCTCGTCAGATTTTGAGTCTGATGCGTCTGCCAATTCCGCCACTCCGGCAATCCTTCATTATAGTTTAATATTGGGGGTAATGTCAATCTTATTAACGTATCCCTTCTGTTGGAAGAACTGCAAATAATCTTTTCTTATAGCAGAAGGGAGATAGCTTAACAGGTATTGGTTGTAACAGAAGACAGGCTTCGCAGCTTATTTAATATATTTTTTAATTTCCACTGTTTTGGGAGGATTCTGTTTCCAGAAATACTGGGGAATAGATTTAAGAGCAACATCAGCCTGATTTACAGAACTGAATCTACCATACATTACAAGGAAACATATTCTGTTACCTCTTCTTATATTAAGGATATAAAAGTTGTCTTTATTGTGAATCTCTTTAAAAGCTTTTGTAATAGATGTCTTCTGACATGCCAGTTCCAGTAAAACCCCGTAACGCCATGGCTTCTTTTTAAACTGTTTCTTCCAGAGGTCCCCGGCTATAACCAGTTTACCCTTTTCCAGAAATCCCCGTGGGGAACTATTCTCTCTTTTTATATTTTCAGGACTCTTTTTTGCAGAAGACCTTTTCTGTTCAGGAGCCTTTTTCTTTACAGAAGGTTCAGGTTTTACCTGCGCTGGTTCAGGTTTCTTTTCTGATGATACTGGTTTTTTACCTTCTGAAGCCAGACTTTTCTCTTCCACAACCTCATTCTTCATAACAGGTTCAGCTGTCTTCTTCTCTTTTGTTTCAGGTTGGGTGGTAAGGTTGGTGAAAGGTTTAGAGTCTTCAGGCTGAAGAAAGAAGAGTATACTTGCAACTATAAGAAGAGCTGCAATAAAGAGGAACCATTTCATGTTACCTTTCTTTTCCATAGAATCTGAAATAAGAGCTTCTACATCAGATTCAAGTTGCTCATCAGATGCAGCGTAGCTGTCCTCTTCCTGCTGACCGTCGAAAACAAATGATGAAACAGGTGGTTCTTCCTGTCTTTTTACAGGTTCTTCAAATGTTGGGGAATTCTTTTCAACAGGGGGGGTGGTTTTAGCAGTGTCCTGCTGTGAATAATCGATTTGAGGTTTATCTACAAGATTTGCCATTATGAAGAAAAAGATAATTTTCAAAAGAGAGTTTCTGTGAGCTCCATCGTAACTGGAGAGTACATGTTCAAGAGTTACGTCCCCATTGAAAGCTCTCAGCAGCTGAGACTGTCTTTCGGTAAGGTTGAACTTCCTGATTCTTGCTTCGCTATCTGTTACTTTCAGTTTAATGTGAAGAGAACCAATCTCTTCCCATACTCTTTTAAGGTCAAGTATTTCGATAATATATTTAACTACAAAATCTGTTATCTTAAGATCAAGACTGAGAAGTCTTTCCGGTGGTGTATCTTTAACAAACTGAAATGATCCTTCCTGCCAGGTAAGAACACTGTCTATAATTTTTTTCAGCTGATACCGTGAAGCTTCGATAAGTTCTTCAAGAGTTATTATTCCATGCTCAACAAGAGCTTTACCTGCTGTATTTGAAGCATTCAGGTCCAGTTCAGGGTGACTGAGTGCTTCAGGAGTTGTCATATTCAGAGATATCAGAACATTCTCAAGCTTATCTTCAGGTGAATTTGATATCGCCCAAATGAGTTTGCCTCTGTTAAAATACAGAACTTTCAGAATATCATCTTTCTTAAGATAGAGAATACCTGTAAGATCTAGTTCAAAAACTCTTAACAGCAGTTTGATTGCAGGTGTATCGATTAACTGGCCTTTTTCATTTAACATTAAACAACTCTCTTTTTCTATTTTTATCCAATACTATCTACTTGTCAATAGTAATGAAGAAAAACAGTACTACCGGAGATCTACTTTATTCCAGCTTTTTGGCCAGCTTGAGGGAGTTTCATCTACTGCTTTTTCAAGAAGATCTGAAGCGTTTGCCAGAATATAAGGAAGGTCTTTTGCCTCATCTTTGTTAAATTTTCCGAGAACCCATGAACTTACATCTCCTCTGGAGGGTCTTGAAATACCAACTCTGAGCCGATAAAAATCCCTTGTTCCCAGAACCTGGGAAATTGAGCGTAGTCCATTGTGTCCTCCCAGGCCACCACCTTTTTTAAGGCTTCCGAAACCAAAATCTGTTTCCAGGTCGTCATGTATAACAAGTAGTTCATCCGGCTGGATTTTGAAAAAGTTCATAATACCCAGAACACTCTCTCCACTTTTATTCATGAATGTCAGAGGTTTTATGAGGAATTTTTTTGATCCTCCTGTTGTGAATGTAATATATTCGCCTTTATATTTCTTCTGCCAGGTTTCTGAAAAGTATTCAGTAAAATGATCTGATACCATCCAGCCAACATTGTGTCTTGTATCTCTGTATTCATTCCCGGGATTTCCGAGGGCAGCTATAAGTTTTATCATAGTAACTCCATTAATGGAGTAATTATATTATTAATGACTTCTTTGAGTCAAAGAAAAGATTGTGAGACTGCCTGCTCTTTACTATAATGTTGATCAGTATCTACGGACTTCACAAGCAGGGTATTCTGATGTATGATGAAAAATGAGTGGATTATTAATTTTTACACTGGCAATATTGTGGGTTGCTGCTGCTTTTCTAAAATATGGAAGAAAGCTTCAAAGAGAGTTAGTGGAGCCTCTTGATCAGGCGCCAGTACCTTCTGTAAAATATAAAGACGGCAAGGATTTCTCCCCTGCATCACCAATGGTTCTTTTTGGTCACCATTTCTCTTCTATTGCAGGAGCCGGCCCTATTGTAGGGCCTATTATTGCAGTGTCTGCTTTTGGATGGGGAGCTGCACTTATCTGGTTACTGGTTGCAAGCGTATTTATAGGAGCTGTCCACGACTATCTATCTCTTATTATATCTGTAAGAAACGATGGGATATCTATTCCTGAAAGTGCCGGGCAATTTGTGAGCAGAAAGGCGCGTATTCTGTTTCTTACATTTGTATGGCTCACGATAATTCTTGTTATTGCTGTTTTTGGGGATTTTGCAGCGAAGGCACTGGCCTCAACACCTGCACTGGTACTACCGACCTTTCTTCTGATCCCTCTGTCCATTCTTTTCGGCATTGTAAATAAGAGAAAACTTATACCTCTGCCTCTTCTGACACTTCTGGCTGTCGCAGGTCTTACAGGTGTTATATGGCTGGGATTTGCTTTTCCTGTTGTACTACCCCTTTCGGCAAATCTTATATATGGTATCTGGTTCACTCTGCTTCTGGGTTATGGTGTTGTGGCTTCTGTAACTCCTGTCTGGGTTCTTCTGCAACCAAGAGATTACATATCAAGCTGGGTTCTGATAATTGGAGTAGTACTTGCAGTGGCTGGTATTTTTGTTGTATCTCCTCAGATGGAGGCTCCTCTGTTTACATCATTTGTGCATAAGACACATGGTCCGGTTATACCATTTATATTCATTATCATTGCCTGTGGAGCAGTTTCAGGTTTTCACAGTATTATTGCCGGAGGCACTACTTCGAAACAGCTGGGTAGTGAAAAAGATGCTCTGGCTGTGGGCTATGGGTCAATGCTTGTGGAAACAATTATTGGTGTTATCTGTATTGTTATTGCCGGCGGAGTTCTTACCTGGGGCAAAGGGAGTGGTGAGCTTCTCTGGTTAATGAATCCTTCTAATCATGGAAATCCTCTTGCGGTTTTTGGTGCCGGCTTTGGGAAGCTGACATCTTTTCTGTTTGGCTCTGAGTTGGGTAAAGTTATCGGAATAACTGTTGTAAATATATTCATAATGACAACTCTTGATACCACTGTCCGGTTGGGGCGGTTCCTGACTGGTGAGCTTATAGGAGAGAAGTTTCCCGCAATAAAGAAGAAAACTATTGTTATAACTCTGATTCCTGTTGTGCCGGCTTTCATACTTGGACTGAGTGGACAGTGGAAGATTATATGGCCTCTTTTTGGAGCTTCAAATCAGCTGGTAGCGGCTATAGTTCTGATAATAATTACCTCATGGTTACATAGAAAGGGTAGAAAAACTGTTTATACTCTCTGGGCTGCAATATTTATGACTATCACCACAATTGGAGCTCTTGGATGGTTAATCTGGAAATATGTTTTCAGTTCTTCTCCCAACTACTTTCTTGGGGCAGTTGCCCTGGTGCTGATAATATTGGCTATAACCATGGCAAAGGAAGCCCTTACACTGAAAACTGAATCAGAAAACAGTTCTCAAAAAAATAGTAAAACCGCATAATTGTATCTTTTTCCGGCTTACTGAGTAATGATAGTTGCAGAAAAACAGTGTCAGTCGTTGTATAGCTGTATTATTCGGTGTTGTTATGTGTTCTTGTCAGCGTGGATTTAGCGGTTCAGCTCTTTGTATGGTTTCTAATGAAGAGGGTGGTATCTGTTTTGTCTGCTTTTCCAGAAGCAACATCTATTACAAGCTCTGCCAGTTCATCTTCCGATGCACCAAATTCGTAATCGTTCATTATTAAAAAAATGATTGTAGCAACAGTTCCAACTCTTTTATTACCATCAATGAATGGATGGTTCTTAACTATATGGTATAGATATGCTGCTGCCATTTCATAGATATCTGTATGCAGGAACTGACCGTCAAAGGTTGCTGCAGGAGTAGCTATTGCTGATTTAAGAATTCCCAGATCCCTTATACCGGAATCTCCTCCATATCTTTTAATCTGATCCTGCTGGATCTCGATTATTTCTGAAAGATTTAAAAATACCGGTTCCATTATTCAGATAACTTTTTAAGAGCTTTGGGATATCTTCTGTTTACCTTATCAAGAGCACTTTTAAATTTCTCTTTTCTTTTATCATCTTTAACAGGTGAAAGAATCAGAACTTCACCATCGGTAGTTATATCGAAAGGAGTTTCTGAATCTGCTCCAAGAAGTTCCAGTACCGGTTTCTCAATAATCAGAGCAAGGCTGTTACCATGTTTGGTTAAATGTTTTACCATGTCGATCTCCTTTTTTAAGTTATTACTATGTATATACAATGTATTATTGGATCGTTTTTGTCAAGTAAAAGATTGCAAAGGAGCATAATTGTATCTTTTTCCGGCTTACTGAGTAATGATAGTTGCAGAAAAACCAGTGTCAGTCAGTGTTGGTTCGTGTTAGTTCTTGTTATTGAGAATTTATCCTTGTTTTTTATTTGCGTGTGTTTCGATTAAAATGTGTGTGTCGTTTCTCTTTTTTCTATGGTTCTGGTGGATAGATACGAGGCGATTCTGTAGATAAAAATTATTCACTTTAAAGATTTCATGAATTTGATTTTTACGGTCTAATGGTTTATCCTTAATCCTCCGGTTTTATAATCGGAAACCGAATATTGTGGAGTAACGTTTATGGAGGGCGGAAAAGCCGTATCTCATGATGGCGAAGTTATAGCTGTCAATAATGGACATTATCAGGTAAAGATTATTACTAAATCTGCCTGTGCCGGATGTCATTCAAGTAAGTACTGCAGTGTATCCGATGTTAAGGAAAAGGTTATAGATGTCTTTTCTGAAAAGAGATTTACAGTTGGCGAGGAAGTTACTGTAAAACTTGAGGAAACAAAAGGGATGTTTGCAGTTTTTATAGGCTTTGTCATACCTCTCGCTCTAATGATAGCAACACCTGCTTTCATGCTTTCCAGAGGCTTTTCGGAAATGTTGAGTGCCTTTGCTTCACTCGGATCGGTTTCTATCTACTATTTTCTGCTATGGACCCAGAAGGGCAGAATGAAGAAAAAGTTTAGCTTTAAAATAGAAAAAAAGAATACCAATTAAACGAGGTGAATGGTGAATTCAGTTATTATTTACTCAGTTATTACTCTGGGTGGTGTTGCGGCAATGGCAGCTATGATTCTGTTTTTTGTTGCAAAAAAATTCAGAGTATATGAAGATCCCCGAATTGACACTGTTGCCGATCTTTTACCAGGAGCAAACTGTGGTGGTTGTGGTTATCCCGGCTGCAGAGGTTTTGCTGAAGCACTGGTAAAAGCTGCAGATGGAGGCGATATCTCCGGTCTCTTATGCCCTCCGGGGGGTAATGAAACTATGGCTGCAGCGGCAGGAGCTCTGGGGCTTGAAGCTTCAGAAGCTGATCCTACTATTGCGGTTGTAAGGTGTAGCGGTTCAAGAGAAAAGGCTCCGGCTAAACTCAAGTATGATGGTCCGGATAAATGTTCAGTTGCACACTCCCTGTTTGCGGGAGAAAACGGTTGTGCCTACGGTTGTATGGGACTTGGAGATTGTGTGGTTTCATGTGATTTCGATGCAATCCATATTGATGAGGAAACCGGTCTGCCTGTAGTGGATGAAGAGAAGTGTGTCAGTTGTGGCGCATGTGTTAAGGCATGTCCGAGGAGCATAATTGAGATCAGACCTAAAGGCAGAAAAGATCGCAGAGTCTGGGTATCCTGTATGAATCAGGAAAAGGGTGGAGTTGCAATGAAAAATTGTAAAGCTGCCTGTATTGGTTGCATGAAATGTGCAAAAACCTGCCCTGAAAAGATTCAGGCTATTACAGTTGAAAATTGTCTGGCTTATATTGACCCTGCTAAATGCATTGCCTGCGGACTGTGTATCGGAGTTTGCCCGACAAAAGCAATTGAAGCAACCTTTACTCCTCCAAAACCCAAACCTAAACCTGCTCCAAAACCAGTAGAAAAACCAGCTGAAAAAGCACCGGAGGCGAAAGCATGAATCTGAAAACTTTTAAAATCGGTGGTGTTCATCCTCCTGAGAATAAGATCTCAGCAGGTATGGAGATTGAAGAGCTTCATATACCTGAAAAGGTAACTATTCCTCTTGCACAGCATATTGGTGCTCCTGCAGTACCGGCTGTTAAAAAGGGAGATACTGTTAAAGCAGGTACTCTTATAGGTAAAGGAGAATCTTTTATATCAGCTAATATTCACTCCTCAGTATCAGGTACTGTAATGAGTATTGATGATGTTCTGGATGCAAGTGGATATAAAAAGAAATCTGTAACCATTAAAGTTGATGGTGATGAGTGGGAAGAGGGAATTGATACCTCTGCGGACTATATTAAGGAACCAAAACTTACAGATCCCCAGGCTATTATCGAAAAGATAAAAGAGGCGGGTATTGTAGGGCTTGGTGGAGCTTGTTTCCCATCACATGTCAAATATATGTTCCCTCCTGGAAAAGAGGCAGACACTCTGGTTATCAATGCTGTTGAGTGTGAACCTTATCTTACTGCAGACCACAGAATAATGCTTGAATATACAGATGAGATTCTGACAGGTATTCAGATTATGATGATTGCTGGTAAGGTAAAAACAGCTCTTGTTGGTATTGAGGCCAATAAACCTGATGCAATCGAAAAGATGAGTAAAGCTGCAGAAGCTTTTGAAGGAATTGAAATTATTCCTCTTAAAGTTCAGTACCCACAGGGTGCAGAGAAGCAGCTCATTAAGGCTGTACTCAACAGAGAAGTTCCAAGTGGAAAGCTGCCACTTGATGTAGGTTGTATTGTCAATAATGTAGGTACTGCTCTCGCGGTTTATCAGGCTGTTCAGAAAAACAGACCACTGATAAGCAGAGTTGTAACTCTTACTGGTAAAAACCTCTCAAAAACAGCCAATTTTCATGTCAGAGTAGGTACTTCATGCGGTGAAATGCTGAAAGCTCTGGGTGAAGAAATGCCTGAAAACACCTCAAAAATAATAAGCGGTGGCCCGATGATGGGTAAAGCCGTAAGTTCAATAGATATACCGGTTACAAAAGGAACCTCCGGTATGATTATGATGGATGAAGCGGAAGCTTCAAGAAATAAGATTGCAAACTGTATAAGATGTGCAAAATGTGTAAGCGTATGCCCAATGGGTCTTGAGCCTTATCTTCTTGAAAAGATGGCAGAAAAAGAGATGTTTGAGGGCTGTGAAGAGGAAGCAGTAGTGGATTGTATCGAATGCGGTTCATGCAGTTACATCTGCCCTGCAGGAAGACCTCTTCTGGACTACATCAGATATGGAAAAAGTAATGTGATGAGAATCATGAGAGAAAGGAGTAAAAAATGAGTGCACAGTTAAGAGTTTCACTTTCTCCACATGAAAAGGGAACTGACTCTGTAGAAAAGGTTATGTGGGGTGTTGCTATAGCCCTGGTTCCGGCATTCCTCATGTCGGTATACTATTTTGGATTTGAAGCTCTCAGAGTTGTGGTTCTGGCGCTTGTTTTCTGTGTTGGTCTTGAGTTTGTTATACAGAAATATATGCTTAAGACAGAAGTTACCGCTTTTGACGGTAGTGCTGCAATAACAGGTCTGCTTCTGGCTTTTAATGTACCTTCATCAATTCCATGGTGGCAGCTTCTGGCAGGTTCAGTTATGGCTATTGGTGTTGCAAAAATGGCATTTGGTGGTTTAGGTAAAAACCCATTTAACCCTGCACTTGTAGGGCGTGCCTTTATGCTTGCCAGTTTTCCTGTAGATATGACTACATGGCCTGTACCTGGTAAAAACCTCTGGACTCTCGGTGCTGATGCAATAACAGCAGCAACTCCTCTTGGTGTTCTGAAAGAGGGTGTTAAAGGTGGAGTTCCACTGGATCAGCTTGCTGATAAACTACCAGGTTCATGGTTCGATATGGCTATCGGTAATATCGGTGGTTGTATTGGTGAGGTTTCAGCCATTGCTATTCTGATTGGTGGTATCTATATGCTCTATAAGAAGATCATTACATGGCATATTCCTGTGTTCTACCTCCTCGGTCTTGGCGGTTTTACCGGAATTATGTGGCTAATTGATCCTACAAAAAATATAAATCCTGTTTTCCATATTCTGGCTGGTGGTGCTATGCTTGGAGCATGGTTCATGGCTACAGATATGGTAACAAGTCCCATGTCGGTGAAAGGTCAGATTATCTTTGCCGTTGCCGGTGGTATCCTCTGCGGTATCATAAGACTTTACGGTGCTTATCCCGAAGGTTGTTCATACTCAATTCTTGTTATGAACGCTTTTGTACCTATAATCGATAAATATGTAAAACCAAAACGCTTTGGTAAGGAGGTAAACTATGGCTGAAAAGAAAAAGCTTGAGTCAACCTTTCTTAATATGGTAGTTGTTCTCCTGCTGATTGGTGTTGGTTCAGCACTGGCTCTGGGATTTACATACAACTTTACAAAAGAAGATATTGCAAAAGTTAAACAGGCTAAGATTGAAAACAGTCTTGGTGAGGTGCTGCCGGAATTTGACAATAAAGAGGAGTACACTGTTGATGGGTTCGATGATTTAACCCTTTATAAAGCAACAAAGAACGGTGAATTTGTAGGAACAGCTGTAAAATCCTACTCAGATGGTGGATTTACTGAAAGAATCTGGCTCATGGTAGGTTTTGATAAAGATGATAAAGTTTATAAAGTCTCTGTAGTTGAACAGAAAGAGACACCAGGTCTGGGTACAAAGATGGTTGAACCCAAATTTAAAGACCAGTTTAACGGGAAAGATCCTTCAGGTAAACTGAAAGTTAAAAATGATGGTGGTGATATCGACTCTATTACTGCAGCAACTATCAGTTCAAGAGCTTTCTGTGATGCGGTTAACCGCGCTTACGATGCTCTGAGTAAGGGAGGTAAGAAATGAAGCTGGGAAGTGAATTTTTCAGAGGAATGATCAAAGAGAATGCGGTTTTTGTTCTGCTTCTCGGTATGTGTCCTGCACTTGGTGTAACAAGTAGTGCAATTAACGGAATGGGAATGGGACTTGCTTCAACAGCAGTTCTGATTGGTTCAAATATCGTTATTGCGATGATTAAGAATCTTATTCCCGATAAGGTCAGAATTCCTGCCTTTATCGTTGTAATTGCAAGTTTTGTTACAATTGTTCAGCTGATGATGGAAGCTTTTACACCTGAACTCTTTGAAGCTCTTGGTGTATTTATTCCTCTTATTGTTGTTAACTGCCTTATTCTTGGTAGAGCTGAAGCTTTTGCATCCAAGAATGGTGTGGGAGCATCAATTGTTGATGGTCTCGTAATGGGTCTGGGTTTCACCTTTGCTCTTACACTGCTTGGAGCAGTAAGAGAGATGCTTGGAGCAGGTTCAGTATTTGGCTGGAAGTTTGTTGCTGAAGATGCAACAACAATGCTTCTGTTCATTCTGCCAGCTGGTGCTTTTATAAGTCTCGGTTTCCTGATAGCTCTTATTAACAAACTGACTAAGAAGGAAGCATAGGAGAAGGTAAATGGAATATTTAGTAATTATAATAGGCGCGATCCTTGTAAATAATGTTATTCTGGCCCAGTTCTTTGGAATCTGCCCTTTTCTGGGAGTAAGTTCCAAAGTAAGTACTGCAACAGGAATGAGTGCAGCGGTTATGTTTGTTCTGACCCTTGCTACTCTGGTTACGTTTATGGTACAGAAACTTGTACTTGAACCTTTTAATATAGAGTTTCTGCAGACTGTAAGTTTTATTCTTATAATTGCGTCTCTGGTACAGATGGTTGAACTGATCCTGAAAAAGGTAAGCCCTCCTCTATATCAGGCTCTCGGGGTTTTTCTTCCCCTGATTACAACAAACTGTGCTATTATGGGTACAGCTATTATGGTAATCAAGAAGGATTATAACCTGATGCAGGGTCTTGTTTATGCAGTAGCAATAGGTATTGGATTCGGACTGGCAATTATTATTTTTGCCGGTATAAGAGAAAAACTTGAAATGTATGATCTGCCGGAGGCGATGAAGGGTGCTCCTATAGCACTTGTAACAGCAGGTTTGCTGGCTCTGGCGTTTCTTGGGTTTTCTGGCATGGTTTGATTATATAAGTGAGGCAGGCAAGTCCTGCCTGCCTCATTGTGCTTTATGATAAATCCGGAAGGATTATTGGTTCTCTTTTCTGAAACCCTGATGGTTTCAGTTATTTTTACTTCAATTAAAGTCCAGTACTCTCTTTAATAACAACTCTTTTTTTCCTGTTTTTCCCGTTTTTCTGAATCTTTTCTTCAATAATGATGTTCTCATTTCCTGCATCAGGATGAATTTCAAACTCTCTCATTTCGGGAATACGTATGTTGAAACGGTGGTTTCTACGTTCAAAGAATTCAGGGAAGCTGAAGTTGTGATCACCTTTTCTGAAAAATCTCATATTCATGTGAACTTCTCTTTCACCAAGTATAATATTCAGTTTTTTAACTTTTCTGTGTCTCATTACAGTTACAGCTGCTTTGTCTCCCTTTTTGCCTTTGGAAGTCAGTTTTGAAAGGTCTGAAGGTGTTTCTATTTTTTTACCGTTATACTTAATGATAACGTCACCTGCTTTAAGACCTCCTTTTTTTGCAGGGCTCTCTTTTTCAACCATTTCAACAAGAGCTCCTTTGCCATCTTTTATACCGAAGTATGCAGCAAACTCTCTATTTGAGAAATTTCTAAGTTGTACTCCCATGTAGCCACGAACAGGTCTCTTTTCAGTAATAAACTTATTGGGTCCTGCTCCCTTATGGATAGTAAAGAATTCTGAATGCTCTCTTTTTCCAAGTACTGCACTTATAGATTTTTTTGAACCATTA
>CBDDBX010000016.1:0-114881 GCA_965225955.1 Candidatus Aminicenantia bacterium
ATCACTGACTCTCATTATCTGACCAGCAGCAACTACAAAGCATCTTCCTTCAAAAGCATAATGTCTGCTTGCAAGTTGATGTTTATCATTAACTTCCGGCCAGACTGCAACATGAATATCTTCTCTGCTATCATGCATAACCTGTCTTGTAAGAGGCATCCAGTGTTCCCAGCATATGAGTCCTCCGATTCGGCCATATTCAGTATCAACAGCTTTCAACCCGGCACCATCTCCCAGACCGTAAATTAGTTTCTCATTAAAAGTGGGCATTAGTTTCCTGTGATGATTGAGTAATTTCCCACTCTTATCAAAAGTAAGCAGTGTATTGTAAATTGTACCGTTTCCAGGGCCGGAATGAATAACCTCATTAACTCCTATAACCAGAACTATACTGTTATCTGAAGCTATTTTTGAGAGAGTATTAAACTCATTTCCCGAAAGAGAAATGCTGTTTTTATACATTTCAGTATAAGCTTTTCTCATAGCATGGTTTCCCCATAAAGCCACACCGGGACAGTGATCTATCCAGGCAGGATACCCGGACAGCCATGTTTCTCCGAAAACTACCAGTTCAGCACCGCCCCGGGCAGCCTCTTTTGCCATGTCAGCAGCAAGTGTGAGGCTTCTGTTCAGATCAAGATGAAACGCTCCTTTCTGAACAATCCCGATTTTAACGGTGTTTTTCATTATTTTTCTTCTTCGTATTTCTTTTCTGCTGCAGCTTTAACCAGCCCCATAAAGAGCTCATCAGGAGTAAGGAATCTGGACGTGAGTTCAGGATGATACTGAGCACCCATAAAGAATCTCTTACCAGGAACTTCCATTATCTGCATTATTCTTCTTCCCGGAGCCCAGCCGGAGAACACAATTCCTTTCTTTTCCAGTGCTGCAATATAGTCAGGATTGATCTCGTAACGATGACGGAATCTCTTTCTGGTAGTAGGCTTTTTACCATAAATTTCCCAGGCAACAGAACCCTCTTTAAGTTCAATATCGTGACCACCGAGCCTCATGGTTGCACCTTTATCTGTAATACCTTTCTGCTCTGGCAGAATGCATACTACAGGATCTTTTATCTCAACTGATGAGTTCTCTTCGCTTACCTCTTCAGTAAAAGCATCCTTAAGGCCTGCAACATTTCTTGCATACTCAATAACTGCAAGCTGCATACCCAGGCAAATACCAAGGAAAGGGATATCATTTTCTCTCAGATAACGGATTATTTCGATTTTACCTTCGAATCCTCTCTGCCCGAAACCTCCGGGAACAATTACTCCATCAATACCTTCAAGGGCCTTTTCAGTTGTAATCTTTCCTTTCTCAATCTTTGTAGTTTCAATCCATTTGATATTAACCTTAATATCCTGGTGAGCACTACAGTGCACAAGAGCTTCAACAACTGATGCGTAGGAGTCCTCAAGTTTTGTATATTTACCTGCAATAGCAATATTTATCTCTTTTTTACCGTTTTTGCGGTTTTTTACAAGTACATCAACCAGTTCATTCCACTGCCCCATCTTTGGAGGAGAGTAGATGTTGAGTCTTTTGTGAATCAGTTCAGAAAGCCCCTGCTGTTCAAAATTCAGAGGAATCTCATAAACGCTCTTTGCATCTTTACCTGTAAGAACAGCCTCTTTATCAATATTACAGAACAGAGCAATTTTATCTCTCAGGTTATCGTCAATCCAGTCTTTACACCTGCCAATAATGATATCAGGGAAGATTCCACTCTGATTAAGCATCTTAACTGACTGCTGGGTTGGTTTACTTTTCTGCTCATTAACACCGGAAGGAACAGGAATATATGTAAGGTGAACAGATAGATAGTTGTCATAACCGACTTCGTTCATAAGCTGTCTCACAGCTTCGATATAGAACATGTTTTCAAGGTCACCAACTGTTCCCCCGATTTCAACCATCATAATATCGGCATCTTCTTTATTTGCTATATCAAAGATATGGTTCTTGATTTCATCAGTTACGTGAGGAATAAACTGAACCGTTTTCCCCAGAAAATCACCTTTTCTCTCTTTCTCAAGAATCTTTTTGAATACCTTACCCATAGTAAGATTCCACTCAAATTTGGCATTTACTCCAAGGTATCTCTCATAATGACCAAAGTCCATATCAACTTCGCCACCATCATCAAGCACAAAAACTTCTCCATGCTCAATAGGATTCATTGTACCTGGGTCGGTATTGAGATAACCGTCACACTTCACTGGTACAACCTTAAGGTTTGAATTAATCAGAGTTCCTATGCTGGCAGCGGCTATGCCTTTACCAAGACCTGAAATAACACCACCTGTAACGATTATAAATTTGGTATTCTTCTTGAGTTTTACTGATTTTTTCATCTATGTTCACTTCCTGTTTAATTAACAAAAGATCCGGCACAAGAATGTCCCGATGTAAATATAATTTTATATTAACTCTTCCAATTATTCAATGGCAGAACAGCTCCGGAGGTTTCTGAAAAAGAGTATGAAACCCAAAAAAACACATCCTATAAAGGCTGTTTTTGAGTAAAAAGTATCGATTTAACCTGATAAACCCATCAGGTTATTGCAAAAGAATCAAAATTTAAAAAAATTATAATTTATAAGAACTTCTGAATCAGAAATCACTGATCAGCATTGTGTATCAGAGGTAAAATCAGTGCACAATCAACTATTTTGCGATACACCTGACAATCCCTGCATGAGTTCAGGGGCTGTGCACACTCAGCATCAGAATTCCAACAGGGAGTTCTTGGATCCCTCAAAGCGTCACATCGTGCCCTTACTTCTTCAGAGCACTTTCTGAGCTTCCAGCATGGAATACAGGCAAGCAGCCTTCTTATTCCTGCAAAATTCAGTCCTTCTTCCTGAATCATTTTTTTAATGCAGCGGATTTTTTCAAGATCAAGATCAGAATAGAGACGTCTCCTGGTTTCTGTTTTAAATGGAAGAACCAGACCTTCATTTTCATACTGTCGGAGGGAGTGTACAGAAACTCCCAGTCTGTCTGCTGCGACACCGATTGTATAAACCGGCTCAGTATTTAATGCTTCAACTATCATTTGGAGTAATTATAACAGATCCTTCTAGCAGCCTTTAAGTTTTTTCTTCTTACGTGATCTTCTTATTATTTTTTTCTTCTTAACAGGCTGGTTTTCAACGGTGCTACCTTTTCCGGCGCCACCGCCGAGATAGTTGCTTACAGCAACTCTGGCCTTATATCTTAAAATCTCATCGTCTGAGAGTTCACCTTTCGGAGCTTCAGGATTCATAACTACTTTCATCCAGTAATTGTATCCTCCTTCCAGTACATAAGCATCAAAACCTGCACTTTTCAGAATGAGCCACGCCTGGGATGAGTGTGAAACTCCATTGGAATAGATTACAACCAGTTTATCTTCCGGCAAAGTATCTATAGTATCTTTCAGAAGCAGTTTCTCCATAGGGATGTTTTCTGCTCCTTTAATACTTCCAGCTGCAAATTTCTCCTCAGCTCTGATATCCACAAGAAGGTAATCCCTTCTGCCTTCTATAATCCATTCTGAAAGAGTCACCGGATCTATCTGATCACTATTACCTTTGATCATATCTGCCAGCTCGGATGGTTCAAAACTGTATCTTCTATTGTCGCCGGCGGGCAACATTACCATTATCACACCAAGTATAAGAGCTACGAGAACCCCTATTTGTTTACCTTCAAGTCTCATTTTACTCCCGGCCTCCAAAATGTGCTTCCGCTTTTTCTGCCCCATAAAAACCAGCCAGTGCCATTAGTATCACAAAAAAGCCAACAGTTCCTGCAGATACTCCAAGTATACCGTGCAGTGTCAGCCCTTCACCCATGAAACCACTGGTAAAGAAATCAGCAATGAGGGGATAGATTTCTCCAAACACAAAAACTCCACCAAAGGCTCCGATAATGTAGAAGAGAGCATCTTCTTTCAAAGTAGCCAGTCCAACTATGCTTGTACCGGGGCAATAACCTCCGATAATAAAGCCTGTTCCCATAATAAGACCACCGATAATACCTGGCCATATATAGGTTGGCAGAACAAACACGCTTCTTAGATCCACCCAGCCGAAGCTGTTGAAAAAGATAAGTCCTGTCATTGCAGTAATAATCGCAGTAAACATTACTTTGAATACAGTGAGATCCCTGAAATAGAACTGCATCGCCAGTTTTCTGGAATTACCAAAACCACCCTGCTCAAGAAAGAAACCGAACCCAAGACCTATAATAAAACCGATCAGAAGGCTGATACCTTCCGGTATATCTGATAATATTTCAAATGGTGCAAAATACATTGTGTCACCTATATCCATAACTTACGGAAAAAATATGCCAATCCGTAAGCTCCGGCAAAAATAGCCATCATTGTTATCCATGCTCCCAGAGAAAGAACCGCTCCACCGGACAGAGCTACACCACTGGTGCAACCTCTGGCCAGCCGCGCTCCAAATCCGAAAAAGCCACCACCTATCACTGCAAACAGCCACCTCTTCTTTCTGGAGATACGTGGCCCGTGATTAGTCTCTTTTTTTACTCTTCCTGACAGAGCACCCGAAAGCAAACCGCCACTTATAACTCCAAGAAGTTCAAATATATACCAGTCTTTCAGAGGATTCTTATCTCCACCACCATATCTGGCAAGATACTCATTGTTATCTACATGCTCCTGAGACACAACCTTCTCAGCAGCAACAACTGTTTTCATAAGAGCCCCGGACGCTCCCAGTCCATGACCGGTTATTACAAAAGCCAGAAGCAGAACCAGTCCCAGTCCGACTCCTGCCAGATAAGGCGACAGATATTTACGCTTTTTCATCTATTTCCTCCAGAAGATACCATTTTACTAAATCCACCCAGTCATCTGACCACCCTCAACAAGAAGGAACCTGAGAACAAGTCCTCCTGTAAGAACCAGCAGTGACGGTATAAAAACAGGAATTTCACGCCCCTTCAATTCCAGCATTTCCAGAATAAAAGGAATAAGAAGCCCCATACCCACAATTACAGCCCAGAAAACAGGAGTCAGAACTCCTCCCATAATCAGAGATACAGCTTTCATATGAACCTCTGAAGATGTCATCATTCCGAGAATAAAAAGAAGCAGAAGAGCTCCTTCTATAATAATAAGAACTGCGTCAATTTTTGTAAGCAGTACTTTGTCATCGTGATTAAGCGAAAACATCAGCACCAGAGCTACAGCTGTTGAAAGGCCTGACACAAGAAAAAGTGGCCCCATAACCGGAGAGTTCCAGAAAGGGCGTGCTCCAAGTGCTCCCAACAGAATCCCTGTATATATTCCAAGAGCAATACCCGATGGAATTGCTGCAACAGCTATCTTATTCATGCTCTTTTCAACAGCACCAAAAAATTTATCCAGCTTATCTCTTTTCACAAATTTTCCTGTTAGTGATGTGAGATACTCATAAGCTGCGGGGAATCCCCCTCTGAGAGTTCCAAGTATCATAAGAACAGATACAGGATAAACAAGCATCAGTATCCATGAGCCCCAGGACATTGGAGATGTAATTTTGAAGGTTGTATAGAACCTCCATACATAGAGTTTATGCTCCAGATCCAGAAAAAGAGCCCCCATACCAATACTTATAAAAAGGGGAGCCAGAATTGAAAGTACAGCCCTGAGCCTGTCACTTCCTCTCTTCTTAAGAATCATCCAGGCGGTAACTATAAGAAGACCTGCGGTGAGACCACCCAGAAAAAGATATACCGGAACTTCCCAGCCCCACACATGAGCAACAGCAGCTTTATTTGTTGTTATAGTAACTTCTTTCATTTACTCCTCACAGAAGATAGAAAATATTTGGTTTCGTTCCGGCAGCAGGAAGCAGAGCTTTATGCTTTCTGCTCTTAAGAAGGCGGGAGACTTTGCTAAGTGGATTTGAAGCATCTCCAAAGTATATTGAGTGAGTAGGACACACCTCCTGGCATGCAGTACCAGCTCCTTTGGAAGTTCTGTGTATACAGAAGGTGCATTTACTTACATAACCCTCAGGCATAACAAAACGGGCATCATAAGGGCATGCTGCCATACAGGCTTTACAGCCGGTACACTTCCCGGGATCTACCTGTATTGTGCCTCCATACTTCTCAACATGGCTGGCACCTGTAGGACAGTTACCTACGCATGGAGGGTTTGAACAGTGATTACATCTCTCTGATCTGATCTCCAGCGTCAGGTCCGGGAATTCCCCGTTAACCTCTTCCACAATCCAGTCTCTGTGGCAGTCCTTCAGGAACCCGGTTCTCCGTTTTACAGGCAACCACACAGGCACCACAACCTACACAGGTTTTTGTATCAATTACCATTACAAGTCTTTTCATGCTCTATCCTGTAATCTGAAGGTAACAAAATTACCTCTCATTCCTACACCACCCATAATCGGATCTGTAGCTGTTTTCGTAACAAGTCTGGTAACACTGGCTCCTTTACCGAAAGATCTCTTAAGCTTCTTCTGCCTGTGACCAAAACCGTGTACCATAAAAACACAATCTGTTCTGATTCTCTCTGTTACCTTAACCCGTACTCTGTTACCGACCTTACCATCCTGATTTTCAAGTCTTACATACTCACCTGATTTAAGGCCCCACTCCTTTGCAACATGGGAGTTTATCCACACCTCATTTTCAGGTACAAGCTGAGTAAGAATAGGGTTGTTGGTAGTTCTTCCGAATGAGTGAGACGGAGATCTTCCATAAATCAATCTATAGTAACCATCTGATGGCTCTTCATGAGGGGTATATACAGGAACAGGGTCAAAGCCGTACTCTTCAAGTACAGGGGACCACAACTCTATTTTACCACTATCAGTTCCAAATTCAGGTTTCTCACCTCTCTGGAAATAGATAGGTTCATCCTGGGGAAGTACCTTCACACCTCTCTTTTTCAGTTCTGCAAGACTTGTTCCTGCTTTTCTGAGTCTGAAATCCAGATACTCCTCAATATCTTTCCAGGGGAAAAAACTTCTGTAATCCAAGTTTCCCTGCAAGCTGCTTAACCATCCACCACGCTGGTTTTGAGTCATACAGAGGTTTAAGAGCAGGCATTCTGAGAGCAACCTGCTTCTCACGCCCCGGAGAAGTTCTGAGCTCATCATATCTCTCAAGATATGTACATTCAGGAAGAACTACATCAGCCCATCCGGTAATCTCTGCAGGCTGTATATCAACAGCCACCAGGAGATCCAGATTCTGTATAGCTTTAATTGTATTATCCATATCAGGAAGGGTATGCAGAAGGTTACTCCCATATACAATCCAGCCTTTAAAGGTAAACTGGTCAGGAGCAGGAATCGTAGCATCACAGATACCTGAAGCAATCGCAAGATTAGCAAGCTCAAATTTCCCTTTAAATCTGTCTCTCCAGGTTTTTGATGGCTTAGGATATTCTGGATGTGGGTATGCCAGGAATCTCTGCTTCAACAGGGAGATAGAAACCACCCTTTCGTCCCCAGCTACCCAGAAGAGCATTAAGAATAGCACCGGCTCTTACTCTCTGAGTATCATCACCATACCAGACAACATGTCTTCCCGGATGTACCAGAGTAGCAGGAGCGTGCTTTGCCATCTCCCTCGCAGTCTCTCTTATGAGTTCTGGCTTAATGGATGTAATCGGATAAGCCCACTCCGGTGTATTTTTTGCTACAGATTTCTTCAGTTTTTCAAAACCTGTCGTATTGTTTTTTACATACTCTTTATCGTAAAGTTCTTCTTCAATTATTACATTGATCCACGCAAGAAGAAGAGCCATATCTGTACCGGGTTTAACCGGAAGCCAGAATTTAGATTTACCTGCTGCAACTGAGAACCGGGGATCTACAGTTATTATAGAGGCCCCGTTACGTATAGCCTGAGCAAATTCATTAACCTGAGCGCTATGGGTATTTTCTCCAATATGTGAGCCAAGCAGAACAATACATTTACTATTCTTCATATCTGTATTTTCCGGGGAATTTACAGCACTCCAAAAGTCAGAAGATAGGCCTCTTCTCTTGGACCTCTACAGTTGGAATAGGATGGAGCAGCAATATTTCTGGAACCATAAGCTTTCATCAGCTGCTTAAAGAAACTACCACCTGTACCATGAGTAAAGAGAGCAACTGTTTCAGGACCATGCTGCCGGGCTATATCCTTCATCTTATCTGCTATATAGGTAAAAGCCTCATCCCAGCTGGCTTCCCGAAATACCTGCTTTCCTCTTACAGAAGTTCTTATAAGAGGTTTCTTCAGGCGATCAGGATCACTATAAGCTCCCATACCTGCAGAACCTTTGGTACAGAGCCTTCCGTAACAGTGCTGATCTTTTGGATTACCTGTGAGTTTCCAGGGTTTCCCTTCATGAAGATGGAGGTAACCTGCGCACTTAAAAGTACACATTTCACAGTAGGTGGGAATCTTGCTCACCTTACCGCTTTTCTCAATTTTCCTGGATTCTGAACTACCTGCAAATGCCTTCCCTGCAGCTACTGTGCAGAGCCCGGCACCGCCGATTTTAATAAATTCGCGACGACTGAAGTTTGTATTCATCTTATGCCTCAAAAGCTATATTGTACAATATACATTTTCTATATCACCAAGTCAATGATTATTGTTAAAAAAAAATTCAAAACCTCGAAAAGCGTTTGAAAAAAGGAGTTTTCAGTGTATCATTATGAAGATGAAAAGCGAGAAAACGATACTTCGTTTCAGTGATACAGGGGTGGAAAAGGAAGAAGATTTCATTGTTACCGAGGAGATTATTGAAATAAGAATCAACTCAAATCCCCCACTCAGGATATCTGCAATACCAGAATTTCACCTGGAGATGTTATATGGCCTTCTGATCAGTTCAGGTGCAATTGAGGATACCAGTTCCATTAAAGCTGTGGAAATAAGTAACAACAGTATTAAAGTGGATATTCCTGAATCACCAGATAGTTCAACAAGTATTGGAGCCAGTGGTTCCAGAACTCAGGAGGCAGTAAGAGAGCCTTCTCAACGGGAAGAGTTCCCCCCTCTTCCGGCTTTTGATATCAGACCCATATTCCGTGAGTTCAGATCCATGTCCGACCTGTTCCATAAAACCGGAGCTGTTCATGCCGCAGCCTTTCTCACTCAGGAAGGTGCTATTATCTGTTTTTCAGAAGATGTCGGCAGGCATAATGCTATCGATAAAACCATCGGCAAGGCTGTAGTTGCGGGATACAATCTGAAAGATATGTTTCTCATGACCAGTGGCAGAGTTTCAGGTGAAATTGCGAAGAAAAGTGTCTGGGCCGGTTTGAAAGGGATACTGTCACCCTCTGCTCCTACGTCTCTTGCAATTGAAACTGCCGATAAGTATCGCTTAACAATGGCAGGTTTTATAAGAGAAAACAGATATAACATATATACGTCGGGAATGTGAACAGAATGTGGAATGCAACAGCAATAGTTCTGGCTGGTGGTAAAAACAGCAGACTGGGTTCAAATAAGGCTTTACTAAAAGTAGAAGATCTGTCTCTTATACAGAAGAACACTGAATTTCTGGAACAGCTCTTCAGAGAGATTATTATTTCCGGCAAACCTGAAGAGTACTCATTTCTTCCACATAGAACTGTAACAGATATATATCCCGGAATGGGTCCAATGGTGGGAATATATTCTGCACTCCAGGCATCCTCCTTTAAAACAAATTTTGTTGTAGCCTGTGATATACCGGAAATAGATCCTGATTTTCTTACAAAACTGATGGAAGAGTCTGAAAATTATGAAATTACAGTGCCTGTTTCAGGACCGGGTCTTTTTGAACCACTCTTTGGAATCTACAAAAAGAGTGTGCTGGATAAAATAGATTATCTTGTTTCAAATGATATCAGAAAAATATCAAGACTCTTTGCCCTCTGCCGGACAGGTTTTGTTACAATGGAGAAGAATAGCTGGTATCACAACATAAATACAAGGCAGGATTTTAAAAACTACCTTAAGGATAAAATCACTGGTTAAGTCTATTGTTTCTTTTTTTTCTTTTTTCTCTATCCTCTTTAATTCTATCTATTACTGTAGTTACAGCAAGCATCAACTCAATATCTTCGCCAGAAACTACCAGTAGAGTGTAACTACTGAATATGTTACTAAAACCACTTTCAATATAGGCAATCTTCCCGGAATCATTAGTAACAGAATAGTACCTCTCATGATAATCTCCTTTTACAAGATATTTGCTCCCATCTGAAGCAGTCAGAATATATTCATCCACAACGGGATGCATGGTTTTTACTATTTCTGCATATAATTGACTGTTTTTACGAACCGTATAGTGATCCCTGATACTTATAATCTTCTTTCTGATACTCATGAGCTTATTTCCAGTAGCATCAATAAGCTCAAACCTATCTCCTGCAGATATATATCTACCTTTAATTCTATAAAGAGTGCTTCCCCCTTCTCTTTTAACTGTATAGCCATCAGTAATAGTATGAGAATCTTTTCTTATTAAAAGCTTCTCTATTTTGTCTTCATCTATTCCAGGGAAAACTTCTGCGAAATTTATTTTGTAGCTACCGCAACTAACCAGTACAATAGTACAAAAAAGAGCACTTAAACTCTGATAAAATCTTAACCCGCTCATTCTCTTCTCCTTAACAGACATTTTTACATCTGTTCTCATTAAATAGCTGGTTTAACAAAACAGGCTATAACAATCAGATTCTATGAAATGGGGAGAATAGGCTCCCCATTACATAAACCTCAATTCTTTTTTTAATACCTTCTGCAACCTACTGTACATTTTTGTAGTTCATTGCAAAATTTGTGGTTTCATCATGAAGGCAATAGCATGGAGGTCTTCCGCCTTTAACTTTTTCAGCCTCTTTTCTGGTAAGCCCACCACCTACAGTTTTCACGATTACCTTTTCTTTTTTTTCACTCATTTTTTCCTCCTTAATATTTGAGTTTAATTGATTACTCTCCCGGAAAAAGACAACTTCTGTTTATTTAAAAATAGTCTTCCACTCTGAATTCATTGAAGGCTGCAGGATTCTCTTCCAGAACACGGCAATACGTTTCAAGCAATCTCTCATAGTACTGCAATGCTGAATCACAGTATTTTTCTCTGCGACTCTCATCAAATTCTCCATTACTATGAAATTCAGCGAAACACTTATCACAAATCCTTGCTCCCCAACAACTTCCGCACTTTCTGAAAAAACTCTCCCATTCTGCAAAAAAATCAGCAATAACTTTTAAATCAAAGCCTTTATAGACATCACCGATACAGAGATGCTCACCAACTCTTTCGCACATAAAAAACTTACCTTCTGTATTTACAAAAAGCCGCCTCAATCCGGGAACACACTGCCCTGCGGCTTCAACTGAATTTTCCACCGTATCTTTAAGTCTGAAATGAATCTGGGTAATAATATCCTCAAACCATTTTTTCTCAATCTTATAATTACCAATATCGCTCTTTTTCAGAGCTTCTTCATAAGTTGCCAGAACTTTTCTGCTCATATTCTGGAACTCATCTGAAAAAAAACTTATCTCATCTTTACTGTAAAGATTTGTTTCATGCAGAGAAACCGGAGAAACAACTACTGTTTTTTCTTTGTTAAAAAAATCTGATTCATAAAAGAAAGCTTTGACTCTATCAAACTTATAAGGTGGAGTAAGAACTGAAACAAAAGAGACTCTGCTGTTAAAGAATTCCGGTGATTTTCTTTTTATTCTTTTAAGATTCTCCATTATCAGGTCATAACTGCCCTGGCCTCCTGACAGCAACCGGTTAGTGTCATTAGCATCACGATCCCCATCAAGGCTTACACTGATATCAACACTATTCTCAATCAGGAAATCTGCCACAGATTCTGTCAGAAGAGTGCCATTTGTTGTAAAACTGATCTCAATATCTTCATCTGCTTCTCTTACATAATCTACAACTCTTCTGAGGAGTCCATACTGAGTGAGAACCTCTCCTCCATAAAAAGTAACTGCCCGCTTTTCCCTGGAGTCACTTCTCTGCAGAAAGAAATCCACTGCCTTCAAAGCAACATCTTCCGACATATGCTTGTCTTCATGAACCCGCTCATGTTTGTAATTTCCTGAAAAAGTACAATACCTGCATCTCATATTGCATTGATTAGTAAGATTAAGAATTAACTGCTGACAGTTCTGATCTTCAAAAACAGTCCGTAGCTTACGAATATCCCTGAATGGAGCTATTATCTCCGGTCTTTTAAATCCCAGAATACCGTTACTAACCAGTTCACTGATACAGTTGTTATCATCAGTTATTCTGTAATCCTCAATAGAGTTATAGATCTCTTCCCCTACGGAAAGAATTTCGTTTGAATACACACTGTAAACATAGAAGTTGTTTTTAGTTCTGAATTTTTTAACAAACAGACTATCAACCGCTGAATAGTTTCTCATAATATTATCCCCGGATTGTTCCTGGAAAAGAAATTCACAATCCAGGATAAATCCTCTATTCTACCGGTAACAAAACTGTTTATCAGGAGATATCTGATAAGTCAGCCGTTTTTCAGAACCCTTTTGACCTGAGAATTCCGTTTTTATAGCCAACCACTTTATCTTTCATCATCCCGAATCTCATAAACAAAACCAATTCACTACTTTCTGAGACTACGGGAAAACATTTTTTTTTACAACACCTGAAATTTTAAACTCACTCTGAGGCATATTAATCCTTAAAACAGGTATTTTATCCTGCTCTCAGAAGAGCTTGCTAATCCTGAGTTCTCTCTTTATCTTTATTTACCATATCCACAACAATCACTGCAGATAAGAAGAGCTCCTCATCTTCTTCAGGAGCCACAACAACTGTATAATGCTCTGTCCATCTGAACCAGTCTCTGGTTATATAAGCGACTCTTTTTTTATCTTTATAAATGGAGTAGCGATGGTTGGTGAAGTTGCCTTTTACTGTATATCTGGAACCATTATCTACCTGAATATAGTACTTGTCTTTAAAAAGCTTTATTATTTTAACCATCTTTGCAAGACGTTTCCCACTCTTCATAAAGTAGTATCTTGGAGTGAAGCTGATAACCCTCTCCCTTATTTTAATCAACTCTTCTCCATCCATATTCAGCAGTTTAAGGCTGTCCCCGATTGAGATAAACTTGCCTTTTACTTTGAATACAGGCTCTTTGTCCCGGTTTTTAATTGTGAAACTATCCCGGAGAGTCCAGAATTTTTCTTTGATATAGAAGATCTTCATCTTCTCAGGATTATTATCAGGGAAAACTTCAGATATATTTACTGGTTTATTGCTGCAACCTGTCAGAAAAAGAATTGTCAGTAATACCGAAAGAACAAGAGATGTTTTAAATTTATTCATATAATCCTCCATAACCTTTCATAAGTTAAATATCTCCAGTTCAGATTAAAAAGTCAAACCCAATTGTTATTAAAGTACTTCTCAGAATGTAAGCAACCAGAGAAAAGGTTGAAGAGGTAGATTACATCTTCAAACCAACATCAGCATCCTCACTCTCTTCCTCAACATATACTTCACCTTTATCTTCTGTAGCCAGTCTTATTTTTGACAGATCCTCTGATAATTTAAACGTTACAATAATAGCTTCACAAAACATTCTCAACACAAGAGATGAAAGTATCATAACAATCAATGTGACAATTATATTAGCCGCGTAAGGCATACGAGTGATATAAAAACGATCTGTCAGCTTCATTATGCCCGCCAATATTATCATCGATTGTCCAATCAGGTAGAAAACCCTGATAATCCATGGAAGAACAAGTTTATCAAACATTAGAAACTCTTTCATTTCAACCTCCAATTAATTGAATATTACAGTTTACCTTACAGATATTTTTTGTCAACAAAATTTATTTAAACAAAAATAATGTTTACAAAAATTCAAAAAAAACATTTTTCTTTCCTAATAAATTTTCGGGATTTTCTACATGGAATATTTCTGATAATAAGTTATATGTTGTTATCTATCATAAAGCAGGAAACAAAAACTGTATCTGAAAATATTTCCGCATTCACTTCAAAAATATTAAAAAAACTCAGAACTACCAAAACAACAGATACATGTAAAAATTGAAATAATAGATGAAAAGAGAGAGCTTAACTCCCTCTTTTCATTAAAACCAGCTAATCGTTTTCAGGGCGGATATATAGTCCGTATTTAAGAACCATTACCTGATTCATATCCCCATAACAGAGGCATTCAGGTCTTCCACCAAAAACTTTCTGTGATTCCTCTTTTGTCAATCCACCATTTACAAGCTTAATCTTCTTTACTACTTTTTTTTCACTCATAATCCCTCCTTTATTCATGTTAACCTTATACTAAACAGTCTGAAAAACTCATCAGAAGATGAACTTAAACAACGTAATATGTTCTCCTGTTAATCACCGCCAAAAGGGTCTTCAATCGGATCATACTTAGTAGGATCTCCTGCTATAGGAACATTTGGGCCACCTTTTAAAGCCTTTACGCGAACCTCGTCATCTAATCCACAGTTACAGGCCACTCTTCCACCAAAAACTTTCTGTGACTCCTCTTTTGTCAATCCACCATTTACAAGCTTAATCTTCTTTACTACTTTGTTTTCACTCATAATCCCTCCTCTATTTATAATTTTTATTCTGAACAACCAGAGGTATCTTTCCTTCTACTTTGAATAGAGATATCAGATGTAATGTTCAGGTTTAAAACTATCAAAAGAATCCGGATTCTGTTCAATAACACGGCAATAACTCTCAAGTAACATCTCATAATATTTTAAAGCTGAGGAGCAGTAGCTCTCCCTACGGGATTCATCAAACTTTCCATTAACATGAAATTCCATAAAACATTTTTTACATAATCTTACAGCCCAGCATGAGCCACAACTTCTGAAATAGTTTTCCCACTCATTAAGAAATTTCGAAACCTCTTTAAAATTAATCCCCTGCTCCACATCTCCGATACAGTAGTGTTCCCCGACTCTTTCACACATATAAAAACTTCCCTCAACACTCACAAAAAGACGCCTTGAACCAGGGAGACACTGACCGAGGGGTGCAATAGTATCTTCTATCGGACTTTTCTCACGAAAATGTATCCCGGTAATCAGGTCCTCAAACCACTGCTTTTCAACCTTAAAATTATCACCCTTCCCTTCTATTAATGCCGTTTCATAAATTCCCAGCATTTTTTTTACAGCTTCATCATATCTGGACTGAAACTCAACAAGGTCACTCTTTTCAAACATAAAAGAGTCCTGTAAATATACTGGAGATGTCGTGACATCTGTGTTTGAATCAAAAAAATCTGAACGATAAAAAAAATCTCTGACTTTCTCAAGCTCGTAAGGAGGCGTTAATACAGATATGTAGGATATTTTATCTCTGAAATAATCAGAATCCATATCTTTTGCCTTCTTCAGATTATTCATTATAAGTTTAAAACTACCGGAGCCATCTCTTAATACCCGGTTTCTATCATTCATATCTATATCCCCATCCAGGCTGACGTTGACACCAATCCTATTATGGATCAAATATTGAAGTACTTTTTCTGTTAACAAGGTTCCATTTGTAGTAAAACTAATACCTACTTCACTATCTATCCCCCGTGCATAGCTTACAACCTCTTTCATCATATCAAACCTGGTCAGGACTTCTCCTCCATAAAAAGTGATTGCTCTCTTTTCT
The DNA here is from genome assembly GCA_965225955.1 of Candidatus Aminicenantia bacterium. Lineage (GTDB taxonomy): Bacteria > Acidobacteriota > Aminicenantia > UBA2199 > UBA2199 > CBDDBX01. The sequence goes on from CBDDBX010000016.1 coordinate 15,677, forward strand.
GAAGAAGAGTTGTTACTGAAAAAGTAGTCTATAGCTTTACGGGCGGTTTCTATTTTCATATGCTTATTTTCATGGGTTCTCTCATATTTATAATTACCTGAAAAGGTACAGTACCGGCACCTCATATTACATTGATTAGTTAAATTAAGAATCAATTGCTCAATACCACCTTTTTTAAAAGTAGATCGTAATTTCTCCATATTTTTAAGGTTCACCCTTATTTCAGGCTTTTTATAACCCCATAAACCGGATTCAACGGCTTCCTGAAGGCACTCTTCCATCTCCTTCTCATTTTTACCTGTCCCCAGCAAATCAACAGCACTCCAGACATCTCTGTCCACAGCAGCAATTTCATTACTTGTTGCACTGTAAATATAGTGTTGATCCGGTGTGCGGAACTTTTTGATTAAAAGATCTTCAGATCCCGAATTCTGACTCATGAATCCTCCCCTGAAATACTTACATAAGTCGACCCATTAAAATTAAGGATTTACTTATTGGAATCTATATTCTCATTAAATTAATTAAATACTCCAAACAGTATGAAGGCGCTGATTGAAGCTCTCGTAATTCTCATAAATTTCCCGGTTAAACACCAGCACCAGATACTTTCAAGCTAATACTATATAAATAAAATTTCTTTTGCAATAAAAAAAATAATCTCAGAACACCACATAGCATAACTCTCTGTCAAAACAACAAAAATTTCTCCAATGAAATGTAGACTCAACCAGAAAAAACTATAAAACCTTCAGAAGGTCCGATTTACAAATCTTCAGGAGCCTGAAACTCATCTTCCGCTCCTTCCTTCAGAAAAAGTTCATATTCGCCAAGACAAAAAGAATCTCCAACAAGAAGATCTGCACAATCAACCCTTTTTCCATTTTTAAATGTGCCATTGGCAGAACTCTGATCAATCAACGCTATTCCTTTCGGACCGTTTTTAATAAATGCATGGGTGCCCGAAACAGTTTCCACAGGAAGTACAAGATCATTCTCCGGGTTCCAACCGATTCTCACAAACTCATCTTTCAACGGAAACTTCTTTAATCTGCCCCCCAGGTAATAAAGAAGGTATTTCATATTATAATTATAAAAATTTGTAAATTTTTTTTCAATAAACTTTATCCGGTTTAATTCAGCTTTTCTGTTCCGTTTTTCATAATGCTACATAAAGGTTCTTTATGTAATAGCCATCTTCCATCATGAAATATAAACACTCTGCTTAAATCTATTAATCGAAAGAGGCAATAAGAGCAACTAAAGTTTCAATTTCTCTTTTTTCCCATCAATAGTAAGTCTGTAAAAGGTGTTGTTCTCTATTAAGAGAGCTTCACCACTCTCTTTCGCCGGATTACTGTAATCCATAACATCTATTGCCAGTAATCTACCGCCAAACAGAGAAGTTATTGTCTTATGCTTGGTATGTCCGAGAATAATTTTTTTACCCCCAAACTGTTTTAAAATTGATTCAACTTTCTCATTAGTAAGAGTTTTATCTTTATAATACCCTCTATACCATACAGGGCCGTTTCCTTTACTAAGAAGTCTGAAGATTTTTTCCTTTTCTTCATCAGGTTCATTGTAAGTAAAATCCAGATCTATAAGCTCCCGGAAGTATGAGTTTATTTCATTAAAAGTTAATTTTGAAGCTGCAAGTTCAGGACTGATACCTGCGTGTGAAAAAATGTAGTCGCCTATTTTTATCAGAACATTTTTAGTGCGGAGCCACTTACCAAACTCAGCTCTTTTACCATACAGTTTATCGTAACGATACCTATGTAATTTTGCATACTTCTTTGCAATATATCTAAGATCACCCTGGGTAACCATATATTCATGATTACCTATAAGGAAGTGAACTTTGCCTCCTGCAGCAGCTGCCTGTTTTTCAAGCTTTCTTATAAGCCAGACACATTCAGTAGAATCGGCTCCTCTGTCAATGGCATCTCCAGGCATTACAAGATGAGTATTACCAGCCTTCCAGTTCAGCTTTTTATCAGTGATGCCATTATTTATAAGAAGTTTTTTAAAATTCCTGAGATCCCCATGAAGATCACCAATAGCAATCATTCTATCTGCTCTGAATTCACTTTTTTCAGGTTTTGAATCAATGAGACTGTATCCCAGTTCAGAAGCAGGCAGTGTTTTAGCATAAGAAGCGAAATCCTTTGCTTTAAGCACCTTTTTGTTTATTTTCTTCTTTCCCCCAACCCTCTCAACTGTTACACAGACAATAGTATCTGCATTAACCCAGGTTACATAAGGACCATCAAAATAGTCAGGCTTCTTCTCTTTGCTATAAAGAGGGGAGATAAAAAAACATATCAGTAATGCTGATACCAGGATATTTTGAGCTACACTTTTTTTAGTCATATCAGAATTTTATCACGTAGATTTTTAACTGCAAAAAGATTTCTGATTTTCTCTCAGATATAAAAAAAATGAATATTTATCACTTAATGATAAAAATATGCACCCATTTCGCATTTCCATCGTTCCAATTAATATCGGAATACGATAATAATAATTTGGAGGAAAAAATGAAACTACTTTCAAGAGCTGAGGAAATTGTTTTAATAACAACACTGAAACTAGGTGAAAGAGCATATGGCGTTGCCATTCGGGAGCAAATTAAAAAAGATACAGGATCAGAATGGTCCTTTGCCTCTATCTACACTCCCCTGAATAAGCTTACCCGGAAAGCTTACCTTACAAAGCATGCCGGAGAGCCGGCAAAAGAGAGAGGAGGCAGAAGGAAATATACTTATACAATAACTGAAGAGGGCAGACTGGCTCTTTATGAAATGAAACATCTTAATGATAGGCTGTGGGCCGGAATCAGCAATATTCCTGAAAGCAGGAACATCTAATATGGAAAATTTAATCAGAATACTATTCAATTCCGAAGAAGCCGAAGAGATACTTGGAGACATCTTTCAGGTCTATTCTGAAAAACAACGTAAAAACCGATTCACAGCTTTAATCTGGTATTTCTCCCAGATATCACTTCTCATCTTAAGTGGCTTTAAACAAAAACTCCAATGGGGCTTTACCACAGTTGTATCCAGCATTAATCTGTCCTTAAGAAGCATTCTTAAAAGCAGGATGAACTCTCTCCTTAACATAATGGGCCTGAGTATCAGTCTTGCATGTTGCATGGCAATTTTTCTCTACGTTAACTATGAAATGAGTTACGACCATTATAATGAGAACGGAGATAGAATATACAGACTTATTAACCATATCAAACACTCTCGCCTTAATCTGGATGCTCCGATTACACCTGCTCCTCTGAAAGATGAAATATGTACCAATATACCTGATATCGAAAAAGCTGCAAGAGTTTTTCATGACGGTTCAATTCAATTAAAATATGGCACAAGAAAATACATGGAGCATAAGATAGCTCATGTAGATAAAGCTTTCATCGATATATTTCAATTAAAAATTATTAAAGGAGCCAATCTCCTGGAAAAGTGGGACAGGGCATTAATAAGCAGAACTCTGGCAGATAAACTCTTTCACAATCAGAATCCTGTAGGTAAGCCCCTTAATATAAATAATGGAGGTAACTATATTATATGTGGTGTATTTGAAGATATGCCGGACAATTCACATCTTAAATTTAATCTTCTTATATCACTAATGGATTTCCCGGAACGACTCAGGAATGATTGGACAAACATAAATTTTCACACCTACATACAGCTTAAAAAAGGGACTTCACCAAAGCAAACAGCTTTACACTTCCCTCATATTATCAGGGAGAAAGTCACTCCTTCCCTTGTAAAATTACTGGACATAAGAGATGTGCAAACATTAAAATGCAGTATCACCTTACAACCTCTGTTCGACATATACCTCCACTCAGATTATAGCCACAATATAGGAGAACTGGGAAACAGTAACTATGTGAACATATTCATAGTAACAGGTTTCCTGATACTGATAATTGCCTGCATAAATTTCATGAACCTTACGACAGCAAATCTTGAACTCAAAGTAAAAGATACTGGCATCAGAAAGATAATGGGGGCCAACAGATTGTCAATTATACTGTTGTCATTTACAGAGACATTCATAATGGTTCTCCTGTCTGTATCAGCAGCACTGTTGATTGTCCATCTCACTCTTCCGGTCATTAATGAGCTCGCTTCAAAATCCCTTTTAACCAGTAATGAAAACTTCACGGCTTTCGTTTTTTTTCTTATCTCCATTCTACTAGCTACAGCTCTTCTGGCCGGCATCTATCCTGCAATTACCATCTCATCCATTAACCCTATAAAAGTATTAAGCAGAAACAGTATTAGCAGGAGCAGTAGCTTAAGAAAGGTACTTGTGGTTCTTCAGTTCTCTGTTTCAATAATTCTTGTAACAGCAACTCTTATAATTAATTCCCAGATAAGTTATATAAAAAACAGAAATATTGGTTTTGTTAAGGAACATATACTCATCATTGAGAACTGTTTTCTGTTAAGAAATAGAGCTGAAAGTTTCAGAAAAAGCTTCTCCAGTGATCCAAGAATTATCAATTCCACCTCCACAAGCTACCTACCCATATCAGGAAGAAACAGAAGGTTTACAGTAATCAGGCCAGAGGGCAGGAAAAACATGCTTGCTCAGGTGTGGGCAGTAGATCACAACTACACTAAGACATTTCAGATCAAAGTAGCAAAAGGAAGAGGGTTTTCAAAACAATTTCCTTCAGACAAAACTGCTGTACTAATCAATCAGACAGCAGCAAAAATGATTGGCTGGAAAAACCCTGTAGGTAAAACTATGTCCGGTAATATCCTGTCCCCGGGTAAGCCTTTCAGAATTATTGGAGTCGTTGAGGATTTTAATTATGAGTCTATGAAACAGAAAATCGGTCCTCTGATTATGTATCCTGGCAAAAATTCAGGAAACATCTCCTTCAAAATAAAGACTGATAATATAGAAGAGCTTATTTCTGACATAAGGACTGCCTGGTACAAAACCGCACCGGATGCAACTTTCAACTACTCCTTTCTTGATGACAGCTTTAATGCAATGTATAAAAATGAGATAAAACTTGGTAAAGTTTTCAGTATATTTGCATCAATGGCTATTCTGATTGGCTGCCTTGGATTATTTGGAATGGCTTCATTCCTTTCACAGCAAAAGCGGGCAGAAATTGGTATAAGAAAAGTACTTGGATCTTCCACTGCGAAAATTCTGATACTACTCACCAAAGAGTTCACACTTCTTATATTAATAGCATTTACTCTATCTGTTCCTGTTGCATACTATGCAATGGATAAATGGCTCGCAGGTTTTGCATACAGAGCAGATATTAATCCCACAGTTTTTCTGATATCCGGTTTGGGGTCATTAATAATTGCTTTACTAACCGTCAGTTATCACACTCTCAAAGCCTCAAACGCAAACCCCATAAAGACACTTAATCAGAATTAAAAATTGATACTTTTACTTTCACACCGCAGAAAAGCCTTTATTTAAAGGCTTTCTGCCTGTTCCTTCATTCACAACATACTTTTTTTTCAGAAAAATTATTTTTTTATATATCGAGACTTGATATATCGCAACAAGACATATATAATTCTGATATATCGTGATGCGATATACAGGAGGCTGGATTGACTGAAAAAAAGTTAAAGAAGATGATTCCTCTTTCAGAAACAGCATACTACATCCTGATCTCTCTTATAGAGAAGAATCATGGATACGGCATTATGCAGAATGTGGAAGAGTTAACAGAAGGGAGAATAAAACTGGGTCCCGGAACCGTCTATGGAACCTTATCCAAAATGGAGAAGGACAAAATCATCGAGGTTGTTGAAGAGATTAACCGCAGAAAAGTGTACCTCCTTACCAACATCGGCAGAACCCTTCTGAGAATGGAAATAGAGAGAGTTAATGAGTTAAGCAGAAATGGAGGTAAAGTATGGAATCAACTGTAACAAAAAAAGTATTCAAATACTGGCTGCCATGGAACGCAGACAGAGTAGCGACATGGCTGGAGAATATGGCAGCAGAAGGCTGGATTCTTGAAAGAACAGGACTCTGCATGATCAATTTCTACTTTAAAAAATCAGAACCGGCAAAAATTAAATTTCATCTTGAGTATCAGAACGGATTGAAAAACAGCAACCACAGTGCAACTCCTGACAGCAACTGGAGATCAATTGCCAGCAGGCAGGGCTGGACTCTCTGGAGCAGAGAATATATTGGAAAAAGTGGAACTTCAAAAGCAAAAAGAGAGTGGCAGATAAACAGTCTGAAAAACTTTCTTCCATTTATTCTTATAATAAGTGCCTCACAGCCTTTCCTCTTTCTCAATTCAGTTCACAGATTCAGTGAAGGCTTTGATTCTGTTTCAATCTCAATGGTATCCATTACCGGACTTGCTCTGTCTATGGCTCTCATTGGTACCCTCTCAACACTACTGAAAATAAGCAGATTGCAAAAAGAGCAGGAGGATTAAGATGACTGAAAAGAATTATAAAAAGGTATTTAAATTCTGGTTTGGCTGGCATGCTGAAAAGATAGAAGTATGGCTTGAAAATATGGCTTCAAAAGGCTGGGTTCTTGAAAAAACCGGTCCTAACATGACAACTTTCTATTTTAGTAAATCCAGCCCCTGTAAAATCAGCTACTGTGCAGACTTTCAGAACAGTCCTGCCAAAGAGTATAAAGCTCTTGCAGAAGATGGTGGATGGAAACTTTTAAGTTCCATTGCCGGGTGGTTTCTCTGGGCAAAGAAATATGAGGGGGATGAAAAACCGGTTTTTCTAAGCGACAGGGAATCTATAATAGGAAGAATGAAAAAACTTCTCACCTTTCTCTTTATTATTGGTTCTGTTCAGCCACTTTTCCTGATAAACAGTATTTCCCGTATGCAAACGGATTTTTCAATGTTTTATAAAGTCATTGCCTCCATACATGCTGTAGCTCTTATTCTCATGATATGGGCAGGTCTTACGGTCTGGTTCAAAATACGGAAGTTGAAAAAGGAACTGGAATATTAGGAGGTGAGTATGTCTGATAAAAATACCAAAACCGTCACAAAATTCTGGTTTGCCTGGAATGCTGAAGAGGTTGAGAAATGGCTTGAAAACATGGCTTCTGAGGGCTGGCTTCTTGATAGTGTGAGTTTTAAAATGAAGAAGTTTCATTTTAAAAAGGGTTCCCCCTGTAAAATAAGCTTCTGCCTTGATTTTAAAACCAGACCGGATTCAGAATATTTCTCAATTGCTGAAGATGACAACTGGAACCTGAAAGGCACAATTCTTGGATGGCATCTCTGGAGTAAAGAGCAACATAGTGAGTACAAACCTGAATTCTTTAGTGATGTTACTTCCCTGATAAAGAGATTCAGAACCATTATGATTTTTCTCTCAATAATTGCTGTTTATGAATACATTATTCTGTACGGATCTGTTACAAGGCTATTTACCGCAGAATCTATATATATTAAAGCTGTCTGTCTTTTGCAGATTGGAGTTACTCTTCTGCTGACAGTAGCAATATTAAAGCTTAACAATAAGATTCGTTCCATTAAAAACAGAAACAGATATTAGAAGGAAATTGAAAATGAAAACCAGAAAAGTTTTTAAATGGTGGGGTGGCTGGAACCCTGAGAAGATAGAACTCTGGCTGGAAAAAAAGGCTGAAGAGGGGTGGGTTCTTCAATCTACCTCGTGGAATATGCTGATTTTTCACTTTATAAAAGGAGCTCCCGCCAGAACAGTATTTGGTGCAGATTTTCATCCAAACCCTACTCCTGCATATAAAAAGAGAGCGATATCTGATAACTGGAAACTTATTAATGAAGGATATGGGTGGTTTCTATGGTGTAAAACTTACAGAGATTCCGATGAAGAACTGGAGTTTCTGATAGATAAAACCACCAGATTGTCACGTATGAAAAAGCTTTTTGGTTTTATTATACCTGCAGTTGCAACACAGCTGGCACTCCTGCCAATTGTATCCCGCTATCTTTTTAATGGTAATATTTTTGTAGATATTATATCCGGCATATACTCTGCAATTGCCCTGTTTCTGCTTTATGCAGTAACAAGAATATTTTTTAAACTCACTTCAATTTACAAAGAAGAGGAGTAAAAAGGGGAAGAGAAATGACTGACAAAATAGTTGAATGGAAACTTAAACCAGTACTGAATCCTGCAAGAAGAGAACATATTGTTAAGTGGCTTGAGAAAAAAGCTCTGGAAGGCTGGTTCCCGGAAAAAATCTCCATGGGAATGAATCGTTTTTCATTTAGAAAGGGAACTCCTTCGAAGGTTTCCTATGCAATAGATTATGCAGATACTCTGACTCCTGATTATCATAACTTTGTGCAGGAATCAAAATGGGATCTGATCCATAAATCCGGTAACGCTTACTTATGGAGAAAAAGCTACGATGTTGGAGAGAGAAAACCTGAATTTTTCAATAACAGTGATCAAGAAGCCCCGGGAATAAGAACTATTGTTATAACCCTCATTATTCTTGCTTATTGCATCGGCACACTTATTTTTAATATCTACAACAGCTCATCTACTACAAGTCAGAGTCTGAAAAACACTATACTCATACTACTCTCTATTGGGGAGCTCTCCATTGGTATGAGAATTTTCCAACTTCTAATCAGAAGAAAGAAGATACTTAAAGGAACAAATTAAGACCTTTTTATAATTCTGATAAAAACCGGTTTCCATAGAGCAGGAGAAATCTACATCTCTTTGGGAACCGGTTTCTTAAAGGACAAAAGCATGGTAAACCTCTTATCAAAAATTAATCCGACATATCTGTTTTTTTCTCTCAGAGAGCTGGAAGCAGATAGTTTTATTACAGATATTTTAATAGATATTGCACTACTTTTTATCTTCTCAGAGCCTTCAGGTGTAATTTGTGACCTGGATCTTTTTTTCAGAATCTGCTCTTTAAGGAGCTGAAGGGGAGATGGAGCTGATAAAGCTCCACCATATCAGATTACTTCCTTTTTTTAATAGTAGATCTGGAACCAGAAGATTTTGTTCTCTCTTTTTTAACAACATTAACTTTTCGAACAGAACTTTTCTTTGTAATTTCAGATCTGGATTTTTTTTTGCTGATTTTTGATTTCTTCTCGGCAAATGACGGAGCTGCTACAAAAGCAACAATGAGTAAAAGTAACACGAATCGTTTGACATAAATCATATTTCCTCCTGATTTACGCCCGATTCAATACAGTCTACATTTAATATATATAATCCGCCGAAAATTTACAACTGAAAACCTTTGAATTTACACTACTCCAACAAACAAAAAAATTTATGTTACTTTTAAAAAACCATTGAACTAATTTTTTAAACAAGCTAGCATATTAAATTAAGAGAAACAAAACAATAGAAAGAATTATTAAAATGAGAATTTAGTAGTATGAAAGTTTTACTCGACACAAACATTCTTATTCCATTGGAAGATACCAGACAACTCCTAAGCAAGAATCTTGCAGATATCAAAAGAGTTGGCTCTGAAGTTGGAGTAAAATTTTATATCCATCCAATTCAAGAGCAGGATATTAATAGAGACAAATTCTTACAACGGCGTAAATTACTCTTATCAAGAATCAAACAATACATCCTTTTACCTAGCCCACCGGAATTCTCTTCAGAAGAAAAGGCAAATTTAAATCTTAAAGAAAGTAATAGCAATGATAAAATTGACAATCAATTGTTGCTGGCAATAAAAAGGCATGCGTGCGACATATTGGTAACTCATGACAAGGGTATACATAAAAAAGCCCGTCAAATTGGAATTGAACAAAACATACATTATCCGGATCAGTTTCTGGAATCAATAAAAAAATTTATAGGTAAGGAACCTACAGCTCCAGCAGGAATAGAAGATAGATATTTATATGAATTTGATCTTCAAAACTCTTTTTTTGATTCTCTTAAAGAAGGATATTCCGAATTTGAAGATTGGTACAGTTCAAACAGTGATCGAAAATCCTGGGCAGTAACCGTTGATAAAGAATTAGCTGCTTTATGCATATATAAATTAGAAAATAGAATAGAAATCACTTCTCCTCTTCCAGATACTGATCTTTCTGGCACAACACTGAAGTTGTGCACATTTAAAGTATCAGAAAAACATAGAGGGAAAAAAATTGGTGAACGTTTCCTTTATACAGCATTTAATTATGCAATCAGCAAAAAGTGCAAATGGATCTATATACATATGTTTGGTAAAGAACATGAGATGCTTGTACAGTTATGTAATAGCTTTGGTTTTCAATATGTTGGGAAACACAAAAAGGATGATGTGTACTGCAAATGTATGGTGCCTCCAACTGCTTCACCACTATCATTAACAAATCTTGACTATTCAATAAATTTCTTCCCTCACTATATTGATAGCAGCAACGTACAAAAATTTATTGTCCCGATAAGACCAGAATTTCATGAAAAACTATTCCCGGATATCTCTGATATCTCACAAGGTCTTTTTAGAAATGATTTCCAAATTTATCCGCCGGAGGCAAATACTATAAGAAAAGCATATCTGTGCCATTCAAATACCAGACAGATCAAACCGGGTGATTTAGTACTGTTTTATCGTAGCAAGGATCGCAAAAGCGTAGAAGCAATAGGCATAGTAGAAAAAACATTCATAGAAAACAGCCTGGATAGAGTTTACCCTATCATCTCAAAAAGAACAGTTTATGATAAAAAGGAATTAACAGAAATTCTTACAAAAGAGACATTGATAATTCTATTTAGATTGTTAAAATATACATCTCCGATAGGTCTTAAAGAACTAAAAGAGTGTGGAATTAATAGAACGATACAAACTACAAGTAAAATAGAAGAAGAAACGTATAATAAAATAAAGAGAAGAATAAAATGAGAGATACTATTTTAATTTCAATACATCCTGAACACGTTGAGAAAATATTGTCAGGAGAAAAGAACTTTGAATTTAGAAAAAAATTACCAACTCATATAAAAAAAGCTGTTATATATTCTACTAAACCAGTAGGTGAAATCGTTGCTGTAATAGACATAAAAGAAGTTATCTCAGATTCACCTGAACATTTATGGACAAGGACGAAAAAATCAGCTGGTATAAATCATACTTTTTATAAAAGTTATTTTAAGAATAGAACAACAGCATACGCAATTGAAATAGCAAGTGTTAAAAAACTGGCAACAAGTATCTCTCCTAAAACTCCAACTCTTAACCTGTCAATTCCTCAATCATATTCTTATCTTAATGATCAGCAAATTGATCAGATACTACATTTCACATCAATTTAATATCACATAAAAAACACTCTTATATATTAGTCCGTGCCTGTCTGTACCCCTCCGTGTTAGTCCACACTGAAACTCCATACCAATCAATATTTGCAGGAAATTTATATTGGGTATTTATATTTCTTACACATTTATTCTATAATGCAGGTAAATCAACTAATGGAGAATAGTTATGAATATCAATTTCGACAGGTACCTGGATATGGCTCTCAGCTGGCTCAGCGTATATTGGGTAAAAATAGTTCTGGCAATCCTTATTTTACTTATAGGTAAATGGCTTGCAGGAAAAATTTCCAGACTAACGGGAAAAATAATGGAGAAGCAGAAAGTGGATCAGACTCTGACAGGCTTTATAACCAACATAGTCTACTACACCATGATGCTCCTTATTGTAATTGCAGCTGCAGGACAGCTTGGAATAGATACAGCTTCATTCCTCACAATACTTGGTGCTGCAGGTCTTGCGGTAGGTCTTGCTCTTAAAGATTCCCTGTCAAACTTTGCTTCTGGTGTTATGCTCATAATGTTTCGGCCATTTAAAGCCGGGGAGATGATATCCTCAAATGGAATTGTTGGCACAGTAGAGAGTATAAATATTTTCACAACAGTTCTGAACACACCGGATAACCAGAAAATAATAGTTCCAAACAGCTCTGTTACTTCAGGAACCATAACAAATATAACAGCCAACTCTGAACGTAGAGTTGATCTGACAGTAGGTATAGGTTACCAGGACAATATTGAGAAAGCAGAACAGGTTCTTATGAATGTATTAAAAGAAGACTCCAGAGTTCTTGAAAACCCTGCACCTCAGGTGGCTGTTTCTGAACTGGGAGACAGTAGTGTTAACTTTGTAGTTCGTCCATGGGTCAAAACTGATGATTACTGGGCAGTCTATTTCGACATAACAAAAAAGATCAAACTTGCACTGGATGAGGCAGGAATATCAATTCCATTTCCTCAGCAGGATGTTCATCTTTTCACACAACCAACAGGAACAGAAAACTAATTTCATAAAAAAAGGCGGAAAATAAAAAGTTCCGCCTTTCTATTAAATATATCCTCAATTCTTAATATCAGATTTTTTGTTACTCCCGGATATTGCAAAAAGGTACCCGATAGTCCGCACAAACATTATTCCACCGGAAATAGCCGGCGATGCAAGCACAGACTCTCCAAGTTTATTACTTGCAAGATGATTATAGACAGATCCTGCTTCAATTACATGAACAGTTCCATACTCATCCGGGAAATATAGTTTCCCATCAGCAGCAACAGGGGAGGCTGTATAAGCACTGAATTTACCTGCTACTCTCTCTTTGTAAATCTCCTTCCCGCTTTTTGCTTCGTAACAGGAAAGAATTCCGTTATCTTTACATACATAGAGGTAATCTCCATATAAAACAGGAGTCGGCATATATGCCCCTTTTTTCAGATGACTCCAGGTAATCCCCTGATTTCTGGTTTCTCCTTTCTTCAGGCTTATATTTCCACGGGCCTGCAGATTTACAGCATAAATGGGACGTACCTTACCATGGGAATTTGTTATATATGCATGGCCAAATGCTATTACCGGAGTTGGAACAGGCACATCTCCTCCACCCTTCATCCACCACACAGGCTTTCCTGTGTTCAAATCATAACTTCCAATATGCTTATAACCGTTCACAACGATCTGGGTTATCTGTTTTCCTTCATATATGGTTGGAGTTCCCCAGGTAGGATTTTCGTCTCTGTTAGTACGCCATACCGTCTTGCCACTGTTTATATCCATTGCAATAATAAAAGATTGATCCTGTACATCGCAAAGAGCAATTACAACACCCTCATGAATCACGGGGGAACTACCAAACTCCCACTGAATATGAGGTGCATCAAAAGCTCCGGCATCAAGGGTTCCAAGATTCCGTTTCCATTTCAGTTTTCCATCTATGTCATAGCAGTATATTCCTTCACTACCGAAGAATGCCACAACATTTTCGCCATCTGTTGCAGGGGTGCAGTTGGCGTGGGAGGATTTAACATGTCTTTTAATTTTTGGTACTCCTCTGCTGGATTCCTGCTTCCACAAAACTTTCCCCGTATCCCTGTCCAGACACATAATCTCCCAGAGGTGTTCGGCATCATTCTTAACCGGAGTTCCATCACCATATAAACCTACCTTAACCGAAGCTTTACTTTTAGTATTTATTGCAGTAGTAATAAACACCCGATTACCCCATACAACAGGAGAAGAGAGCCCCAACCCCTGAGTTTTTACCACCCATTTGATATTCTTACCCGATTCTGCGTCCCAGTTAAGAGGCAGATTCTGGTTCTCTGTTACTCCTGAAGCTCTGACACCTCTGAAAGATGGCCAGTTTTCTGAACCTTCAGGTACTTTATAACTGACTTTTACTGCCTTCTCTGTAGTTTTGGCTCTTTTCACTTCAGGTTTCTTATCACTTCCACACCCCATCAGAACCAGAGAGGCAATAAGAAAAATTAAAAGATAATTGAATCCTTTTCCGTAATGGCTAAATTTCATTTTCACTCCTCATTAATATTACAAGTCTATATCCAGATACATTTAGATAGAACAGTTTCCTGCCAGATCTATAACCTTTACCATCCTGATTACTTGCAGAAAACACTGGTTTTCTCATATTAACCGGGTTAACCCTCAATTATTATCAGTATAAAATTTTTACGTCGAACAAACAAACATCACTATAAAAAGGCGGAACGTCTCAATGTTCCGCCTTTATAACTACTATTTTTTCGTATGTTTATATCCTTCATGTGAGGAGATTCGAAAATGACTCTTATCAACAGCAGAGATTATCTTTATATTATTTACCGACTTAATAACAGAAGCCTTTGATTTATCTCTCATTGTATATTCGGCTACACTATGTCTTGGAAGAAAATCTTCCACTCCAATACAGGTGGTTACTTCAGCTCTCATCATAGGAACAGATGTAACAATCTCATAACATCTGATACCATTTACATCTTTAATTCCCTTTAACGTACTTTTACCACTTCTCAGCTCTTTAAGAGGTTCAGGTTTATGATAATCCACTTCAATACATACATAAGCTATGGTACCCAGCAGCCCTATTCCTCTTAACTCTATACCTGAAACAAACTCTTTAGCCTTATGATCTGCGAAGTAATAGGTACTACCATCAGTACCACCTGTAAACTTATAACTGTCAGCGTCATCTTTAGAGCAGGTGCCATTAACATTAAGCAGCTGAGGAAGAGTACCGGTGCTACCAGCAGCTTCCACCTTCATATCAAGATCTCCGAATCTTTTTCTGAAAGTACCAGTGGTACTGAATTTTACATCATACTGAAGGGCTTCAATCTGCTTTATGCTGTTTGCTGAAATATTAATTATCTCCGCAGGGTCGTTAAGAGATCCGTCTTTCTTTACTTTTGACAAATCGATTTCGGGAAAATCTGATTTCTGCTCTCTTGAGTGAGCTGTAAATCCGGCTGTTGCTCCTCCTTCTGAAATAGCAAAAAGGTGACTCGTGGTTCTTACAAACAGCGTTTTCCCGGAAATTGCAGGAGTTGCAAGGCAGGACTCTCCAAGACTATTCGTTGCCAGATGTTTATACTCAGGACCTGCCTGAATAATATGAACAGCGCCCTTCTCATCTGCAAAATAGAGCTTACCATCTGCAGCAACAGCAGAAGCAGTATAAGTTCTGTGAACCCCTCCTACTCTCTCTTTATAGATCTGCTTTCCTGTTTTAGCTTCAAAACAGGTGAGAATACCATTATCCCGGCATATATAGAGATAATCCCCATAAACAATCGGAGTTGGCATATATGCACCTTTTCTCCCATGATACCATGTTACATGCTCGTTGCCCTTATTCTTCTCTGCGACCGTGATTTCTCCTTTTGATTCAAGATTAACTGAATATATAGGGTTCATTCTACCGTGAGCACTTGAAATATACGCATGATCAAAAGCTATCACCGGAGTAGGAACAGGTATGTCACCTCCTCCCTTCATCCACCATACAGGCTTACCGGTTTTAAAATCGTAAGCTCCAATATGCTTATAGCCATTTACAACTATGTGGGTGGAATCACCTTTTTTATATATTGCAGGAGTACTCCATGTGGGAACTTCATCTCTATCAGTTTTCCAGATAGTCTTACCATCTTCAATATTAATAGACATAAGAAAAGAGTTTTTCTGAACATCACACTGAATTATGACCCTACCATTGTGAATAACAGGAGAACTGCCAAACTCCCACTGAGCTTTCGGCATTCTGTAGAACCCTGCATCAAGGGTCCCGAAATCTCTCTTCCACTTAAGATTTCCTTCAAAATCATAACAGTAGAGCCCTTCACTTCCGAAGAAAGCAACAATGTATTTACCATCTGTTGCAGGAGTTGAATTTGCATGAGATGATTTTGTGTGTCTTCTTATTTCCGGCACACCGCGATAAGCCTCTCTCTTCCACAGCAACTTACCACTCTCCTTATCATAACAGAGAAGCTGCCAGCTATGGACATCGCTCTTCTTAACTGAGTCAATATCTCCATACATACCAAGTTTCAGAGAAGAGTCATCTTTGGTATTAACTGCTGTAGTAAGAAAAACTTTGTTTCCCCATATTACAGGACAGGACAACCCCAGGCCAGGTGTCTTTACTACCCACTTGATGTTTTTACCTGATTTTCCATCCCATTCAGAAGGTAGTTGCTGGTTTTTAGCTAACCCTGCAGCGTCTACACCTCTGAAAGATGGCCAGTTTTCTGAGCCTTCAGGTACCTTGTAATCAACTTTAACGATTTTTTTCTGAATCTCAGTTTTCTTTACTTCCGGCGATTTTTTCTGCTCTCCACTACAACCTGTTAAACCAATACCGATTGCAATAATAACAGACAGAACGTAGAACAACTTTTTGTTTAAATGACTGTTTTCCATAATCACTCCTTACACTACTGTATATCTAGAATATACGTAGTTATTATTCAAAAATGTTATTCTGAGACTAATTTTGTCTTGTAGAAGTTTTGTTTATAATTGCCATAAGATAATTCAATTGCTGAAAACTCAACATAAATAGACAAAACTGTATCATATCTCAAATTATCTATAAAATATCCCGATACATATCTGCAATTGGTGGCGCTTCGAGTTTTTCAAAAAACTCCCCGCTGAATTTCCCTTCTTCAGCATATACTTTTTCGTACTCGACTCCCCAGTTACGCATTGAAAGAAGAACCGGAATCAGTTTTGCCCCCAAAGGTTCAAGAGAGTATTCAACTTTAGGAGGTACCTCTCTATACACTTTTCTCTTAATAATTTTATCTTCCTCCATCTCTCTCAATTGCTTAGTAAGCATTCTCTCTGTTACATCAGGCATTCTTTTTCTGAGCTCCCCAAACCTTAATATCCCTGCTTTTGCCAGCTCATAAACAATAACAGGCTTCCATTTGCCTCCGATTATTTTAAGAGTCAGTTCAAAAAAACATCTGTATTCCCTGTTTCTAACAGTTTTTATTTCACATTTACTCATAATATCTACTCCATTACTATACTTTATGTAAGTACCTGTCAAAAAAAACAGTACTTGCAGTAACTAAAGGCATAGTTTAAACTACACAGGCAGATTAAATCAAGTACAAAACCTGAGGAGGAACTCAATGTATGCAGTAGCAATTAATGGAAGTCCCAGAAGGGGAGGAAACACTGAGAATTTATTAAAAAGTGCTCTTAACCCTCTGGATGAAGCCGGATGGGATACAGAACTGGTTCAACTTGGCGGTAAACAGATCAGAGGCTGTCTGGCCTGTATGAAATGTAAAGATAATGGCGGGGATCACTGTGCTATTAAAAATGATGTTTTTAACGAAATTTACGGCAAAATGCTTAAAGCAGATGCAATAATTCTGGGTTCATCAACCTATTTCAGTAATGTTACTGCAGAGATGAAAGCTTTGATTGACAGGTCCGGCTACATGGCTCTGGTAAACGGTCGTGCATTCAGCGGAAAAATCGGCGCATCAGTAGTTGCTGTAAGACGGGCAGGTGCTCTCCCCACTTTTGATGCAATGAATCATCTTTTCATGATCAATGGAATGATCATCCCTGGCTCAACCTACTGGAATCTTGGAATTGGCCTCAAACCAGGAGATGTTAACGAAGACGCAGAAGGTCAGAGAAACATGAAAAACCTTGGTGAAATGATTAACTGGCTTGGAAAATCTCTGGAAAACTGTAAAGAGAGTTTTCCAACTCTTTCCTGATTATATAATTACACACTTTAGCCGGCAGGAACAGCTGTCGGCTATGCAAAAATCTTTTTAGAAACTGAAATTAATCCCTGCTCCAAAGGTCTGTTTAACCTGAATCCTTCTTCCGTATTTCTTAACCGGATTACCCTGTGCATCTTCTCCCATTCCAAGATATATTTCGGTATCGTGATCATATTTAAGTGTCATGCCAGCTCTTACAGTAATCAGTTTGTTTACCTTCATATTAAGAGTTAAATCGTAATCAAAATCTACATACTGGGGATTATCAAGAAGGTTTGAAAAGATCTGAAGTTTCTGTTCAAAATTAACATTCTTCATAATATCTGTTTTAAAATATATCTGCCCCATAAAACCCAGTTCATACTTAACATGGTCTCCTTTATCAACTCCAAAATTACCAGCATCTGATAACTCATCATCATTAACAATTGTTATCTTTGAATTCAGAGGGGATACATTGATCCAGAAATTTGCTGATTTCTCAAATTTTATACCAGGACCAAAGTTAAGATAAGCAGGAGCAAGAAAGCTGGAGGTTTTTCTCTTTGTTTCCAGATCATTACTATTTTCATACTTATAACCTGTATCAAACTGGGATTTGAACCCTACATTAAATGAAAATAACAGAAATTTCGAGAACCGGCGCCCATATATTGAACTGATATCTATGAAATCCTCAGTTTTTCTTGTTTCATCAAGACGATTACCCTGATAATTGAGACCATACCCTAGTTTAACGTGAGTATTCCAGCTGTTCTTATCTTTATTGAAGTTAAACTTGTAATCCAGTATAACCGAGCCGGTTACAGAGCTATTATCTCCTCCTGCCCAGTTACTGAAAGATGTCTGGTTAATAAGCAGAGCATTACTACCTTTAATAACCCAGCTTTTCTTATCTTTACCTGACTCCTTACCAGCAAGCTCTATACCTGTCAGCAGCATAAAAATTGTTAAGATTATCCTTATCAATATATGTTTTTTCATAAACTTAATCTCCCTGTTTCAATGTTATAAAAGACGACATTATAGAACATTTTTTCAGATTTTGTACACCTGTTTTCAGTTAGAGAACGATTTTAAACCAGCTTAGTGAACATTGATGAATAAATCCGAACTTTTCAGTCAACCCAAGAGAAGCCTTGTTGCTATCTTCAATCTGAACATAAGCAGCTAGCCCTTTACTTCTGAGTTTAAGAATAAGATCCGATGTTACTATCTGAGCAAATCCTTTTCCACGATATTGCGGCATAACATGTAAGAACCCCATAGCTCCATCATCATGAGTAAGTCCCCAGGCTACCAGTTTACCATCAACTCTTATACACGAGGATTCTCCATTCTGAATTCTGGTTTTTATATAATCCGGATCTGTATACTTATTATAGATACTATTCTGAAAAATATAATCTGCATCATCAGATAAGAGATCTGTACAGATATTCCCAGCTGTAGAAACATCAGTATCTCCGGGTAAAACATACTGCCTTACTTTAAGAATCCAATCAGTATTTCTATTACTCAGAATATATTTTTCCGCTACTCCTCCCATCCACCCGAAGGTATCTATATAGGGAATGCGATTAAGAAGCGCTTCTGTATCTTTTTCGGAATCACTGTCAATCCATCCCCATATATTGTCGCTTTCACCAGTAAAAAGCAGGGAATTATTAAGAGAAAAAGCAGATATAAACCTGTTGTTTAATATAAAATTGTATATATTTCCCCGTCGGCCTGACCGATCTTCAAGAAGTTCGAGCAGAGCATCTCTGGACAACTCTTTCAGCATAAAACTATCTGGCAATCATAGATTTAGCAAACCATTCCCAGATCTTCAGGTGAAATTTCATGGAATTGCCATTCTGTTTAAGAAAGTTTCTTGGAGAAAAAGAAGGATTTCTGTCGTGACTACTTACATAACGCTTTGTTTTACTGTAAAGAGAGTAGTGTTCAGGATGAAACTGTACTCCCAGAACATTCTTAAACCTTTTATGTTCAACCATCTCTACAATTTTTCCATCCATTGAAGTCGCAGTTATTACCAGGCCGCGCCCCAGCTTCTTAACTGCCTGGTGATGTGAAGAGTGGACATAAGGAGTTGAAGAAGACTTGATTTTCATCTTTTTAACCAGCAGGCTGTTTTTCTTAATTTTAATTCTGTGAAAACATGCACTAAATGCACCGTCACAATTACACATAGCAGAAATATAACGATTACTGTGGATCTTATCACGATTAAATTTCAGAACATCCTGTTTTGTTTTAGCACCGTATACTTCAGAAGGAATATCCTGCCAGAGAGTACCTCCGGTTGCAACATTAAGACTCTGGGCTCCAAGACAGATACCAAGAACCGCATAATCAGGTCTGCCTTTAAGAAAAGGAGTAAAATCACTACTCTCACGGCCAACAAGGTGGAACAGAAGAGAACTCTCATACATTGATCTCTGAGGAGTTGTTGCTTCAGTCATAAGATTTTCCTCAGCACCATATATAACAGGAGGCAGATCCATACCACCAGTTACAATAAGACCTCTGGTTTTATCAAAAAGTTTTTTGAACTGAGGAGTCCATAGATTCTTCCTGAAAAGATCCTTCACCTCAACCTGCCCTTTAATAACAAAGAACTTAACCCAGTGGAGTCTCTCTTTTTTCACATAATTATAGGAAGGCTTATAATTGGTAACCTCATCCTCATGATAGACACAAATCAACTCTATATCATCAGCAGGAATAACACCCTTCTCATACATATGCTGAATATTCTTAATCTGAACAACAAGGGGCCTGCACATACCAAAAACAACCTTCTCACCAGCCTCAGCAAAAGAGAAAAGCAGTAAAATAGCAATAGATAAAAGAATCGATTTTTTCATGAATCCTCCAAAGAAAAAATCTTAACCAAAAAGAAGATCCAAAGCAAGTAAAAATAACCCGGGGACGGTACCTGTAAATATAAAAAATTTTTAACAGATTCTCACAAACAGCATTGTAAACAACTTAATTTTTAAAGAAATTCTAAAAGCAAACAGATTTAACTGACAATCTATCAATACAGACATATAAAAATTTAATATTTTTAGGTACCGTCCCCGTTCGGGTAGTGGTCGGGGTACCCGGGCAAGAGGTAACCCCGACCTATGAATTTTTATGATAGCTATATGATCAGTAACGCACCATTAATTCAAAGCGAAACCAGTTGTATCCATCTGCATTTTCACGATAGAAGCTGCCGGGTTTGAAATTTTCCCAGACAAAATGTCCGCTCATATGTTTACTGATCTTATAGTTAAACCGCGTTACGATGAGGTTCCCTCTTTTTTTTCCTTCTCCTGCCATTGAGGCAAAGGATGGTTTACTGCTATTTCCATACTCATCTGACCATAGCAGATAGTATGAAGCCTTTCCGCTCAACTGTTTGTTGAGGGTAAAAGCTGCAGATAAGTAGAGGGATTTTATATTGCTCCAGTATGCAACTCCATTCTCCCTGATCAGAGTGTATATGTAAGATTCACTCCATTTGGGCCAGCGACTCCAGAGAGGGTCCCACCCTTCCACTTTATCTGTGGAAGGGTCGTCACCACTGAGGTAGATTCCTCCAAAGGTGAGAGTATTAACAATCGGAATAATCTCTCCAATCTTATAATCCAGGTGAAAGTATCCACCGGTACCGCTCCGGTCGTTACTGCCATAGCTCCCACTCTGCAGGGCTCCCTCAGTAGTCAGGGCTAACCTCTTCACTAAAGGAATTGTCAAACGTATGCCAAAGGTATTTATCCCGGATTCAATGGGATAATTATCATTATTATGAGTATCTTTTCTAAAATAGTATGCGTGAACTCCGGTTTTTCCAAGATTACCCTGATAGTAGATTCCCACACCTGTATTTGCCTGCTCTTCCAGAGACTGCTTAGGGTCAGGTTCATTTATTACCGGCAACCAGTTATCATATCTGGGGATATAGGATACAAAACCTGTGACTCTGTGTTTCTCATTGAACTTATAGTCCAGGCGCACAGCATTAAAGTAAGCAGATCTTGAACCTGTATGAGGTTGTCCGTCAAGGCAGATGAATCCTTCCCCCAACATTATGTTCTGGCGTCCCAGAGTCAGGGTAATTCCTGTTTCACCAATATTTTTCCACTTAACATACAACTGATCAAAAAAGATCTCATTCATATCCGAATCTCTGTTTTTGGGACTAAGATATGTTCTGAACTCATTAGTGAGCTTCACATTAAAATCTATATTATCGGATGGAGACCAGAACAGCCCGACAGATGTTCTGTGCCGGGTAAAGGCGAATGTATCGTTCATAGTCTCATCCAGATTTATCGCATTATCAAATACAGTCAATCTGGTTCTTTCAGAAAAGCTGAATCTCAGTTTTTTCTTACTTTTTTCCCCTCCTGCCAGAGCTGCAAAACATAAAAGCAGAGTAGTCAGTAATATAATAAATCTCTTCACTTTGTCCTCCCGGAATCTATATCAGAAAGGAGTATTGTGCCCGACAAAGCACATCAATCCTTCTGCTTCCACAACTTTCTTCAACTGCTCCATCTTTTCCTGTCCCGGAGATGGAACATCTTCAAACTTATAGCTCTGCCCCACCTGTCTGTATTTAGATTCTCCAAGACGATGGAATGGCAGAATATTTATTAATTCAAGATCCAGCTCTTTAATAAACTTTGCTGTTTCTCTTATATTCTCTTCAGAATCATTACAATCAGGAATAATCGGAATTCTGGGAACTGCAAAACCGTTCCACCACTCCGCTTCTGCAAGCTTTCTTATATTGTTAAGAACCCTCTTGTTGTCTCTTCCTGTAAGCTCTTTATGCTTTACCGGATTCATATGTTTCAGATCAAAAAACATCCAGTCCACATATTTTATTGCTTCAAAAAAGTAACTCTCTTCCAGATCTGCTGTAGTTTCCAGAGTCACATGAATATAACTCTCTTTACATTTTTTAAGCATAGGCAGCATGAAATTTTTCTGAAGAAGAGGTTCCCCGCCACTGAAAGTAACGCCTCCACGTTCTCCCCAGAACATTCTGTCTCTGGTGAAGATTTTCATCAGATCCTCTACTGAATAGTATTTGCCACTAATACTGTTACCTTCATGATAACAGGCTTCTATACACTCATGTGATGAACACCTGTTACATATTTCTCTGTCAAAAAAGAGGCTACCATCTTCTGTTGGTTTAACTGCACCGTGAGGGCAGGCCTCAATACAGGCTCCGCATTTTTTACACTTAACGTCACTGTGCATAAGAACCGGTTTATGGAAAAGACCCTCTGGATTACAACACCAGATACAGTTAAGAGGGCATCCATTCATAAAAACTGTTGTTCTTGTACCAGGGCCGTCGTGTACAGAATGCCCCTGAATGCTGAAAACAAGTCCTGAGGGGTCTTTATCAATAATATCGATACTACTCATACATCTCTCTCCTTGAAATCCGGCTCCATAACAGGGAGGCTACAGAGCCGGTCTGACATCAGGCTGCTTCTTCTTCCGCCACAATAGCCTTGTGCTCAGCTTTTAATGGCAGGGTAACAGCAAAAATTATGGAAACTATAAAAGATCCGAGAGCATAATATATTGAATATTGATAGCTACCGGATATATCTTTAAGCAATCCACCGATGAATGAACCCATGAAAGGCCCTATACCCATAACAATGAGAGTAGCAAGGCCCCATATCTTACCCAGGGTCTTTCTACCATAAATTGCACCTGTATAACCAACAACTCCACCAGGAACGATGGCCCAGTAGATAGCAAAGATTATTGCAGCAACATAAGCTACTGATGATACAGATCCACCACATCCCAGCAGGAACAGGCAGGCGATAACACCTGTTGAAGGGCCAATAATAAGCATAATCTTTCTACCCTTTGCTTCATGTCCTGTTTTATTAACTATTGAATCCGCAACTTTACCCAGAAGAGGCATACTGAAAATTCCCACAATACCAATTACTTTGTACACATCAATTGCTGCATCTCTTGTCCAGCCTTTATCTTCAATCCAGTAGCTGACAACCTGGGTCCAGATAAGGAATTCAGCCATCATACTGGTAAGAAATGTAAGAATAGCTGCCCATACAGCATACTTTGAATAGGCCTCTTTCATTGACCATTCATACTCTTTCTTTGGAGCAGCCCCTTTAGCAGGCATCTCACCAAAGGGTTTTATTCCATATTTTTCTGGATTCTGTTTAGCAACAACTACAGCTATAACAAGCATAATGGCGATAATAACTGCCAGAAGCTTCATTGTTCCACGCCAGGCATCTTCTCCGCCATCAGCCAGTGAAGATTTTGTAACTTCTGCCAGAATCCACTGAGCCATCGGACCACCGGCAAAGGCAAAGCCCCACATTGTTGCATAGGTTTTACCTACATACCACTTTCTTACTGAAACAGTCGATGTTACCCACAACATACCGGTTGCGATTCCCGCCAGAAGACCGAAACTGAAAAGATAGGCCATCTGTGTGTTTATAGAACTTGTCAGATAAAAACCAAGTCCCCCAAATACTGCAGCAATAGCATAAACTGGTTTTGTTCCCCACTTATCAAGAATAAGGCCACTGAAAAAAGCTGTGATAGCATAAAAAACCATCATAAGGGAATAGCCAAGGGTTACCTGCGAAGATGTCCACCCCAGATCCTTACCCATAGGTACCTTAAGTATTGCAAAGGTTGCCCGGTATCCAAACAGGCAGAACACTGCCAGCCAGGAAGCAAAAACCACCGAGAGACCATATATTTTTGCTTTTTTATTCTCCATGTACACTCCTCCTGTCAAATTTGTTTAATAGAAAAAAGGGCGGAAAGGAAACTTTCCGCCCTGGACACAATTATCTACTCTTTGTAACCTTCACAAGTCACAGCAACCATATCGGGATATGCCATGAACTTAGGGGTACTTGTTGACATTTTGCAGATACCGAGCTCTATTTTCTCCTTATCTGCTTCAAAGTGAACGCAATGCTTGCATTTTGGTAATTTAACAAAGTTTGGATCTACATCGTCTGCATTTACGATCATTTTTGTCTTAAGATCCATACCTTTTGCTACGTCAATTGGCGCATAGTTGCGACTATCTCTATAAAATCCTTTTTCCATTATCTACCTCCCTTACTTAAATTGCTTCATATTCTGTTCTGGCAATAAGTTCGTCCTGAACCTGTTTACCAATTTCCACCCAGTACTGAGTAAAGCCCGCAACTCTTACCATCAGATCTCTGTAGTTCTGAGGATTCTGCTGAGCATCTTTCAATACTTTTGAGTCAACAATGTTGTACTGAACGTGGAAACCACCCATTCTCATATAGGCTCTAGTCATTTCAAGAAGCTTTCTTGCACCTTCATCTCCTCTGATTGCTGAAGGATGAATTTTTACATTAAGCTGTGAATTCTGTGACATTGAGTGATCCCAGATTGCAGCTGATTTCATAAGAGCGAATGGACCATTTCTGTCTGTACCAGGATATGCAGATAGTGAAGCATCTGCAAAAGTTGTGCCATCAAGTCTGCCATCAGCAGTTGCTATTGTAGCAGCACCCATAGCACCGTGAGTTGATACTGAGATCTGGCAAGGATACATTGGATGACCGTAGAGTGACTCATAATTTGAGCAGTCAGGGCAGAACCAGTTTTCCCATTCCAGAAGAATGTTATCTACATAAGGATCGTCGTTACCATACTTTGGCGCCTGGAGGCACATAAAGTGAAGTTTATCCCATTTGCCTGTAGCATTGTCTTTCTTTTCCTGATCCATAAGTGAGAATGAGCCGATATCTCTTGCAGATTTGAAACCGAAGTTATCTTTAACTGCTTCCATAAACTCATCCAGAGCAACTTTCTTCTCATCAAATACCAGCTTTTTAATTGCTGCAAGTGAATTGATACATGTTACGTTACCGGCGCTTTCCACATTAAATGTAGCGTTGTATCTGTAACCCAGCTCATTAATAAGATGTCCTTTGTCCAGACAATCAGGTTTAAGGAATGAGTTGATAACAGCCATGTTGTTTTTACGCCATACATCGTGCTGAATATTGTTTGTAAGAGCAAGAACATCAACAGTTTTCTGCCAGTACAGTTTAAACTGATCAAAGAGCTCTTCAAATGTACCAAACTTTTTGTTGTGAGGTGCATAAACCTTTTCTCCGGTTCTTGCATCAACACCGTTATTGAGAGTAAGTTCAAGTACTTTAGGCATTGAAACAAAGTGAACGCCAACTGATGTAGGCTGACCGGCACCACCAGGAATCCAGTACTCTTTACCATTAAGGTGAACAGGTTTCCATACACATGGTGAAGTTTCAAGGCATCCGCCGATAGCCCAGGCTCTTGACTCTTCAACATGCATTCCTTCAGGACCATACTGATTCATCAGGAATTCCTGAGCGATATCATTATTCATAAATGCAGGATAGCCGGCACCGGTTTTAATAACATCTGCTGCCAGCATCAGGAAATCATCAGGAAGTTTTTCGCTGTAAAGAAGAGCTATTGTAGGCTGAGGCATAGCATTTGTAGCTGCTGCCTTAAGTACCAGATACTCAAGACGGTTAGTTGCTGCTTTACCTTCTTTATTGAGTCCACCAACTGATACGGTATTGAATGTATTACCTGAAAGAACACCACCAACAACACCCATTGAAGCAAAACAGTCAATAGAGGTTTTTACTATACGGTCCTGCTCAAGAAGTTCAAGAGCTTCATCTTCAGTAATTCTTCCTGCCTGTATATCCTGTTCGAACCATGGATAGAGAATCTGGCCAATACGACCTGGTGAGAGACCTGAAATAGCATCTTCATTAACAATCGCAAGATGCAGGGTTTCGATCATCTGGAAAGCTTCAATGAAAGTTCTTGGTTTATTGTGAGTAAGCCACTCAAGTCTTTCAGCCATTTCACCATACTCTTTTTTCTGATCTGCATCGGCTTCCATAGCTTCCAGTCTTCTTGCTTCTTTAGCATAGTTTGAGATCCATGCCTGCAGACCTTCTATTGAAAGAATAACAGCTTCATAATTATAGAGACGGTTCATTCCAACCATTCCGTCACCATCAGCTCTGCCGGCAACTTTATTTTTCAGCTCTTTTGCCATTTCGATGATTCCATCGAAACCGTATTCAAGAGGATAGTAGTAGTTTGCTACTTCTCTACCTTGTGGCAGAGTAAAACCTGAGTCAAACATACATACGATGTTTCTCATAATTGCTTCTTTAACATCGTAATCAGGAACCATCTGCTCATATTTATGACCAAGGTCATCTACAGATTTGCCATACCATTTTTTAGCAAGTTCCAGAAGTACAGGAATCTGCTCCTGTCTCATACCAAATTTACCGGAAATTGATACTACTTTACCAAAACTCTGGGTTACATTACCGCCACCCTGGCCAAATTTTGAGTGCTCATCAACACTTGCTGAACCTCTTTTCAGAGCTTCCTGATAGAAGTCATCTTCTTTCGCCATATAGAATCCCTCTGACAACCAGGGCATTGGGAAAGAACCACGGAAAAATGCAGCCTTACGCATGGTTAGCAGTTCGCCCGGGAAAATGACAGGTGTCAGATGGGAGAACGCAGCTTTAAGAGCTTTTGCTCTTCTTACTACAGGTATTTCATTGTCGTTATTGAAGTACTCTCTTGAATACCAGTAGGGGAACTCATTATCTGCTGAGGAGAGGGTCTCCATATAGATATTTTTAAGTTTTTTTATCCTTGGATGAGGATCATAAGTAACTTCTCTCTCTATAACCTCTTCCGGTGCTTTTCCACCTGACTGAAACTCAATGGACTGACCTGACTCAGCCATGATGTCTTTAAATTTCTTTGCCATTTCTACCTCCGTTAAATTTGGCTCCTGTTAAAGTTTCAGGAACAATCTCTTCCATTTGCAAGAAGGTTGCCAGAAAATCAGGTATAGAAAACAACAGAACATAAAATTCACGAAACATAGATTAAAAAACAGGATAAAGTTCATTAAAAATAAACTGCGGCAAAAAATCCAATTCTATGAACCCCTGAGAAAAATTTTTACACATTTTAACAGAAGGATATTGAGGAGCACTATGAATCTGTAAAATCAGACTATCTGAAAAAAGTTTACACCTCTCAGGAAAGTCAAATTAATTTACAGGTATTACATTAATGGAAAGGTGAAAAAATTTACAGTTCTATTTTCTTGAGTTTATTATTCATTGTCTGTCGGGTTATACCGAGAATTCTTGCTGCAGTGCTCTGATTTCCACTGGTTCTTTTAAGGGCCTCTTTTATCAGTTCCTCCTCAACAACTTTAATTGAAGGAAGAGTTTCACAGTTATCAAAATAGCTCCCGGATTCAGTATTCCTGATTACAATTGTTTCGTACTTACTATCCCCAAGGCCAATAGCTTCACGAAACACTCTGAGAGAAAGAACTCTCTCTTTATGCTGGGTAACAGCATTTATAACAATGGATCTCAACTCTCTTATATTCCCGGGGAAGTTATATAGTTTCAACAGTTCCCACAATTCAGGTGGAGGAGTAGGTTTATTCTTATTAAGGCTCTCTGCTGTTATTCCCATAAAATAGTCTACCAGCAGAGGAATATCATCTTTACGTTCTTTAAGGGAAGGCAGATTAATATTGTGTACATTCAGCCTGTAGTAGAGATCTTTTCTGAAAGTACCATCTTCCACCTGCTGTTTTAGGGATCTGTTGGTTGCCACAACTACTCTTGCAGATGATTTTTTTGGAATATCTGAGCCCAGAGGATAGTACTCCTTCTCCTGCAGCAGACGAAGTAGCTTAACCTGGGATGCCATGGACAAATCGCCGATCTCATCAAGAAAGAGCACTCCTCCCGCAGCCTTTTCAACAAGTCCTGCTCTTGGATTAGCGGCATCTGTAAAAGCTCCTTTCTTATGACCAAAAAGAGTGTCTGTGAACATGTTGTCATCAAGTCCCGCAACATTTACCTTAACAAACTCGCCTTTTCCACCTGTCAGATTGTACAGAGCCTGTGACAGTAACTCTTTTCCTGTTCCTGTTTCTCCAATAATAAGTACAGGTTCAGAAGTTTTCGCTACAGCCTCCATATACTGAAAAATAGCCTTCATTCTCTTATTACAGGTTACTATATGTTCAAAAGCTTCGGGGTTTTCCAGCCCGTCACTCATCAGATGTTCCTTAAGAAGATTGTAGTTCCGCCTCAGATTTCTCAGCTCCACCACCTTCTCAACAGAAGAGATAAGTTTGCTGCGCTCAATTGGTTTAAGCAGATAATCTTCTGCTCCAGTCTGCATACACTCTACAGCAATTCTTACATCATTAAGTCCTGTTACAACAATAACAGGAATCTCAGGATAGTCTTCTGACATTGTTTTAAGAATCTCAGTACCTGATATACCCGGCATAGTAAGATCAAGAATAAGTAGTTCCGGGGTGGTTTCATTTACAAAGGGAAGTACCTGCCGACTATCTTCCATGGATACTATATTATTGAAGCCTCTTGATCTCAGAGTAAGTTCTATACTCTTCAGAACAGACATCTCATCATCAACTATAAGAATCGGATTATCAGAACTATTTTTATTCATACATCTTCTCCACTATCTCTGACAGGCAGAGTAAGTATTGCCTTTGTACCTACTCCAACTTCAGATTCAAGTCTGAGGTTTCCCCCATGCTTTTTGATTATACTCATTGAGACAGAAAGTCCAAGCCCGGTACCTCCCGACTCTCTTTTAGTTGTAAAAAAGGGGTCCATTATCTTGTTCAGATTGTCACTCTCTATACCACAACCGGTATCATTAACATGAACCTCAATAACCTTATCTTCAATATTATAGATAGTTATAACAGCAACCTGCCCGGCTTTCCCCTTAAGAGCATGACATGCATTCTGAATCAGATTAACCAGCACCTGCTCAAGTCTCTGAAAATTCCCTTTCACTACCGGCAGGTCTTTGCTGAGATCTATAACAAAGTTATCTGTACACCTGTTAATCTGGTTTAAAATAAGCTTTGCTGAAGATTCAACAACCATATTTATATCAACATCTTCTGTCATTTCAAGAGAACTTGGCCGGGCAAAATTTTTCAATCCGTCAACAATAGCTTTTATCCTTCCTGAACTATCCTGAATATCATTCAGCATATCAGGGACATAACTTCTGAACTGAGAGTAAGGCATGCCGGAAATCAGAAACTCTCCATTTTCATTTAAATACTCCTCAAGAACCGGCCGTACATCAAGCCATGCCTGGAAAAGGATAGGGGAGTTAAGCATTATTGCATTGTTGGGATTGTTAATTTCATGAGCCACACCGGAAACCAGAGTTCCAAGAGCTACAAGTTTATCTGTCTGTATAAGTTCTTCCTGATGTTTCTGTCTCTCTCTTTCAGTTCTCTTTCTCTCAGTAATATCTCTTATAAAAGCAAAATTCGCCGGACTACCTTCATAATTAACAAGTCCGGCATTTACCTCAACATCTATTACTGTTCCATCTTTTCTGAGAAAGTTTGTAGCGTATATAGAGTTGGGAATTATTCCTGCCATTCTTTTACGGTAGAGCATATCTATCGCAGTTCTCTGATCTTCAGGAATTAACCGGATAAGATCGAGATCAATTATTTCCGGTTCACTATACCCAAGTATCTCCTGAATTTTGTTATTGGCAAAAATAACTTTCCGTTCTTTTACCAGCATTATTCCGTCATTGGCTCTCTCAACAAGACAGCGATACTTCTCTTCACTATCCCTCAAAGCTCTCTCTGTACTCTCTTTTTCAAGAATCTGCTGCTTAAGTATTACGTTGGTTTCCGCCAGCTCACGGGTTCTGTTCTTAACTACAATATCGAGGCGATCGCACTGATCTTTCAGCATTCTTCTGGAAACAGTTCTTTCAGTAATATCTCTTACAAATCCAAGAAGTGCTGTTTTTTCAGGTGTTTCCAGCAGAAAAGCCCTGAATTCTGCGATTAACTCCTCTCCTTTACAATTGTCAAACTCCACCTCCATCATGCGATACTTATTTATATAAACATCTCTCACAAAAGAGTCGTAATCCCATTTACCGATAGAGGTAAAAAGATCTCCTGCGGTTATAGATTTCAGTTTATCACTGCTCCAGCCAAAAATATCTTCAAAAACCCTGTTAACTTCACTGAAATTACCTGCTCTGGTTTTATCCTCAATATTGTGAACAAAGATTCCATCATATCCCATATTGAAGATAAGCCGGTATTTTTTCTCGCTCTCTTTGAGCTCTTTCTGGGCTTTTCCAAGTTTGGATGCATCAATATAACCTATCAGAAGAACCATAACCACCAGACTTACTACAGCAGTTACAATAAGAACTTTTCTTATATATATAGTTCCTTCAATCAGCTCCTCTTCGTTAATAGATGTATTAACTATCCAGCCTGACTCTTTTGACTCTCTGTAAGCCATAATTTTATCTATCCCCTGAAACCGGTAAGCCTGATATCCGTTTTTCCTTTTTATGATCTTCTGCATCCATGAGTTACCCGACAGGTCTATAAGGTTAAGTCTCTTATCAGGGTGACCGATATTTACTCCGTTAAGGTCGGTAATAGCGACATATCCTGTATCTCCAACTTTAACAGACATAATAAACTTCTCAATAAAATGTTCCCAGTCTATTGCCTTCCCCAGATAACCAATCAGCTTTCCCTGATTATCCCTTATTCCGGTTACAACCAGACTGACCAGTTCTCCTGTAACTGGTGAACGTTCAATATTACCAGGAACAATTGTTTTGAATCCACTCTCTTTAAACTCTTTCCAGAAGGGAGAGTTTTTTATATTAAGATCCTTTTTTCTGTTACTGAACTGTGAATCAATTATCACATCCCCATTCCTATCTGCCAGAAAAAGACCCGAATGCATCTGCATCTGAAGTCCAAGCTCCCTCATCTGCCTGTCTGGTATGCCATTTTCAGAATTTTTAAGACTCTCTCTAAGAAGAGGCATATTACCTACCATCTTTATAAACTGTTTCTGTTCAGCAAGCCAGGCATCAATTGCCTCTTTGACACCACCGGTAATTGCTTCCAGATATTTTCTGGCCATAAGATGATTCTGATTGATACTCAGATAGGAGTGGAAGAAAGCAAGACCTGAAAGAAAAATAAATATAGCAATCGAAACTAAAATCAGACGCTTCTTATTCAGGCCACCTAACTTTTCTCTCAGCATAGAAGATTATAGGAAAAAATATTAACACTAACAAGAAAATATTTATTTTTGTTCTCCTGTGCCTGATAACCGGAAGAGCCCACATACATATTTTACACATTTTATGAAAGAAATATCTTGACACCAGTGAAATCGATATGTTACATTTTTTGTGTAAATAATCAGGAGGTACCTGTGAAAACGCTTTTAACTAAAAAAGAAGAGCTCATAATGCTCTCAATTCTACAACTTAAAGAGAAAGCTTATCTTGTTTCAATTCTTGAGCATCTGAACGATACAACCAGTAGAAACTTTCTTCTTACAGCAATTCATGTTCCCCTTACCAGACTGGAAAAAAAAGGGTTTATTGAGTCTGCTTTTGGAGAATCCACTGCAACAAGGGGAGGAAGGAGAAAAAAGATATACAGACTCACAAAAGAGGGAATAACTGTGATGAGAGAACACAAGACTCTTAACGACACCATGTGGTCTGATCTGACTGAGATCCTATCTGTGGAGTAGAAGATGTCAGATAAAGGTTCTATAATCATTTTTCTTGAAAAAGTTCTGAGGATTCTTTCAGGAAAGTCTGAAGCAGAGGCTCTTCTTGGAGACATGGAAGAGTTATACCATCATAAACTAAGATCAGCAGGAAGAATCAGAGCCGTATCATGGTATTTAACATGTGTTCTTCGTATGGTTCCTGAATATCTTCTTAATACAACAGAACATACAATGGCATCAGGTGGTAACTACATGAAAACCACACTGAGAAATGCCATGAATTACAAAACAAACTCCCTGATAAAAGCTACCAGTCTTCTTGTGGGTATGGCAACTTTCCTGATAATCGGACTGGATATTATCTATGAATACAGCTGGGATAAATTCCACAGGAACGGAGAGCGCATTTTCAGAGTACAGGCGATCAGGGATTACAAAGACCAGAGAAGTTATCTGTCACAGGTAGCATATCCTGTAGCAGGAGGTCTTAAGGAAAAATATCCGGAAATTGAGGAATCTGCAGTTATAGCGGAAATATGGGGAGAACATCTCTCCACATCTGACGGTACAAAGTTGTATGCACCTGACGGTTATTTTGCAGACAACCGTTTCTTTAATATCTTCACGGTTAACTTTACAAAGGATTCCGAAACCCGCCCTCTCTCCTCTCCAGGCTCAATTATACTCTCCAAATCTATTGCAGGTAAATATTTCCCCAATCAGAATCCTATTGGAAAAATGATCAGAAACGGAACCGGATATAACCTGAGAGTCTCTGCTGTTTATGAAGATTTCCCGGAAAACTCCCATATAAGACCATCTTACATGCTATCCTTCAAAATCTTTGAAAACACATACAATACCAGATTAAAAGAGAGCTGGGAGAAATCTTTCTGCCGAGTATATGTGATGCTTAAAAATGGTGTGGATTATAAGAGCTTTGAGAAAAAAATTGCAGGATTTAAAAATCAATATGTCAAAAACAATCATAAACAGCTATATCTGAACCCTCTTAAAGAGATGCATCTGAAACCAGGAGCCACTAACGATCTGGAACTGGTTATCTATTACTACGGTATTATAGGAGCTTTCGCACTTCTTATTGCATGTATAAACTTTATTAATCTGACTACCGCTCAATTCTCTGTAAGGGAAAAAGAGATTGGTATAAGAAAAATAATGGGAAGTTCCCGAAGAGCATTAATAAGGCAGTTTACCGGAGAAGCTGTTGTGCTTTCTGTTATTGCCATGATTGCAGCAATAGGAGTTGCTGCTCTTACTCTACCTCTCTACAGCACTATAATGGAAAAGCCTCTTGTTCCATCAATGCTTCTTACCCCATCTGCTATATCAATATCACTGGGAATAGCAGTACTGACAGGTGCTGTTTCAGGTATATACCCTGCACTTCTCATATCTGCTGTTCCTGCATCTTCAATTCTGAAAAGCTGTACCGGAACCACCTCAGCTTCAGCAGGAAGAAAAGGACTGCTGAGAAAGGTTCTGACAACCTTCCAGCTGGCTCTGGCAATTACTCTGCTGTTCATGACAATGTATATGTTCAGGCAGATCAGTTTTATGCAGAAAAAAGATCTTGGCTTTGACTATAACGGGCTTTTTACCTGCAGGCTGTCCGGCGTTGATTCAGATACCGTAAGAACCCTCAGAAACGAACTATTAAGAGAACCAGATGTAGTAAATGCGACAGCCTCATATAATGCCCCTTTTCACCGAACAAGCATGCATCCCATAAACTGGGAGGGAGCTGCTCCTGAAGAGAAAATTTCCAGTCGTATGAATCTGGTTGATCACAATTTCATCGATACATATCAGATGAAAATTCAGCAGGGCAGAAATTTCTCAGTAAAGATGAGCACCGACAGCAATAAATGTCTTGTAAACGAAACCTTTGTGAAAACTGTTGGCTGGAAACAGCCTTTAGGGAAGCATATTAACAACAATAAGTATCAGGTGATAGGTGTAATCAAAGATTTCCACCCCACAACAGTTCATGAAAAAATTCTTCCTTACTACATGGTTCTCAGTAAAGATTTTGACCATACAAACCGACTGTTTACAATAAGAGTAAGAAGTAAATCCGGTACAAAAACTCCGGATCATATAAACAGGGTTTTTAAACAGATCTACCCTGATAAGGTATTTGAGGTACAGCATTTTCAGGAGAGTATGAACAGTAGTACAATAAAAATATACAGGAAGATAGGATCAGGCTTCCTCTTCTTCTCTGTTATTACCCTCTTAATGGCTGCATCCGGTTTGTTCGCTCTGATATCCTTTAATGTAGAAAGAAGAGCAAAAGAGCTCTCCATAAAAAAGGTACTTGGAGCCACTACAGGCAGACTTTATATGAATGTTACTACCGAATTTATCTTTCTTATACTTGCTGCCAGTCTGATAAGTATTCCCCTTGGGTTTAAAATAACAGATACAATACCTTCAGCTTATAAATATCATCCCGGAATGACTGATATACTGCTATTAATCACAATAATAAGTGTAACAGCATTTATTACAACTCTGGGGAAAGCTTATAAAGCTGCCTCCAGGAATCCTGCCAGTAACCTTAAGGCAGATTAGCCTCTGCTGCGGTTTTCTTTTCCATCACATCCTTTCTGAGTTTATCAAGAAAGGATGTGCTGACCCAGTATATTCTGTACTGATCAGCTCTTCTTCCACGGGTTGAAGAGAAGAACATGTACTTACCATTGAAGCTTACCAGTGGGGCATGGTCGTGACCATCTGAGTTTATCTCCTTCCCGAGATTAACTCCCTTTGTCCACTTCCCATTACTATCCCTGAAAGAGACAAACATATCGCTGTGAGCACCCTTCTTACCAGCTATATATGAAGAGAAAATCATATAGGATTCATCAGGAGAAACAAAAGCATTATAAGAAGTCCCCGGAAAATTTACAGCAGGAGGCAGTTTTATTCCTCTCTGATATCTACCATCCACTAGTTCTGCGGCATGAATATCTCCTCTGGTCATAGCAAGATTATTCCTTCCAAAATACATCTTCCCACCAAAGGTCAGTGAAGGAAAATACTCCATGCATACAGTATTCACTAAACCTGGTACAGGGCGTGGTACCCCCCAGTTTTTACCCTCTCTCTTCACAAACCAGATATCTACATCTTTTGTCATATCTCTCTTATTTCTGGTTGGGCGGTTTGAGCAGAAATATAACCTCTGACCATCAAAAGACATTACCGGTTCAAAATCGCTGTTTTTCCCTGAAAACCTGCATACCTGAGGCACAGACCATCTGCCCTCTTCACATCGGGTTACCATCAGAGTCATACCATTCTTATTTATTGCAGCAAAATAGAACTCTTTACCATCAGGACTTATTGCTACATCCCTGTAATTATTAATCATATGAAAAAGTCCCGGCATAAGAAGCAGTGGCTTATCTTCGGGAACCGGCCCCTGAATATTTTTAAGCTGATTGTTGTAATCTGATCCTGTAACAGAACCGGATAGTAGTACAAAAAGTAGAATAATTAACATATTTTTCATAACAGTCTCCCCGAAATATCAGAAAATTTTTAACTCAGTCTTTGTAAGAGTAACATAGTTAAACTCACTACCAGCTGAAGGTCTAACACATAATACTGATTCACAGTTTTTATGGATAGTCTTTATATATTCCCGATCTGAAATTTCAATAACTCCCTCTGTAACTTCATTACCACTATCCATATCAACAACCCTGTCCACCATGGGGTGAGCTATCAGCTCTTCTGCTTTCATGGAGACACATGGAGA
Organism: Candidatus Aminicenantia bacterium; assembly: GCA_965225955.1. GTDB lineage: Bacteria > Acidobacteriota > Aminicenantia > UBA2199 > UBA2199 > CBDDBX01. The sequence continues at coordinate 51,748 of CBDDBX010000016.1, forward strand.
GTCAAATCTGAATTTTCCTCTGAAACGTCCGTCATTACCCCCAAGTCTGAGGGAAATCCCTGCAAGAGCCCCAATGATGCCATCACCTGTTCCTCCATGCTCGGAGAGGTGAATCCCCATCTTCCCTGCCATTGCCCAGGCGTCTTTTTTAAATAGCACAGAGATTTTTGCCCTTTTTCCATAATCTATAAACTCTTTTATATTATCTCCAAGCAGCCCGGGTACAGCTACTGCCAGACCCGGATCTGAGCCTTCTGCCCCCTCTTTTACCAGATATTCAGATGCATAAGCTATAATATCATTCAGGCACCCTGCTCTTCCGTAAAAATCCATACACATGGAGCTGTTGTGGGAAGTATAGGGTACATCCGGGTGAACAAAGAGCTGATGCCTTGTAATTCTTCCGGGAGCACCAAGTTTCTGCTCTTCAAGTAGTTCTCCCAGCCTGTGAGCCAGCTTTCCTGTACCAGGTGCTTCAAGATTATCTGTATCGTCAATGCATATAAGCAGTTCCATCTATCTATTCCTTCTTCTCTTTTTTTTAGGGTCTCTCATTCCTTTACCCTTCAGAATTCTATTCAGAAGTTTATCATCAATGTCCATGCGGAAAAACTTCTTATAAAAGCCTCTTACTTCAGATCTTATATTAATATCTTTAAAAAGGTCAGGATACACCTTACAGGCAGTCCATATAATAGCGAGAGGAGTTTCTATTGAGTTTGTATGTCCCCATCTGGAGATACCATTGGGAAGCAGATATACACGGTTTCTTCTGACAGCTTCTATATTTTTCCACTGGGGACTTTTCTTTATAAATTCCCCTTTCCCATCTTCATTAACAATGATCACATCAGGATTCCATTGCAGAATCTGTTCCATACCTGCATAGTACTTATTATCAGTAAATGTCAGTTTACCTTCTGCTGATACATTCACCATACCCGCAGCTTTAATCCATTCAGCAGGCACAGAATCCGGTGCATCAGTGTGGGTAGGTTCATTATTTGAATGAAAAACTCTTGCCTTCTTACCGACAGGTAAAGCTGAAGTTCTCTTCTGTACAAGCTTTATGCTATTACTGTAAAAATCTATATATTTCTTTGCCAGATCCTCTTTACCCAGTATTTTACCCAGCATTCTTACTACATGGAACTGACTTTTAATACTTCTGATTTCAACTGTCAGCCATTTAAGACCAAACTTTTTAAATCGTTCAGTTTCAGAACTGTTTACAGCTACACTTCGGTCTACAAGAAGGAGATTGGGTTCAGCTCTCAGCAGCTCTTCTATTTTTATTCCTCCTCCGGCTTTTGGAACAGGCAGGTCCTTTATATGAGGGAGCAGCATATTGAACATCTTATCCCTTACCAGACCACGACTTACAGCAACAATTTTGTCACCACCCTCAAGCATTGCCACTGTGTGGCCGGCAACAGCAAAAAGAGCAGCTATTCTGAGTTTACTGTTATCTATCTTTACTTTACGCCCGATACAGTCTGTGACTTCAACAACTTCACTATATATATTACCCGTAAGCAATAATCCCATAATAAGACTAAAGATCAACGGATTTAAAAATCTCTTCATTTTTTACTCCTCTGTTAACAGGCAGCAGGAACTTCAGCATCCTGTTATCTATACAACTTTTACCTATAACGCACTCAACTCCGTAAAGATGACTCAGATTTGCCTCGTTAAGCACATCCATTGCATCTCCCTCAACAATGACTTCACCCTCTTTTATCATCACGACTTTTACTTTCAATCCATAATTCATAAAGTAGAAAAGGTGGTTTGGAAAATGTGTCGCCATTACCACAGTTTTATCCAGCTTCCCAACACAACCGGCGATCATTTCAAGTACCATCAGTTCATTGCGGAAATCCAGATGTGAGGTTGGTTCATCCATAATAAATACCTCAGACTCCTGCACAAGGGCTCTCGCTACCATAACAAGTTGCGCCTCTCCTCCGCTGAGTTCAGTAAAATATCTGTTTCTGAAACTTTCAAGACCTGTTATTTTCAATACTTTATCCACTATCTCAGTCTCTTTTCTGCCGGGACTTCTGAAGAGGGCAACCGAATGGGCTCTCCCCATACAGACCATATCAAATACAGAAAAGGGGAAAGTATAATTCTGGTGCTGTGGAATAGAGGCCATCAGTCTGGCTCTGTCTCCTGCAGTATACTTTTCCGCAATTTCGCCCTTATATTTTATCTCTCCGCTACTGAATTTTCTGAAACCCGTTATACAATCAAGGATTGTTGTCTTCCCTGAACCGTTTGGCCCAAGAAGACATACAATTTCTCTATCCATAACATCGAAGGAGACATCTTTCAGAACAGATCTGTCACCATAACCTGCGGAAACTTTGCTCAGTTCAATAACAGGTTTTACCATTTACCACCTCTTGTTTGCTTAAGAAGCCAGATATAGAAAGGCCCCCCAATCAGTGATATAAGAATATTCAGAGGCAGCTCACTGCCTGTAATTACTCTGCCAACGCTATCTATGAATATAAGAAAAAAACCTCCAAACAGAATGCTCACAGGCATCAGAATTCTGTTATCATTACCAAAAACCATTCGTCCTATATGAGGAACAATGAGACCTATCCAGCCGATAATTCCACAAACAGATACAGCTCCGGCTGTAGCCATTGTTGAAAAAACAATAATAAGAGCTTTTGTAAAACCTGTGTTAACACCAAGAGCTGCAGCATCTTTGTCACCAAGAGATACAATATTCAGTCTCCATCTTATAGCAATAAGCCCTGTAAGGCCTGTGATTATAGGAATTGATGCAAATAACAGTGAATTGTAATCTGCCCGGGCAAGACTTCCCATTAACCAGAAAATAAGTGATGGGAGCTGATCATATGGGTCAGCTACATGTTTAAGAAAAGAGATTAATGCCGAAAATATGGTGGATATAATGACCCCTGCCAGAACTATAGTTACCTTATCTGTTCTTTTGTAAATTCCTGCAATAAGAGCACATAGTACAACTGCCACAATACTAAAAAAAACAGAGAAGAAGTAGATGGGAGCAGTACTGCTGAAAAGAACTATTGCAAGTGCAGCTCCAAAACCTGCACCTGAACTGACTCCCAGTAGATTCGAGTCAACAAGGGGATTGTGAAAAAGCCCCTGAAGCGCTGCTCCGGCTCCTGCCAGCCCTGCACCGGCAATGACTCCCAGAAGAGCACGGGGGAGTCTGATCTCCCATATAAGAGTCTCCTTAATTGTGGTATTGGAATAGCCTCCTGCAAGAATATCTATTACCTCTCCCACAGAGATTCCATATCTTCCGGTAAAGAGGGCAATCATTATGCCTGCCAGTGGCAGCAGGGCTGTTAAAGCAATTAAAATTTTCTTCCTGTCCATTGATTACCAATCAGCATAACTCTTATACATGATATCCCCGGATTATGCAATTTCCCGCAATAGACAGGTGGTATTGATTAAAAAAAATGAATAAATATGATACAATGCAGTTTCTCCGAGAACAGATTACTAAAACAACCTGTCATGTGTCTGTTCCGTCAGGGCCTTGAGGGAAACTTCACTGCCTGCCGTATTTGCAAAGGAGAGATTCAATGTATAGATTTGTTTATTTACTTATTTTAACCCTTATTATTTCCCCTTCACTCTTCTCTGAAGACAAAACAGATAAGAAAAAAGAGGAAAAACTGAAGGTTATGTTTGAGGATTCAATTGTTGTAAAAGGGGAAGTTGTTTCTGAAACTGCTACGGTTTCACAGGTAACTGCCAAAGAGATAAAGGCCAGAGGTGTAAAAAACGTAGCAGAAGCTCTTCGTCTTATTCCGGGTTCTAATATAAGAACCGGTTCAAAAGGAGAAGCTTATATAAGACTAAGAGGCCTCAATCAGAGAAATGTTGCAGTTCTGATCGACGGTATCCCAGTTTCATCACCTTATGACGGTCAGATAGATCTTAATACTATTCCTGCTACATCTATAGAAAGAATAGAAGTAGTTAAAGGCGCAGGCTCAGTTATGTATGGAGCTGATGCAATGGGTGGTGTTATCAACATAATTACTAAAAAGAGTAATGGTGCAAAAGCAATCAATCTCAATGCTGAGTTTGGAGGCGGTAAAACAGCCAACCTGGGAGTAGGACTCCAGGGATCAGTTGGTAAAATCCGCTACCTCTTTAATGGTAACTATTCTAATCAGGACTATTTTACTCTGTCTGATGACTACAAACCTACAAAGAACCAGCCAGACGACGAGAGAGTAAACAGTGACAGAAAAGTTTTTAATGGTCAGCTTACTCTTGGATGGGACATGGGAGAAACCGGCAGAGCTGCTGTTACCTTCAGACATGTCGATCAGGAGAGAGGTTTTCCTGTAAATGATTATGACAAAAAACCAAGATACTGGAGATTCAACGACTGGCAGCAGGGTGGGGTTGATTTTCTCTACGATGTTGATTCAGGTATTGGTTCATTTAAAGTTAAAGCTTACTATGAGTACATGAACAATGTTCTTGACAGCTATGATGATGCTACATTTACAACTCAGGATGGTAAGAAAAGCTATACTGATACAATGAAGAACAGTGCTGTTGGTGCAGATATATTCTTCAAGAGACATATTGGTGATAAACTCTTTGCCAAAACTGCCCTCAGATTCAGATATGATCACAATAAGAGCCAGGACGATGTAGGAGAAGAGTGGTCAAAGTATAACCAGCAGATTCTTTCTGTTCCCATAGAATTTGAATACAAGCTATTTAAATCTCTTACTGTTACTGCCGGTTCATCAATTGACTTCAAGTTCTTCAAAAGACCTGACAACGATGAGAGAGAAACAATCAGCTCATTTAATCCTCAGGCAGCAATACTTTTCAGCGCAACAGAGGATCTGAGGTTCAAAGCAGCTATATCAAAAAAGACAAGATTCCCTTCAATGCGTGAACTTTTTTCAGGTACCAGTGGTAACCCGGATCTGGAACCAATGAAAGCCAATATTTATGAAGCTGGTGTTGAATTTGATGCTACCGATGACATTACTCTGTCAGCAACTGTATTCAAAAATGACGTTAAAAACCTTATTAGTAAAAAGAGTAAAAAAGATCTCTACAGAAATATTGATGAAGCTGTATTTGAAGGGTTCGAATGTGGTTTTGAATGGAGTCTCAGCAACCTCTTCACTCTCAACTCTTTCTACACATATCTTGATTCAGAAGATAAAACCTCAAAAACTCAGGAGAGTGTTGAGTACAGACCAAAACATAAGATTGATGTGTCAGGTATTCTGAGTCTTCCTGCAGATATTCTGCTGAGTATTAACCTGAGCAGTGTCTCTTCACAAACATACTATGAAGATGATGAAGCAAGAAAACTTGATCCTTACGCAGTTCTGAACATGAAGATTTCAAAAAGCTTTGGTAAAAGAGTATCACTGCACCTTACAGTGAAAAACCTCTTTGATAAAAACTACTACCAGAGTGAAGGTAATCCAAGAGAAGGACGCATGATTTATGCTGGAATCAGCACTTCTCTCTAAAACTGTCAAAGTTCAAACTTTAAAGTTATAAAGAAGCCGCCCAACCGGGCGGCTTCCATATTTTCTTCAATCTTAATCTTCTCTAAATTGAATCAGAAGTTTCGTTATTCAGGGACGCGTTGTAGGTCAGCGTTCCGTGTGTAACGTTATTAACAGTTATTGTGAAGGTACCATTACCCCAGCTATATCCTGACTGGAACTGTACCTGGCCACTACTGTTTGTTGCTCCACTACTTGTACCACTTGCTTTACCACTCCAGGTAATAGATACATTTGCATTCTCTACAGGATTTCCTGCTGTATCTTTAATGGTTATGGTTGCTTTTGCATAGTATAGCCACCATGAAGAGTGCTTTGTCATAGCAATATTAAATACGTAACACTCTGTTGTTGAGCCACTTGTTACAGTAACAGACTGCTGACTTGTATTTGTTGCACCATCATTATCTGTAACTTTCAGAGATACATTGTAAGTTCCTGAAGAAGCATAAGTGTGTATTGGGTTCTGAATAGTTGACGTATTTCCATCTCCAAAATTCCATTCCCATGCTACAACTGAGCCATTGGAATCAGTACTCTGATCTGTGAAACTTACAGCCAGCTGATTTTTAGTGTAAGCGAAATTTGAAACAGGTGCGGTATTACCTCCACCATTTGCTGCCTGAACTGCAGCATAGGCATTCACCAGACCATAACCGAACTGATTGTCTTTACCTGCAGCACCAATATCTGTAGCTGTGTTATACAGGATATTTTTGATGTCAGAGTTTGATAGTGAACTGTTGGCAGATTTTACAAGAGCAGCAACACCTGCTACGTGAGGCGCAGCCATTGAAGTACCTGCCATGAAGTAGTATCCGTCTCCATTTGAACCGATAGTATTCTGCAATACCATATCGTCATAGCCATCACCATTGTTATCACCACTGTCTCCACCAGGAGCAGCTATGTCGATTGTAGTACCATAATTTGAGTAAGAAGCACGATTGTCATTATAATCTGTAGCACTTACTGAGATACAGTTTGCATATGCAGCAGGATAGAAGGGAGTGCTGACATTATCATTACCAGCAGCACATACTATAACTACACCTTTATTCCATGCATAATTGATGGCATTTTCAAGAATAGTACTGCTTGATGAACCACCAAGACTGAGATTAATTACATCTGCTCCATTATCAGCAGCCCAGTAGATAGAATCTGCTATATCTGAGTTTGTACCGGTTCCCTGAGCACTCAATACCTTAAGTGGCATAATTTTAGCGTTATAAGCTACACCTGTACAACCGATGGAGTTGTTTGTAGACTGGGCAACTGTACCAGCTACATGAGAACCATGCCCCTGGTCATCTGTAGGATCATTATCATTATTTACAAAATCGTAGCCTGCTACAAATGTTGTGTTTGCAAGATCAGGAAGACTCTGCTTAACCCCGGTATCAATAACAGCAACTGTAACACCGGTTCCTGTAGCAAGATCCCACGCATTCTCCATACCAATCTTAGGCATATGCCACTGATACTGATAGTACTGATCGTTTGGCACGCCAAAAGCATAAGCATAGCTATTCTGTTCTACATGCAGAATGCCTGCTTCTGCAAGAAGCTTCTGCATCAGATCTGTAATTGCTCCGGCATATTTACCCTTTTTAAATACTGAAAAGGCTCCAGGCTTTACACTATCCTTTACTTTAACCATACCGAAAGCTTTGATAATTTTCTCAGTAATCTGCCCTGCCAGACCACTTTTGAATTTAACTACCACCTGATCTTCAGTAAGGGCTGCTCTACCCTGAATTTTCAGAGATTCTACATTAAATTGTGCTGAATCAACCTTGATCAGATGCTCTTCTGTAGCAAATCCTGGTGTTAAAAGAGCAATTGTTAAAAACGCAACGATAAAAAAACCCAACAACTTTCTCATACTGCCTCCTATATTGTTTAATTGTTAAAACACCAACTACTTCTCAACTATTTGCTCATAAATATAGTTTAACAAAAACCAAATGTCTCCATTTTTCTGAATATTTTTCATATTTAACTGAATATTATTTGCAATTTATCTTTTTTTACTATCTGAAAAAGGCTATATACTTTAATTTTCCGAAGACTGATATTTCAGAAAGAAATGAAACGTTTTTTCACTGACGATAGTAAACTGACAATGAAATCCAGCGTTGTCACCCAAATTTGTTTTAATAATTGAAACAAAAAAAAGCCTATGTCAAATCTGCTTCCGATAAGTTAAAGGTCCTGTCACTATTCCACCCTTTTGCAGATTGAGGGTTAAATTTGAGAAGCACATAATCTTCATCATTTTTACCTCCGGGATAGTACTGAACCCAGTCATCCTGCCAGAATTCATTCTTAAGTCTTTTGTCCTCTATAATATCAATAGTACCCAGAATCATGACACCAAATGAGTTCCATGCATTACAGAAATATACAGAGACACAGTTGTTCTCTCTGATCTGCGCCATCTTTCCTGAAGAGTTATTAGTAGTAAAGAAGGCTGCAAGGCTACGGCTGTATTTTTTAAAGTTCTTAATCTGCTTCGGGAACTTTTCACGACATCTCAGGTTAAATACAGCTCTGGTATCAGGAAAACCTCTTGAATCTATTGTTGACAGGATAGCTACCTGAGACTCTTCAATAAGCTCTACACACTTTTCTACTACTTCTTCCATTTATTCTCCATTATGATCTGGTACCTGAATTAAAAGTATTCAGACAGAAATCTTCTTCTATTATATATATGATTATGTGTTTTACTCAACATATTCATTTTTTTTAACAACAAGTCCAAATTTAAGTATTGAACTATACTTTATAATATGATAAAACTCAACAGCTGCAAGAGAAAATTGTTTATTATTAACGGAAACCGCAAAACAGTCAGGGGAAAGGAGACTGATTCCAGAGATAAGCAATGTTTCTCAAAACAAAACAAAATAGATAAAACAAGGAGATGAAAATGAGAAAATTAACAACTATCACAATGATTCTTTCCCTTATTCTTTTTGCAGGAGCCTGCAAAAAGAGCAGTAACAACTCCAACAATTCAGGTAATACAGACAAGCCTGCAGGAACAGTTGGAGGAGAAGCAATCAATATTACAGAGACTGATTCCAATGGAACAGCTTTTAGTCTTGAATCCTTCAAGGGTAAAGTAATACTGCTGAGTTTCAGTGCATACTGGTGTGGCCCGTGTCAGATGGAAGCTAAAGAGTTACCTGCAATATACAACAAGTATAAAGCTCAGGGACTTGAGATTGTTCAGTGTCTTTTCCAGGATCTGGATAGAAGTGCTGCAACTCAGGAAACACTTCAGAAGTGGGCTCAGGAGTTTGGCATAAACTTTACTCTTATTTCCGACCCGGACACGTCTTCAGTCGATGCATACAAAGTGCAGGGTATTCCTCACAATGTGATAATAGACAAAAACTTTGTAATTAGAAAAATTGAGGCAGGTTTCCCCGGAACTGCTGCACTGAGTGCTGAAATAGAGAAATATCTATAGGTTGCAATATGAAAAGAACAGTACTGATTACAGCTCTGCTGATACTTCTGTGCACATTCACTACAGCAGGTACAATCAATGATTTTACTTTAAAAAGAACTGACGGCTCCACTTTTACTCTTTCAGAAATAAAAGGTAAAAAGATCGTCGTTATAGACTTCTGGGCTACATGGTGTAAGCCCTGTAAAAAGTATATGAAAAAGCTGCAGAAGATCAGCACAAAATACAAAGATAGTGTAGAAGTAGTTGCTATATCAATTGATGATACTTCTGCATTTTCAAGAGTAGACAGCTACATAAAAGGCAAAAGGTTTACTTTCACAGTTCTGCTGGATCCGGACAGGTCCGTTGCAAAATCCCTGAATCCGGCACTACGGGTCCCCTTTACCATGGTAATGGATAAAGAGGGCAAAGTTATCTGGACACACACAGGATATATGCCGGGTGATGAGAGGGAACTGGAAAAAGAGCTTAAGAAGCTGATCGATAGTAAGAGATAGTACAATGACTATCAGAAAACTTTCGGCTCTGTTTATAATTACTCTTCTGCTACTGACAGTTCCCGCTATAGCTTTTGATATAGGAGATGTATCTTTCTATATAACCTCTGAAACCCTCTACAATTACAATAAACTGGCAAATAAGAAGAATCAGTATCACCAGTCAGTATCAATTCTTACCAACTATAAGAAGTGGTCTGCCGGCTTTACCCTGAGATCTAAAAACTTCTTTAAACAGACTCCTAATGAAACGAGAGGAAGTAACGACTTTGACCTTTACAGAAAATATGTTGAATACACAACTCCTGATCTCAAAATAACTGCAGGCAACTTCTTTACTCTCATAGGAAGGGGACTTGTTCTTTCTGTTATGGAGGACTCAGAGATACTCAGAGAGCGTACAATGCTTGGAGGAAATATAAGCTACAATCGTGGGGCCTTTAACATCAGGGCTGTTGCAGGTAACCTTAAATCCGAAACTGAGAATCAGGAATGGACCGTCGCAGGAGGTGAGGTAATCTTTGAATATGTGAAAAATCACAGAATCGGAGCTCACTTCAGTTTTATTGATGATGTAAAAAGTTTTAAACAGCTTGGCACACGCTATACATCTTCAGTAAGCCTCTCAGGTAGTCGGTTTCTGAAACATTTCAGTTATAATGCTGAGGTAGCGCTGCTCCATTTTAATGATGGAGACATGGATAACGGATACGGGGCATTTGCCAATATAACCTATAGCCGGGGAGGATTCACTTCAATGGTTGAGTTCAGAAAATACAATAAGTTTGACAATGAACTCAACAATCCCCCTGTAGGAGATGGGCCAGATGAGTTCACAACGCTTCAGGATTCAACTGGTGGCAGATTATATCTCCAATATGCCTTTTTTGAACCTGATATAACTATCTTCTTTAATGCCGGAAGATATACTGAATACGGTTTTACAGGCAACCACTTCTTTGGAGGAGTTAAACTGGAAGATTTTAAGGATAAATTTTCATTTACTGCCTCTTATGGTGTAAGAGATATTCAGTATCCGGTAAAAAGGAGTGAATTACACCTTATCTATCAGTTAACAGATACCTGGAGTATTGATCTGGATTACAAAGACAAGAGATATGAGGATGGGAATTTCAAATTTACTGAAACAGACCATACAGTACAGGTCTCATGTTCTCCACTCTTTTCTATATTTTTTCTGCACCAGTATTCTCATGCGAAGATAATAGACAGAAATCATTTCTACAGTGGTGGACTGAAGGTAAATATCCAGAGTAACACCTCTGCGGAAATAAGTATTGGTACGATAAGAGGAGGGCAGATCTGTTCAGGTGGACAGTGTTATCAGGCTCCTCCATTTAAGGGAGTTAAGTTCTCTCTTCTACACATTTTTAAGTGACATTATTAAGGGATCTTTTTTACAGAGAGATTCCTTCTTAAGTAAATTAAGTTTCTGAAAATCAGAGGCGCTGTCATCAGCGCCTCAAAACGAAATAAAACATTTGTCCATGGAGTTACAATGAAAAATCGACTTTACCCTTATAAGTCGATTCAGCTATCATTATCCTTACATTAACAGTAGAACACAGATACAACAAACTGTCAATTAATTAAATTTTATTTACTAGTAAAACTTTTTTACTAAATCTATATTGAATTTTCCAGTTAAAATCCGGGATAAACAGAAAGAGCTGCCCTGAAGGCAGCTCAGATACACTAAATCAAGGGATATCTATATACAATCTGTCTTTCACATTGTTCTGTGGAAGATATGTATAAGGAGAATTGGTTATATTAGTCACTAAGACTCTTACTCTTTTAGAAGGAAGTGTCATAAAAGAGTAACTGTGATAGCCTTTCCCTGTAGAGTCGGTTACTGCTACTGCACCAACAGGATAAGGACACTCATCCCAGTAAAAAAGAATTGTTGCACCGGAAACAGGATCGTTTTTCTCATCAACTACTGTTATACAGGCAGTAACATTACATTTGGTTCCTGTAAAAGATTTTGTAGCTGTTATATCCTGTATATGGCAATACTTATGGGAAGGAATCGGTTTTTTTACAGTCACAGATCTGGTTTTAATACTGATATTCCCGTAACTATCAGTTACTGTCAGCGATACCAGATAGGTTCCCGCGAACTTATACAGGTGAACCGGATCTTTTTCTGCTACAATGCCACCTTCACCAAAATCCCAGGACCAGCTCACTATCTCCCCACCTGTAGTAGTACTCATATCCATAAACTGAACATGAAGTCCGACAATATTTGCTTCAAAATAGGCCACAGCTTTGCTATTAAGAATTCTCACTGCTTTATCTGCATCCAGCAGTCCGTGACCGAACCTGTCGTCAACTCCCGGAGCTCCAATATCTGTAGCAGAAAGATAGAGAATCTCCTTTATCCTTCTGTTGGTAATATTAAGGTTTTTTGATTTCAGAATTGCCGCAACACCCGTAACATGAGGGCAGGCCATTGAAGTACCTTCAAGAAAAGCAAAAGCATGCGGATTTTGTTTATCAGGAATCTGTTGTAATATCCCATCCGGATATTTACTTCCATTAAGAAATGCCGTAAGATCCCCTCCGGGAGCAGCAATATCTATAGTGGAGCCGTAACTTGAATATGCAGGCATCTTGTCATCAAAACCTGTTGCACTTACAGATATACAGTTCTCATATGCTGCAGGATAGTGGGGGATGTTATTTCCATCGTTACCTGCTGCACAGACAATTACAATCCCTTTATCCCAGGCGTAGTTCACAGCTTCTTTAACAAGAGGACTATGACCTCCTCCAAGACTCAGATTGATTATATCTGCTCCATGGTCAGCAGCCCATCTGATAGAGAGAGCTATATTATAATCATATCCTTTTCCATTTGAGTCGAGAGTCTTAATTGGTATAATCGCTGACTTGTGGGCAACTCCGGCTACACCATAATTATTATTGGTCGATTGAGCTACTGTACCGGCCACATGGGAACCGTGACCATTATCATCTGTCGGATCGTTATCATTATTAACAAAATCCCACCCATCCTCAAAATCTGTTAATGCAAAATCTGAAAGCCCCTGATCAACACCGGAATCAATTACAGCAATGAAAACCTCTGCTCCATCCTGCATTCCCCAGACACTTTCCATTCCTATTCTCTTCATATGCCACTGAAACCTGTATGCCGGATCATTGGGAACTCCAAAGGCATAAAAATATGAACATCGATCTACTTTCAGAACCCCTGGTACAGCTTTGACTCTTTCTATCAGAGCACTTATTGTCAATCCGGTTTTGTGAGTTTTGAAGACTGTGAACAGTTCAGTATAGTGTCTTCTATCTTTCCTGATTAAACCAAACTCATTGATTAATTTTGCCTCCAACTCCTTAACTGAACCTTTCTGAAAAGTTACAACAATTTCATCTTCAACATAAACCGGTTTCTCTGCAATACTGAGATCCCGTTTAACAACTCTGAAACTCTCATCCCCTTTCAATACACCAGAGAGTATCACAACAAAAAACAGCACAAACATAACACCCAACAACTTTCTCATTACATCCTCCTTTTATTTCTCATAAGCTTGATTATCATTAAAATTTTCTTAACTGACTATGGAACACTGATAAAAACGTTCTTAATCATATAAAAATCTTTCTGATAATGTATTAAACCACTTTTGCTGATTTGAATAAGGCTTATCTGTTCACCATTTGCTGCTGAAGTTACTGTTCTTTCATAGTAAGCATTACCATCAGCACCAGTCGCTACATGAGAGCTGAACCCCCAGGGTTTGGCATACCACGAAAAAGCGACCTTAACTCCTGATAAAGGGTTATCAAGATAATCGACAACATTTATGCAGAGCCTGATTTTATATTTATCATTCCCCAAAGGAGTTTTTGTATAATTGAATGATTTCACATACATATGATTGATATACTTCACTGCCTCTTCTGCATTCAGCAACCCATGACCATAAAACTCATCTTTTCCGGGAGTCCCTATATCCGTAGCAGAGCGATAGAGTATCTCTTTTATTACTCTGTTTGTAAGGCTCAATTTGATTGATTTCAGAATTGCTGCAACACCAGCCACGTGAGGGCAGGCCATTGAGGTGCCATGAAAAGGAACAAAAGCCTCCGGATTTTGTTTATCAGGAACCTGTTGTAAAATCCCATCCGGCTCTCCATCTCCGTTCAGATCAGCCTTCAAATCGCCGCCGGGAGCAGCAATATCTATAGTGGAGCCGTAATTTGAGTATGGAGCTTTATTATCGTTATAGTCTGTTGCACTTACAGATATGCAGTTCTCATATGCTGCCGGATAGAAAGGGGTTGCCACGTTATAATTACCTGCAGCACAAACAATCACAACTCCCTTATCCCAGGCATAATTTACAGCCTCCCTGACAAGAGGATCATCATCTATTCCTCCAAGACTCATATTGATTATATCAGCACCATGGTCAGTAGCCCATCTGATAGCAAGAGCCGTATCATAGTGGACACCCCATCCTTTTGCATCCAGAGACTTAAGGGGTATAATGGACGATTTATAGGCAATTCCGGCTACACCATAATTATTATTGGTCGACTGGGCGATCGTACCTGCCACATGGGAACCGTGTCCATAATCATCTGTAGGGTCATCATCATTATTAACAAAATCCCACCCATCCTCAAAATCTGTTAATGCAAAATCTGAAAGAGACTGATCAATACCGGAATCGATTACAGCTATAACAACTTCTGCTCCATCTCCCATTCCCCAGACACTCTCCATTCCTATTCTCTTCATATTCCACTGGAACCTGTATTTTGGATCATTGGGAACTCCAAAGGCATAAAAATATGAACACCGATCTACTCTCAGAACTCCTGGTACAGATTTTACTCTCTCAATAAGTACACCTGTCTCAAGTCCGGTTTCATGAGTTTTAAAGACTGTGAACAGTTCAGGATAGTGTTTTCTATCTTTCCTGATTAACCCAAACTCATTGATTAATTTTGCCTCCAGCTCCTTAACTAAACCTTTCTGAAAAGTTACAACAATTTCATCTTCAACATAAACCGGCTTGTCTGCAATACCTTGATCTCTTTCAACACCGCTGAAACCTTCATCTCCTTTCAATACACCGGAGAGTATCAAAACAAAAAACAGCACAAACATAACACCCAACAACTTTCTCATTACATTCTCCTTTAATATAGAGATACCAATAAAGTAGTTCCAATTATCAGAACAACGAACTCTTCCAGTAACCCTTCAGGGAATATCCACATACGACCTGTCTTTAACATTCATTTGAGGAACATATGGATACAGAGGTGTTACCACATTCATTACAACCAACCTTGGCCTTAAAGAGACAGCTGTACTGAAAGAGTGTTTATAACTGGCTATACCCGAAGAATCTGTTACAGCTACAACTGAGATTGGTTGTGGATGTTCATCCAGCATAAAAGCCACCTCAGCACCTGATACAGGCTCATTCTTTTCATTAAGAACAGTTATATAGGAGGTTAAAGTACAATGCGAACCGGAGTTTGCTTTTGTAAAAGCTATATCTTTCACATAAACATAACTTTTAGGAGGTAGTGCAACTACTTTGTCAATTTTAATTGAACGTGATGTAGAACTGGACCGACCATAATTATCAGTTATTGTAAGCTCAATATCATATGTTCCTTTCATTGAATATATGCGAACAGGATCTTTCTCAACAGAAAAACCGTTACCAAGTCGCCATATCCTACTAACGACTTCTCCATTTATAACAGAACTATTATCAAAAAACTGTACATGATTGGCAATAATGAAGAACCCTATTTTTGCTTCAGGTTCACTATTAAGGGTTATGACTGCTGCATCTGCATTCAGCAACCCATGACCAAAACGCTCATCTTTTCCTGGCTCTCCAATGTCTGTAGCAGAGCGGTAGAGTATCTCTTTTATTACTCTGTTTGTAAGACTCAGGTGTTTTGACTTCAAAATTGCCGCAACACCCGTAACATGAGGACAGGCCATTGAAGTCCCTTCAAAAAAAACAAAAGCATGCGGATTTTGTTTATCAGGAATCTGTTGTACTATCCCATCCGGATATTTACTTCCATTAAGAAATGTCGTAAGATCGCCTCCGGGAGCAGCAATATCTATAGTGCGGCCGTAACTTGAATATGCAGGCATCTTGTCATCATAACCGGTTGCACTTACAGATATACAGTTCTCATATGCTGCAGGATAGTGGGGTTCGCTATTTCCCTCGTTACCTGCAGCACAAACAATCACAACTCCTTTATCCCAGGCGTAGTTTACAGCCTCTTTAACAAGAGGACTATGATCTCCTCCAAGACTCAGATTTATTATATCTGCTCCATGGTCAGCAGCCCATCTGATAGAGAGAGCTATATTATAATCAGATCCTTTTCCATTTGAGTCGAGAGTCTTAATTGGTATAATCGCTGACTTGTGGGCAACTCCGGCTACACCATAATTATTATTGGTCGACTGAGCTACTGTACCTGCCACATGGGAACCGTGACCATTATCATCTGTAGGATCATCATCATTATTAACAAAATCCCACCCATCCTCAAAATCTGTTAATGCAAAATCTGAAAGAGACTGATCAATACCGGAATCGATTACAGCAATAAAAACCTCTGCTCCATCCTCCATTCCCCAGACACGTTCCATTCCTATTCTCTTCATATTCCACTGAAATTTGTATGCCGGATCATTGGGAACTCCAAAGGCATAAAAATATAAACACCGATCTACTCTCAAAACTCCTGGTACAGCTTTGACTCTCTCTATCAGGGCATCTATTGCCAATCCGGTTTTGTGAGTTTTGAAGACTGTGAACAGTTCAGGATAGTGTTTTCTGTCTTTCCTGATTAAACCAAACTCATTAATCAGTCTGGTCTCCATCTCCCTGACTGAACCCTTCTGAAAGGTTACAACAATTTCATCTTCAACATAAACCGGTTTCTCTGCGATACTGAGATCCCTTTTAACAACACTGAAACCTTCATCCCCTCTCAATACACCAGAGAGTACCACAACAAAAAACAGCACAAACATAACACCCAACAACTTCCTCATAACATCCTCCTGTATAATTTTTTTAATCCCAAACTATTCAAAACATAAAAACTTCCGGTAAACCTGTATTCAACAAGAATATCAGGGAATATCCACATAGAATCTTTCCATAACATTCTTTCTGGGGAAATAGGTGTAAGGCTGTTTAATAATATTTGAAACAATTATTCTTATTCTGTATGCCCTTCCACCTGGCACGGTTATTGTGTGATAAGCATTACCTTGTGAATCTGTCACAGCATAAGCACAAATAGAAGCAGGGAATTCATCCCAGCAGAAATTTACTGTTGCACCACTAACTGGCTGATGATTCTGATTAAAAACTTTAATTCGGGCAGTTAATGTGTAACTACTACCAGAGAAGGATTTTGTACAACTTATATCCTTAACATATGTATAAACAGATGGTATTAAAAACGGATCAATACTTATTGTTCTGCTTTTATGACTAATTCCTCCATGGTTATCTGTTACAGTAATAGTAGGAGAATAAGTCCCCGGCATCTGATAAACATGAGTAGGGTTTCTTTCTGCTGAACTCGTCATATCCCCAAAATTCCAGTGCCAGGCAACAATTTCTCCATTGGCATCTGAACTTACATCATAAAACTGCACATGATCCTGCACAATAGTTCTACCGAAGTTAGCAACAGGATTGGTATTGGCACTCAACATTGCTGCATTTGCATTCAGAAGTCCCCAGCCAAATTCATTGTCAAAACCAGCTGGGCCGATATCAGTAGCTGTGCTATAAAGTTTTGACTTGATCTGAGCGTTTGTAAGGCTGCTGTTAACTGACTTCATCATAGCAGCAACTCCAGCAACATGAGGACAGGCCATAGATGTCCCCTGATAGAACATATATGCAGGTTGTCCGTTATTGATAGTCTGTTGAAGAATACCGTCTCCATAACCATCGCCATTCAGGTCTACAGTAACATCGCCTCCGGGAGCAGTAATATCTATGGTACTTCCATAGTTTGAATATGGAGCCCGGTTATCATTATAATCTGTTGCACTTACTGATATAGAATTACTGTAAGCTGCAGGATAGAAAGGAGTGGAAACATTATCATTACCTGCTGCACAGACAACAACAACACCGTTATTCCATGCGTAGTCTACTGCATTCTTAAGGGTCTGGCTGTAGCCGGATCCTCCCAGACTGAGATTAATCACGTCAGCACCATGATCTGTAGCCCATCTGACTCCAAGAGCTGTTCTAGAACTATAACCACCACCTGAGGAGTCCAGAACTTTTATTGCCATTACTGACGCTTTACCTGCAACTCCTGTTACACCAACTCCATTATTTGTAGATTGGGCAACAGTTCCGGCAACATGAGAGCCATGACCGTGATCATCATCAGGATCAGAATCGTTATTAACATAATCCCAGCCAGCAACAAAACTGGTATTTGCCATGTCAGAAAGAGACTGCCTGACACCTGTATCGATTACTGCAACAGTAACTCCGGCACCATCTTCGTGTCCCCAGACCTGCTCCATTCCGATTTTCGTCATATGCCACTGAAAAGTACGATATGGATCATTAGGAAGAGCAAAGGCATACATGTAACTGTTCTGCTCAACAAATTCAACTCCGGGAATTCCTTTAACCCGCTCCATGATGGACCTGATATCTCCTTCAGCCCGACCTTTTTTGAAGACTCCAAAAAGTTCAGAATAGTGTTTCTGCTCTTTCTTTATAAGACCGAACTCTCCGGTTAACTGTTTTTCAAGATCTTTACTGAAACCTTTTTTAAAGGCAACAACAATTTCATCTTCAACATAAACCGGTTTTTTTGAAATACTCAGATCGCTTTTACTAACACCAAATTTCTGATCGCTGCCAACAGCACCAATAAGAAATGTTAAAGTAAAAACAACAATAAAGATTAAACCCAACAACTTTCTCATAACATCCTCCTGTTTATTTTTTTCCAACTATTTAAAATCAGAACTATCCTTTTAATAAGATAATGCACAGAAGGCTTCACAAACCCTTAGCCTTTTAATTCTCATAACCATACCCGGTAAAAGGTATTTAAAACTAAATCATATATATATTAAGATTTTTAAAAATTTATTTCAAATCAGTTAAGACGGGACATAATCTCTTCAAGCTCTTCCTGAGCTTTTTCCCACTTCTCCATAGCAACATCAAGATCTGCTGAAACTGTTGCAAACTCCTTCTGCAGAGCCTGAATATCTGAACCATTCTCATAAGTTGCTGAATCAGCCAGAACCTCTTCCAGTTCACTTTTTCTTGTTTCTGCAGTTTCTATAGCTTTCTCTATTATGTTTATCTCTTTCTGAACCCGGTTTCTCTCTTTACTGATAGCCTGTCTTGCTTCAGCCTGAAGACGTTTTTCCTCTTTTCTGGACACCTTATCAAATACCGGAACCTCTTTTTCTCCTCCCTCTGCAGGAGGAATCTCTTCCACTTTATCCCTCTTAGCAAGATACCCTGAATAGTTCTCGTCATATGAGGTAACATCTCCATCCCGGATTTCAATGACTCTCTGCACAAGATTATCGAGAAAATATCTGTCATGAGATATAAGAAGCAGTGTCCCTTCATAAGATTTAAGAGCCTCTTCCAGAGCAGCTTTGGAGTTCTGATCCAGATGGTTTGTAGGTTCATCCATAATAAGAAAGTTAACCGGAGACAGAAGGATTTTTGCCAGGGATACTCTGGCTTTTTCACCACCTGACAATACACCTATTCTCTTATTTACATCATCTCCATGGAACTGAAACAGTCCAAGTATACTTCTTATTCTGGGTACAAGGCTTGTTGCTGTTGATGCCATCATCTCTTCCATAATGGTCAGACTCACATCAAGAGCATCGGTCTGATGCTGGGCAAAATATCCCATTTCAACGTTTTCACCTATTTTAACACTACCGGTCTGAGGTGTAAGGTCTCCGAAAATAAGTTTGGTAAGAGTTGTTTTACCGGCTCCATTCACCCCGGTAAGGGAGACTCTCTCCCCTCTGTATATATTAAGGTCTATCTCTTTTAATACAGCTTCTGTTTCATAAGCAAAGGTCATGGATTTTATATCAACCACGTCTTTGTAACTCTGTTTACTTACCTGAAGATTAAAACCAATAGACGGAGGCGGAGGGGGAAGTTCTATCTCCTCAAGTTTCTCAAGCTGCTTGATCTTCATCTGTGCCTGAGATGCTTTTGAAGCTTTATATCTGAACCTTTCTACAAATTTTTCAAGTTTATCCCTCTCTTTCTCTACAGCTTCGTGCTTTTTAAAAAGAAGGCTTCTGGCTTCTTCTTTCTGAATCTCATACTGCCTGTAATTACCTTTATAGGAGTTGAGCTTTTTCAGATCCAGTTCTTTAATCTCATCTGCAAGACGATTCACAAAGAATCTGTCGTGAGAGACAAAGATAATACTTCCTTTAAATGTTTTCAGGTAACCTTCAAGCCACTCCAGAGATGGAAGGTCAAGATGGTTTGTCGGTTCATCAAGAAGGAGAAGATCCGGTTCTGCTACAAGAAGACGTGCAAGAAAAATTCTCATTCTCCATCCGCCACTAAATTCCGGCACCTGCCTGTGGAGATCCTCTTCCTTAAATCCAAGTCCAAAGAGAACAGTTTTTATTCTGTTCTCAAGAGCATAACCTCCAAGAGCATCAAATCTCTGCTCAAGTTCACCGGATTTTTTAACCAGAGCTTCCTGATTATCTGCTGAGTCAGCCATCTCTCTGTGAACTTCATGAATTCTGCTTTCCAGTTCCTGCAACTCTTTCTGCCCGTCAAACACTGCTGCCATTACAGTACCTTCAAAAACAGAAGACTCTTCCTGAGGAAGATAGCCTGTTTTATAGCTTTTGGGGCTGTTAATATCCCCGGTATAAGCTTCAAGCTCACTGGTAAGAATTCTCAGCAGAGTTGTTTTACCAGCTCCGTTTGGCCCTATCAGAGCATATTTTCTACCTGGATGAACTGTCCAGTCCACATCTTTGAAAAGCGTGCGGTCTCCCGCAATATAACTAAGGTTTCTTATCTGCATTTTATGATTGAGATATTATATCATAAGATGTATATAATAGAATCAGCATAAATGTGTTGACATTAACAGAAACATATAGTTAAAATATAACAATAAAAAGAAAGGAGGCAGAAATGAGAGATGTAATTATTATCGGAACAGGTCCTTCTGGACTAACTGCAGCTATATATGCGGCAAGAGCAAATCTTAAGCCACTGATTATAGAAGGTTATCAGCCTGGTGGTCAGCTGACAACTACAACTGAAGTTGAAAATTTCCCTGGTTTCAAAGAAGGAATCATGGGGCCGGAGCTAATGGAAGAGATGAGAGCCCAGGCAGAAAGGTTTGGTGCTGAGTTTATTTCAGGAGAAGCAACAAAGGTGGAACTTACTGACAACAGCAAAGTTGTCTGGGTTGATGATGAAAAGCATGAAGCAAAAACTGTAATCGTTTCTACAGGAGCTTCAGCCAACCTCATGGGACTTGATAGCGAAAAAGAGTACATGGGTAAAGGCGTAAGCACATGTGCTACCTGCGATGGTTTCTTTTTCAGAGATAAAGTTATCTGCGTTGTTGGTGGTGGTGACAGTGCTATGGAAGAGGCGAATTACCTGACTAAATTTGCTTCAAAGGTATACCTCATTCACAGAAGAGAGGAGTTCAGAGCTTCTAAGATTATGGTTGAGAAAGTTAAAGCCAACGATAAAGTAGAGATGGTTCTTAACTCAACTGTTGAAGATATTTATGGCGAACCTTTTGTTGAAGGTATCAAAATAAAAAACAAGATCTCAGGTGAAACTTCTGACCTGAAACTTGATGGAGTTTTTGTAGCTATAGGTCATACACCAAACACAGCACTTTTTAAAGATCAGCTGAATCTTGATGAGAACGGCTATATTATCACAAGTAGTGACAAAACAACTATGTCACATACAAATATAGAAGGTGTTTATGCATGCGGTGATGTTCAGGATCACAGATATCAGCAGGCTATTACTGCAGCAGGAAGTGGTTGCGTAGCAGCTCTTGATGCAGAACACTATATCGAAAACCACGGATAATTCCAGTAAAATAATCATAAAAAAGCAGGGCATGTTTTATCATGCCCTGTCTCAGGTCGGTTTCAACTAACTATCAACTTTTAAATATCCTCTATATTGATCTCCCGGCTATTTCATATATTAAGAAAAAAAGCTAAAATTGCTTCATGCTGATAAATCGTTTAACCCGTCTGTGCAGTTTACTGCTTATTGCTTTGTTAACAATATCCATCTCAACAGATATCTACGGTAAAGTAGAGCCTCATGTAAAATATATGGAGATATCTTCCGGTCAGTTTACCGTAGTTTTTCCGGCTTCCTGCTATAAAGAGGCTTCAAGGCTTCTTACAATTGCTCCGGGAATCTACCGTCAACTTACTGAATACTGGGGAAACAGAGTAAAGGGTAGAATAAGAATTCTTCTTACAGATAACAGAGACTACTCAAACGGCTCTGCTACTTTCTTTCCTTTTAATACTATAGAGGTACAGATGAAGCCTCCTGCAGCAGAAACCAGTCTTGGAAAATACAGTAACTGGCTTGATATGGTTCTCTGTCATGAGTTAACTCATCTCATAAACTTCCACGCAGGAAACGGGTTCATGAGAGTTGCAAGAAAAATTACAGGAACAAATCCGTTTTTCTATCCTGTAGCCATTCTTCCCGGCTGGTTCCTTGAAGGTACAGCGGTATATTCTGAATCAGCGCTATTTGAAGGTGGTCGTTTAAACACCTCCAACTACAGAGAAATTCTGAAAATTCAGAGTAAAACTGATAATATCCCTCACTGGAGCAGACTGGACGGGCTTTTCAGCAGATGGCCCGGTGGTTCTGCACAGTATATCTTCGGAGCAGGTTTTATCAGGCATCTTGCCAGAACTCAGGGAAAAGATACTCCTGCTGAGCTAATCAGTAGTTACGTAAACAGTCCGCTTATACTACCTGTTGAATTTACTCTCAGAAAGGTAACTGGCCAGTCAGTTACTGAAAACTGGAATAGTTTTTCAGATAACTACAAAGACTCTCTGAACGAATCTCCTGCAATCAGGATCACAGAAAGCGGATACACAAAAGGAGCACCCGCAGCATTAAAGAGTGGTGAACAACTCTTCTACTTTAAGAACCACAAAGAGTACTCCGGTATATATCTTACATCAGGCAGGGAAGGAAGATATCTGAACAGACAGTCCGGCATAAACTCAAAACTTTCAGTTCAGAATAACAGAATCTGGTATTCTGCTCTTTCTGTATATAGCGATTATGCCACCTATTCCGATATCTACTACTATGATATGGAAAAGAAAAAGAGTGTAAGAGTAACCAAAGGGGAACGTCTCTTTTCTCCTGTGGCAGTAAAATCAGGAACTCTGTGTGTAAAAAGGGATAACCACAATTTCTATATTGCTCTACTATCAGATAGAGGAGAGATATCAAAAATCTCAGAACCCTATGAAAACATTCAGGATCTGCAGATTTCCCAATATTCATCTGACCCTCTTCTGTCACTGAGAACAAGGGAGCATACTAAGTGGCAGATAGCAATCTTTAATATTAAAACCCGTGAAATGCAACTCATTTCCCCCAAACATATGAATTGCCATTCTCCTCTGCAGATCTCAGCAGAATCAATACTCTTTCCGGGAGAAGTAAAAGGGCAGGTTAAACTATTCAGATATAACAAAGAAAGTAACACAACTCAGGTGAGCAGTAATATTACTTCTCTATATCAGATTGGAAATGTTACTGAAAAAGAACTTATATATACGGGATATACTGAAAAGGGCATCGACCTGTTCAGTGTTGATCTTAACAATATTAAGTGGCAGGAGTTCTCAGCACAAGAGACAATTTCTTCTTTGTCAGAGAATCCTGAAACCAAATCTTTCAAAGCTGAATCCTATAAAACCCTGAGAGATCTGGTTCCCCACTATTTTGCGCCGTCATTCAGAAATGGTGGAGATGAACTACAGCCCGGGATCATGATTTCAGGCAACGATCTGCTGAAGAGGCACATGTATACTGGTGAATTCTACTACGGATTTCAATCTGAAAAACCCGGGTACAGACTATCTTACACTTATGACGGCATGAAACCCTCTATTGCAGTATGGATGAGCAATCTCTACTCAAGACATAAGAATATAAACAGTAAAATTTCCCTACAGCAGGAAACCAAAATCAATACCGGTCTGTTTTTCAACATTTTATCCCATAACAAATCTTCGCTGAAATTATACACAGGCTATTATCGTGAAAGAGCCAGAGCCACTGGAGCCAGAAACTTTGTTACTGACTTTGGAGGTTTTAAAACAGCTCTTCTTTTTAACTCAGCTAAAAATTACCGTGATTCAGTTTCTCCTTCCGATGGGTTCAGATTCACCCTGTCATACACAAGGGATCAGAGGGGCCTTGGAAGTGACTACAACATTAATACAATAAGTCTTGATTACAGACACTATATATCTATATTGAAACCTGTAACTGCAACTATAAGATTCGGGTTTGCTGAATCCGGTGGCGAAGCGGGCAAACTCTTTGACTTAGGGGGTAAAGGAGAGGTTGAAGTTCCGGCAATTTCTTCATCAGATATCTTCACTCTCATGAGAGGCTATCCTTCAGGGTATACTTATGGAACCGGAGGATGGATTACAAATATTGAGCTAAGGTTCCCTCTGTTCAATATAGAGAGAGGTTATTGGTTTATAAACTCTTTTGACAGAGTATGGTTTACACTCTTCTTTGATGCAGGAAACTTATGGCTGAATAAGGTAAAAATCGATCCCCTCAAATCTGTAGGAGGGGAGCTGAACCTCCGTCTGAAAGCCGGAATCCTGCAGATGACACTATCTGCAGGAGTAGCATTCCCAATTGATGCGGGTTCAGCAAAAATCTATTTCAGAATGGGCAGCTCTCTATGATTCAGAATCTGCCAGAATATACTCTTTACTGTAGAAGACCCACATAGCCAGAGCACAACATCCAAGAGTAGCCAGTACCAGTGTAATAACTGAAACCAGTTCCCCGGAAGGTATTTTGAGCTGCTCAAGTTTCATAGCTGCATCACCAATATTTTCCGGCATTAAAGAGCGCACAAAATGAGTAATTGTAAGATAGTGAGTATCCCCTGGAATAGCAAGCATTCCCGGCTCCCATGCAAATACATAAGCCAGACCAATAAGTACAGGCTTTTTGAAGAAATTACCAAGAAGTGCAAAAACTCCAAGATATGCAGCTATGCTCAATACAGATACTGCTGAAAGCTGTATAAAATCAACCATATAGGTTTCAGTAAACATCACCTCTGCATTGGCAATAAGAAATGATGAGATCAAACCCGCCAGTGTTATAGCAGAACATAGAAGGAAACTTACAATGAATTTACCTATAAAAATTGAACCCCGGGAAATAGATGATGTAGTCAGAAAAATAAGAGTTTTATCTTCTACCTCATCATTCACAACTGCAGCTCCATAAAAGAGGGCTATAAGTGGGATGTACAGAAGAAGCATGAACTTTGATGTAAATTCAGGAAATTGTGCAGATGCAGAAACACTTCCATCCACCTGCATAAATTCAACTATTCTCAGCACAGCCATTACAAGTGAAGGAATAAGTACCACTCCTCCCATAGCTTTAACTCTCTTGCCTCTGAGGCCCTGTTTAAAAAAGAACCTTACTATAGTCATTATATCTGTAAAATTAATCATTATTTTCTCCCAATCAGATAGTCAAATACTGCCTGTAGATTATCATCAGGTGAAGTTATCTCATAGATCTCCCCAATAACCTCTTCAGAAATAACAGACATAAGGAGAGAGAAGAACTCATCTCTGTGTCTGGTTTCAAAAACCACAGCCTTCTTCTCTTCGTCTACTCTGACTCCCAGAACATATTCACGACCAATCATTATTTCTGCCAGCTTTCTGAGCTTCTCACACTTAACAGAAACCTGATGTGGGTGTGAATCCAGAAGAGTTCTTATCTGATGTATATCACCATGAGCAAAGATTTTACCCTGATGAATAAGAATAATATCACTGGTCATTGCCTCTACTTCAGGCAGAACATGGGATGAAACAAGAACAGAGCGGTGCTTTGCATCATACTCTTTTATAAGATCTATTATTCTGATTCTCCATAGAGGATCGATACCTCTCAGAGGTTCATCCAGAAAAAGAAGATCCGGTTCATGGACTATTGAAGCAGCAAACTTAATTCTCTGCCTCATACCAAGGCTGTACTCTTTAACCTTCTTGTCTCCGGATTTGGTAAGCCCGACTTTGTCAAGAGCCTTTTCTGTAGCAGTAGATGAGGCGTTCCGATTGATACCGTGTGACTCTGCAGAGAACCTGACCCATTCACGACCAGTGCATTCAGGAAAAAAGGAATCAAATTCCGGGCAGAATCCAATCTTTCTGAAGAGATTGTGATTATTGTATATATCTTCTCCAAAAACCTTTATGCTTCCGGTATTAGCTTTAAGCTGGCCTGTAGCAAGCTTCATGAAGGTAGATTTGCCTGCTCCGTTTGGCCCGAGCAATCCATATACACCTTTTCCGGTTTTAAGGGTTATCTCATTAATTCCAAGTACATTACCGTACCACTTGGATAGTTTATCAGCATAGATTACAGATTCCACTTATACCTCCACCTTGTTCAGTCTGAAATATATAAAAGCATTGGCAGCAGCAATAACTGCCAGGAGCACAACACCTGAGATCCATAATGGAATGTTATATGCAGGTTCAAGACCGAAAATCCAGCTTCCGAAATTCTTTATATTTCTCCAGGCAGACAGATAGAGAAAATAGTCACTATTAAATACTGACCTGAAAGTTCCCGCCATTATCTCCGGTATCAGATATATTATCACCACCATTATATAAACCATTTTGGTATTCCCGGTAATTGAAGATATCATCAGAACAAATGAACTGAACAGTGTGCCAACCACAAGAGGGAAGACGACAGCCCCCAGAACGGCCCTGGGCTGAACAGTGAAATTACCACTAATCAGCATCTTTTCCAGTAACAGAATAAGAACCGGTACCATGGTAAATGCAAGATAATAGAACAGAACTGAACTCAGTTTACCTTTTATATAATCTGCTTTAAGAACAGGACGTGAAAAGTAGAGAGTAAAAGATTTAAATTTAATATCCTGAGAGATCTGTCCGGCTCCGGCAAATAGCACCAGAAGGAACAACATTATATTAAAGGGGATTGTTGTAAGGTACAGATTAACCATTGAAGCATCTGTTTTAAGACCTGCAGCATCTGTCAGCACTTTAAGTTCAGGTTTGGCAGCTAAATATACAAGTACCAGAAAAACCAGAAAGGTTACAATTGAAGCAAAAAGCACTATCTTTGAGAATTTTTTACGAAAAACCTGTCTTATCCCGTGCTGGGCAATAGTTTTCCAGGACTTATGCCCTTCTATTAAATCTCCTTCCCAGGAGTGGTATCCTTTTTCCCTAATTGGCATCTCCGCCTCCTATTGCATTAATGAATGTCTCCTCAAGAGTTGCTTCACTCTCTTTGAAAAACCTTATCTGCACTCCAGCTGCTATTGCTTTTTCAAAGAGATCTTTTTTACTGAACTCTGTAGGCAGCATTACACGATATAGACCTTTTTCTGTTTTTTCAAACTTCAGTTTCATTGCATCCAGGAACTTCTCAGCTTCCCCTGTAAACTTCATCTCAAATATTACATAACCTGCAGTTGCATCTTTGGAGACTGCACCAGCAGAAACCACTTTCCCTTTATTTATGATAATTACATCCTGGCAGGTAGACTCAATATCAGCCAGAATATGAGATGTAATAAGAATATTAATCTTCTTCTTTGAAGCAATATCCCCTATAAGTTCCAGCATCTCTTTTCTTGAGCCGGGATCCATACCTGAGGTAGGCTCATCAAGTACAAGAAGCTCTGGATCGTGAACCAGGGCTGTTGCCAGCTTAATACGCTGTTTCATACCTGAAGAGTAGGTATCAACCTTTCTGTAACGTGCCTCTTCAAGTCCTACATAGAAAAGAACTTCATGTGCTCTTTTAACCGCTTCCTGCCTCGGCATACCACTAAGTTCTCCAAGATAAGCTGTAATAGTAACAGCATCCATACCAGGAATAAGACAGTCACTTTCAGGCATGTAACCAACCTTTCGTCTTATATCGCGCCTGTCTCCGATAATACTTTTCCCAAGTACTGTACCTTCACCTGAATCCGGTGATAAAAACCCCATAAGAATCTTCATCAGAGTAGTTTTACCAGCTCCATTAGGCCCAAGTAATCCATATACACCAGGTCCGACAGTTAACGACACATTATCAATAGCTTTGAAATTACCGTAACTGAAATTAAGATTTTTTAGTTCAATTGTGTTCATAATAAGCCTCTATACGAAACCATTCGTTGATCTGTTCCATATTGTTTAGATATCCGAATTATATTTAATTATGAGAATCCCCGCAAGGAAAGAGGATAAATCCTTCAGAAAATTACCTCTGATCATCACTTTTCAAACAGATTTTGATTTTCATAATGTTCATAATAACTTTTTGTACGGCCCCGGAACAGAATAGGTTGCACATTAAAAATAATATTAAACAAACTTCTTATATTAATCATATTCCCTAAAACCCTTGCCGTATACCCCTTTTGTATTATAAAATGGGACTTTCATAGAACTATTCAGGCGAAGGAGTGTAGTATGGACAACAAATTTCAAATCTCCGTTAACTCGGAAACAGGCCCCCTTGAAGGAGTAATTTTACATACACCGGGACCGGAAACAGAAAACATGACTCCACAGAATGCTGAAAGAGCACTGTACAGCGACATTCTCAATCTGGCTGTTGGATCACAGGAGTATTCTCAGTTAAGGGAAGTTCTCAATAAAGTTACCAGAACTTTTCAGGTAAAAGATCTTCTTACTGACATTCTGAAGAATGACAAAGTTAAAGAACATATGATACACAAGATCTGTAAATACGAAGGTGTTACAGAGATTATGGAAGATCTTATGGATATGACACCGGAACAGCTCTCAACAGGCTTCATGGAAGGTGTTGTTCAGAAAAACACAACTTTAACCAACTATCTCAGTAAAGAGAGATACTCTCTGAGACCTCTTCACAACTTTTTCTTCACCAGAGATGCTTCAATAACTATTGGGGAGAGAGTTCTTATAGGAAGTATGGCTAACAAAGTAAGAGCAAGAGAAACCATGATAATGGAAGCTATCTTTGATTACCATCCTGACTTTACAGTTAAAACAGTTAACCCTGCAAACCTCTCAGGCGACAATGAGCAGATCAGAATCGAGGGAGGAGACGTTCTTATCTTCAGAGATGACATTCTGCTTATAGGTATAGGAACAAGAACATCAACGCAGGGTGTTGATTTTATTGCAAAGAAATTCAGATCAAAAAATGAGAAGAGACATATAATTGTTCAGGAACTTCCTGAAAAACCGGAATCATTCATTCATCTGGATATGGTATTTACATGCCTTGACCGTAATCAGTGCATGATATACGAACCGGTTATTCTTCAGCCCAATAAGTACAGAACTGTACATATTGAGATGGATAACGGTAAAACTTCAATTACAAGAGAAGAAAATCTTCTCCATTGTCTTGAGAAACTTGGATCTCCAATGGAAACTGTTGTCTGTGGTGGTACAAAGGACCCATGGATTCAGGAAAGAGAACAGTGGCATAGTGGCGCAAACTTCTTTGCAATGGGCCCTGGTAAAGTAATCGGTTATGGAAGAAATGTTCATACTGTTGAGGAGATGAACCGTAATGGATTCGAAATTATACCTGCAAAAGACGTAATAAAAGGTAAAGTTGATCTATCAACTGTAGAGAAATATATGGTCACAATTGATGGATCTGAACTTGCAAGAGGCGGTGGTGGTTGTCGCTGTATGACAATGCCGGTAAAAAGAGCACCTCTCAGTTAAAAAATTTATCAACTGAAATATAGTCTCCCCGTTTTACCGGGGAGATCTTTTATACACTTATTTATCTTCAGGTTTATTCTGACCTGCAAAATCATATGCATTCTTAAGAATACTGGTAACACTTGCCAGATCAGCCACATTTGTGGGAACAATCATTGAATTTGAATTCTGTGCAAGATTACCAAAAGATTTTATCCAGTCAGTGGCAATCTGCATGGAAACAGCATCTTTACCACCAGGCTCATTAATAGATGCTGCTATCACTTTTATACCGTGAGCTGTTGCCTGAGCAACCTCAAGAATTGCTGTTGCCTGACCACGGGCTTCATTCTCTCTCTTGATTCTCTCACCTTCTGAGTGGGCAATTGCTTCCTGCTTCTCACCTTCTGCACGATTGATCTTTGCCTGCTTGTCACCTTCAGAAAGAGCTATCTGTTCTCTCTTTTCCCTCTCAGCTCTCATCTGCTTTTCCATAGCGTCACGAATGGTCTGAGGTGTTTCAATATTCTTGATTTCGTATCTTGTTACTTTGATACCCCATGGATCTGAAGCCTCATCAACAGCAGCAACAATTGAACTGTTTATATTATCTCTTGATTCAAAAGTAACATCCAGATCGATTCTACCAATTTCAGATCTCATAGTTGTCTGTGACAGCTGAGTAATAGCAAATCTGTAATCTCTGATTCCATAACTGGCTTTAATAGGATCAACAACTCTCATATAGAGTACACCATCAATCTCTACAGAGATATTATCCTTCGTGATACAGGTCTGAGGTGGCACATCTACTGCCATCTCTTTCAGGCTGTGCTTATATGCAACCTTGTCGATAAATGGCACAAGAATATGAAAACCAGCATCAAGAGTTCTTGAAAACTTACCCAGTCTTTCAATTACAAATACCCACTGGTTAGGTACTATTTTTGCAGTTTTAAATATTGTAAGAATAGTAAAAAATGCTATCAGCATTAAAACGATTGAAATAGGTTCCATCTGTTAATCCTCCTTCTTTATCTTCTCTACAACCAGGGTTATATTGTCGCAACCAGTAATTGCCACACTCTCACCCGGTGCTATTCTCTCATTTGATACAGCTTTCCATATTGTCCCCTGATATCTGACTCTTCCGCCAACTTCACCCGGTTCTATCAACTCAGTTACAGGAACAATCTTCCCAATCTGTATATTAAAATTGACCCCATCTTCCCCTTCTGTTTCTTCACCCTGAAAGATCCTGCTGAAGAATTTCCTGAGAAAGATCAGCATAAGAAGTGATGCTACCGTAAACGATAGTAGCTGAGTATGAATAACTGTCGTTACACCCAACCATGTCAGAAACGATGTTATGATAGCTCCTATTCCAAAGAACCCTATTACAAGTCCCGGAATAACAAATTCACTAAAAATCAGCAAGATACCAATTATCAACCATACAATTTCTGCTGACATATCCATGTTTATCTCCTCATGTTCCCTTCTGATACCTCTTCAGGAACAGTTTTATTGAATCTGGATTCAAATCTTTTTTTCACATATTCCGCAGCATCAATCCCGTTGTAACCGAGATCAGTACTTTTCTTTATAAATTCATCAGTAACTTCGCTCATCAGGCGTTCTTTTTCACTCACCTGGTCCTCCTCAGACAGCTCTTTAACAAAAAAACCTCTACCGGCTCTTGAAAAGATATATCCCTCTACATCCAACTGATAATAGACCTTAACAATTGTGTTGTGATTGATACCAAGAAGTTTTGCCAGTTCCCTTATTGGCATGAGTCTTTCACCAGGTTTCAGTGTACCTGATACTACAAGAAACCTGATCTTCTCTTTTATCTGTTCATAAACTGGTACAGGAGATTCCATGTCGATACTGAAACTGAATTTTTCTGCTGCCACATCCATATCCACCTCCGTACTAGTACAATAGTACATGAGCTTTTTTTTGTCAACAGAAAAAACTATATTAATCATGGTTATATTACCAGTTTCCTTATGTAATAATTCAATTCTCTATACAAATAAAAAAACTACATAACATAAACCTGTAATTATAAAAAAAATAGTAAAAAAAATTTAGTTATTCTGATATTATCTATTTAGCAAATGGAAAAGAGGCTGAGTCATAAAATTTTTCATTGAAAAATATTGGATAAATTAAGAGTAATAGCTTCTTAATAAGAAGTTTGGATAGATTGGTTTCACTATTTTAATTGAAGAGTGTAGTTAAACACTCAGGAGGAATTATGGATTTTAATTTTATTTTAAACAGATTAAAAGGACTTTTCCTGTCTCCGGCAGGCGAATGGGATAAAGTTGTAGCAGAAGAGACTACTCCAAGAGGAATAATAGAAAAATATGCCCTCCTTCTGGCATTTATACCTGCAGTATCACACTTTATTGGGTTCTCAATTGTAGGTTATGCGAGAATAGGTACACACACATACAGAGTTGGAATGATAGAAGGGATTGTGCATCTGATCGTTCAATACCTTTTTGCTCTGGCAGGTGTAATAATTGTTGCATATGTAATAGATACCCTGTCAATACATTTTGGTATGCAGAAGAATCTTACAGAAGCATTCAAAGTTTCAGTATATCCAGTTTCAATAGTATGGGCAGCCGGAATTTTCTATATTATTCCTGCACTGTCTCCTCTGGCTCTCCTTGTGAGCCTTTATGCTCTGTATCACTTCTATCTGGGTATTGTTAAAGTAAAGACACCGCCAAAAGAGAAACTTGTTCCCTTTATAATAGCCGTTATTGTATTAACTATTATAGTTATGGCAATTACAGGGTTTATAATGGGACTGTTTTTTGCCGTTAACACAGCAATATTCTAAGGTTTATCAAATAAGAAGATTCAGGCTCCTTCCAAGGAACTGAGTTACCGGAGCGGAATTTACAATCTGATTATCATTTTCAGGAGAGTCGATTCCGCCTCCACCATTTCCTTTTTTACCATTACTACGTCCTGCCTGTCCCTCTCCCTGACCAAGTTTCTGATCAGTAAACCTGTTAAGATCCCCGGTTGAAACATCTACATTATTCAAAGAGAGATTGGCATTATCCATATTTGATTTGAGCTGTTCAAGATTGGTTAGAATGACCTCTTTAACTGCATGATTTTCAGTAAGAATTTCTGCAGAAACTCCTCCCTCTTTTACGGACAGCTGTATATCCATACGTCCAAGTTCAGGTGGTTGTAGTTTTATAGAGATCTGGCCTTCTGGTCTGTTCATGGCGATTTTTACGCCATTTTCTATATTTTTAAGGATTTTCTCCCTGAATTCCTGATACTGCTCAAGTACCTTACCTGCACTCTGTACACGATTCACAGCTTCTTTCTGCTCTACAACCTCACTTTTACTGTCTGCAAAAGTTATCTGAATATCATTATTAAGCTTATCTGTTTTTTTGGTCGCAGTATTAACCTGTTTTTTATCTGTTTCAGAAGTTATCAGTTCACTGTTTTCTGCAGATTTATTATTTAAAACAGCTGAGTGTTCCCCCTCTTCACCATCTACAGCTTCCATCTCTTCTGCAAAGATCTTATCATTCTCAACAGATTTCTTTACCTTACTCTGGTCATCTGAAACAGATTTGCTCTTAACCGGAACATCTTCTGCCTTTTTATCCTGAATTACTACTGTTTCTTTCTGATCATCTACTTTCAGGTTTACAACTTCAGCATCTTTCTTATCAGCTTTTTTTATGGTTTCTTTATTATTAATCTCTTTATCTGAGTCCGGCTTCTGAACAGCTTTCTCAGTATCCCCTTTACCTTCTTTATCTGCAGACTGATCCTTCTCTGTAACTGTATCCTTCTCAGCAGAAGTACTATCTTCTTTTACCTCAGTCTTATTTTCTGATCCAACCTTCTCTTCAGGTGCACTTTCTTTCTTACTGTTTCTTACCTGTTCATCTTCCTGACGGGTAGTATCTGTTGTTTCAGATCTTTCATAGGTATCTTCCGGTAAAGTTACATCATCAACTGGTTTCTCTT
This sequence comes from Candidatus Aminicenantia bacterium, assembly GCA_965225955.1. Taxonomy (GTDB): domain Bacteria; phylum Acidobacteriota; class Aminicenantia; order UBA2199; family UBA2199; genus CBDDBX01. Next base: position 85,444 of record CBDDBX010000016.1, read on the forward strand.
CGACCTTAACACTCTTTTCCAGTGTTTTGCTGAACTCATCACTGCTCTGCTGGTCAGCTGCTATAAAAGATACCTGAGATGCCAGACTGTAATCAAAAAACTCTCTTTCACTAACTTTCATTTTCAACTTCCGGGATTTCTATAGCATCTATTATGCCAAAACTACAGAACCCTTTGTTACATGGTTTTGTATAAAATTGACAGCAAAATTTGCTTTGAGAGTGTGATATTTTTCAGGAAAAGTTTGCCGTTGATGGCATTTTTTGCCACCTGAAACAGACTGAACTCCTGAATCAATTGATTTTCCTGCTGATATTTAGTAGATTATACAGATGAAAAAGAGCTTTACTACACTCCTTCTCCTTCTTTTATATATAGGGCTTTATGGTGAAGGTAAAGCTGTAACTCTCAAGAACATTCGCTATTTCTCATACAATAACTATACAAGAGTTGTATTTGATCTGAGTAAAGACACAAAAATAAAAGAGAAAATGCTTCCAGGCTCAAAGGTCTACAGACTCTATTTTGACATTCCCGCCTGCGACTTTCACAATAAATTTCCCAAAGAACAGCAAAAAGAGATCCTCCCCGGTAACAATCACCTGCTGAAGGTAAGATCCGGTAAAAGGCCGGACGGTGCATTGAGAATTGTTATGGAATTTTCTCATATTAGCCGTTACAATTTCTTTGCACTACGTTCACCGAACCGACTTGTTTTCGACATTTACGGTAAAAAGCATACAACAAGGAAAGCTATCAGAAAAAACGTCGGAACTATCAAACCCGAACCATCTTCCAACATGTCTCTGATAAGACAGCTTGGACTTGATGTAAAACGAATAGTTATTGATCCCGGGCATGGCGGAAAAGATCCGGGTGCAATAAACAGGCGTCTGGGTTTAAGAGAGAAAGATCTTACCCTTGATATTGCAAGAAGACTGAAAAAGATATTGAAAAAAAGAAATCCTGAACTCGACATAATTTTAACCCGTTCAGATGACAGATACCTGGCTCTTGAAGAGAGAACTGCGATTGCAAATTCGAAAAAAGCTGATCTTTTTGTTTCCATACATCTCAATGCTGCCCCAAGAAAAACAGCACGTGGTGTGGAAACATATTTTCTCAGTATGTCTACAGATCCATGGGCAATCTCAGTAGCCGCAAAAGAGAATGCAATGAGTCATAAATCCATTGCAGAAATGGAAGGTATTATCGATAAAATCCTGAAAAACAGCAAAATTAAAGAATCTGGTCTGTTTGCTTCTGCTATTCAGAACAAACTTGTATTCTCTCTAAAAAAGAACGGATACAGAAAAGCAGATAATCTGGGAGTTAAAAAAGCTCCTTTCTACGTACTTGTTGGCTCTTCAATGCCTTCAGTACTTGTTGAAGTTTCCTTTCTCAGCAACTATAATGAAGGCAAACTTTTAAAAACCCGTAGATACAGGCAATCTATAGCATCCGGTATCTATGAGGGAATAATGAAATATATAAAAAGTTTTGAGAAAAAAGAAACGGATTTGAAGGGTAACGCGTCATAAAAACCTGATTGTTTAATAAGGAGGCAGTATATGAAAAAAACAGGACTTACAATTGGATTCAGCTTTCTTGCCGGAGCACTCTTTTTTGCTCTGACATTTGGTTTTATTCATGATAGCGGTGATCAGGGACTGATTCTGTCACCTCCTGCGGCAAAAGCTCAGACAGGTAACTTTACAATGAGTTTTGCTCCTGTAGTAAAGAAGGTTAAACCTGCAGTAGTTCAGGTAATTTCTGAAATAAAGAGAGATAACAGGCATTATGGCAACAGTCTGTTTGACAGATTTTTTGGCATGCCTGACAGAAGAAGACGTGAAACAGATAAAGGTATGGGAACAGGATTCTTCATTTCAAAAAATGGCTATATCATTACCAATAACCATGTAGTACAGAATGCAGTTAAGGTAAGTATTAAAGATATTGACGACAAAGAGTTCTCAGCTAAAATTATAGGCACTGATGCTTCTTCAGATCTGGCACTTCTCAAAGTTGAGGGAGATAATTTTCCTCATATAGAACTTGGTGATTCGGATACAATCGAAGTAGGAGAGTGGGTACTTGCAATAGGCAATCCTCTTGGACAGAACCTGAGTGTAACTTCCGGTATTATCTCAGCAAAAGGAAGGCATCTTGATGGTCTGTCTGACGTTACTGTACAAAACTTTATTCAGACAGATGCAGCAATAAACCGGGGTAATTCCGGTGGCCCTCTTGTGGATATGAACGGTAAAGCAATAGGTATTAACTCAGTAATACTATCAACCAGTGGAGGAAGTATTGGCATTGGTTTTGCAATTCCTGCAAATCTCGCCAGAAAGGTTATAAATGACCTCAAAAGTAAAGGCCGGGTTGTCAGAGCTTATCTTGGTATCAGCATCTCACCTATAGAGAATAATAAAGCTGCTCAGGATATGGAACTGCCAGAAAGTGGTCATCTTGTTATCAAAGTTGAGAAAGATTCTCCTGCTGAAAAAGCAGGTCTGAAAAGAGACGACCTTATTGTTGGAATAAATGGAAAAAAGATAAAGAAAAATAAAGCTATGCAGTCAAGGATAATGCAACTTAGTCCCGGTGAAAAAGTACAGCTGAATATCTACAGAGATAAAAAAAGAATGGATATTACAATTGTTACAGAAGAACGTCCGGGTTCAGGTACAATGCCCGGTGAAAAGAGCGGGAGCAGAGATGCTGATTTTGGCATGGTTCTCAGGAATAATTCAAGATCTCTTGCAAGAAAGATGGAACTTACAACTGCTGCAGGCATAGTAATAACTGAAATCGCGAGAGGAGGAGTTGCTTACAACAGCGGGCTGAAACCTGGTGATGTTATCTATGGTATTAACAATAGTGAAGTAAATAATATTGAAGAATTCAAAGATATAATAAAAAGTAGAAGACCTGGCACCATAATCAGAATGTATATAAACAGGTTTGGTGATGACTACTACGTGAAATTCAGATTACCAGAATGATTTTTTATAAAACTGTAGCAGCAGGTAACGACTTTCTGCATATGAAGTACTGTGGACAGGAGCCGGACTTTGATCCGGCTCTTAAAGCAGTTGAGTTGTGTGAACGTAATGACGGAGCAGGTGCAGATGGAACTGTTTTCTATTCTGAAACCGGAACAGGGCAGTATAAATTCAGGATTTTTAACAAAGATGGAGGAGAAGCTGAACTTTCAGGTAATGGAATGGGAGGGTGTGCTGCTGTAATATTCAGTAACACCGATCTTAAATCCCTTGTATTTGATACAAAAGCCGGAAGAAAAAAAATTTCTCTGACAAAACAGGAAAAGAACCTCTACATTCTATCAGTTGAAATAGGTGAGCCGGTTTTTGATGACATATCCCTGTTTCCTTTTATAAAAGAGAATCCAACTCCGGAACTATTCGGTTATAAATTACATCCTGTATCTGTCGGAAATCCCCATGTTGTAATAATACCTGAACAGATTGTTTCAGAAGAAGATCTTATGAAAACCGGCAAACTGATTGAGAAGCATGAACTTTTTCCTTATGGAACAAATGTGGAGTTTGTACTACCTTCATCCAGATTTGCAGATAACTGCGCTGAAGTTTTTTTTTATGAGAGAGGTGCAGGCTATACCATATCATCATCTACCGGTAGTTCAGCTGTATACGCTGTGCTTCAGAAGCTAAAACATCTTGATAATTCTGATGAGCTTACTATTTCCACACCAAAAGGACCAGTTATTGTATCAGGGAATCGTAAGATCTATATTGAAAACAGAGTCAAATTAGTATATAAAGGAATTTGCTTATCATGAAAAAAAGAGTTTTAAGTTTAATATTTATATTTTTTATGTTGACGTTAAGTCAGTATGCAGATTTCCTCTGGACTGTTGATGGGAAGAAGTATGAAGGTAAAATGGTAGCTTTCAGATACAATATGATCCACTTCAACATATACAAATTCGGGAAATATCATTCCCAGAAAAGATTTCCCATTTATCAGGTATGGAAAGTTAAATTCAACAATCCTAAAGAAGATGCTTTTGAATCATCTTATGAAACAGAGCAGAACTATAAAAAATTCAGACGCGGTAAAAGGTCCCGTAAATATGTTCTGAGTGGCAACAAAAACTGGCTTGATACAGGCATAAAGATAAGAATCGGCCAGGAAATAATGTTCTCGGTTAATGGAACTATCTATATTCACGGCGATCAGAATAAGAAGATCTTTCAGAATGGAGAAGAAGGCCTGAAACACGATATCAGAAAACCTATGCCCGGGCATCCCAGTGGAGCTCTTATTGCAAAAATTGGTCGTAAAGGCAAAGCTTTCTACGTCGGTAGTGACAGAGCGCCATTCAGAGTTGCACAGAAAGGTAATCTTTTTATTGGCATAAACGACGTCAATTTCTCAGATAATGGCGGTCAGTTCCAGATAACAATATACTTCTAATCAGGCTTGATAACCAGATAGGGGTGATAAGCCCCGGTTATAAGATCTTTACGGGCGAAAGCCAGAAGCGTCTCATTCTCATCAAGGAGACGGAAGATATCTTTTGCTGAATCACAGTTGGTTTCTCTGATAACATCCCGACCGGCAATTTCCATTCCATTCATAATTCTCGCAACTCCGCTTTCGGTTGTTACTATCCCCGGATAATCTGTAAGTAACCTGTCAATTGGCACAACAGCTTTCTCAAGTTCTTCACGACTCATAGATTCAAGATCACTAAGTTTATATGCCTTATCAATAGTAAATTCCCCTGATGCGGTTCTGTTAAGCTCTTTAAGATGTGCTCCGACACCTGCTTTCTGACCCATATCGTGGGCAATAGATCTGATATAAGTTCCTGAAGAGCAACCTATCCTGAACCATAGAGTATCGCCACTTCTTACTTCTGTTTCAAAACTGTTTACAGTTACTTTTGAGGGCTTAATTTCTACATCTACATTTTCTCTGGCATACTTATAAAGAGGTTTACCATCCTTCTTTTTGGCAGAATACTTCGGAGGGTACTGAAGAATCTCCCCAATCAGCCCTTCTTTGAGTGAAGGAATATCCATACTTGTCAGGTCAACCTCTACAGAGTCAGATACAGCTTCACCTTCAGCATCATAAGTATCCGTTGCAAACCCAAAGTGTATCAGGCCGGTATAATACTTACTGCTTTTTATATAGAAATCAAAAAATCTTGTTGCCTTACCAAGAGCAACAAGCAGTACTCCTTCAGCCATAGGATCCAGCGTTCCGAAATGCCCTGCTTTTTTGATCTTAAATAGTCTTTTTACTTTACTCACAGCTGTCTGTGAAGTTATACCTTTATGTTTATTAATTACTATTAATCCGTTCATAATATCCTCAGTAGAGTTCGTCTATTATTTTAAGTATCTCAATCTTACACTCTTCAAAAGATCCTTCACAGAAAAAACCAGCTGCATGATCATGGCCTCCGCCACCAAATCTGCCGGCAATCTTCTGAGCACTATAGTTCTCTTTGGATCTTATTGAAACACGAAACATATTTTCTTTTGCTTCTTTAAAGAAGAGAGTGATTTTAACACCATCTATTGATCTTGGAATAAATATTATATCTTCTACATCAAAACCGGAAATATCAGTTGTCGCATCAAAATCCCTCTCATACCTTATAAGAACAACTCTGTTATCTTTATGCAATTCCATAGTATTAAGAATTTTTCTCATCAGAAGAATCTTTTCAACAGGGTTGGAATTAAAAAGCAGGTCTGTTACTTCCCATGGTTCAAAGCCACCTCTTTTAACAAGCTCTGAAGCAATTTTCAGAGTCTTACCTGTGGTATTGGAAAATTTCATTGAGCCGGTATCTGAAGAGATTGCAGCATAGAGGTTAAAACAGATATCTCTGGTAAACTCTATACCTAAAGCATTACCCAACTCAAAAATAAGCTCAGCAACAGCTGCTGCATCCGGATCTATCCAGTTGACATCCGCATCCTGCCTGCTGGTTATGTGATGATCTATATTTATTCTGAAATATTTTTCTATCCCTTTATGCCCGGTTCTGACAACAGATGAACCTTCAACTCCTATAATAAGATCCAGCTCCTCATCTGCCACCTGTTTCTGCTCAAGCATTTCTATTCCAGGTAATCTCATAAGAGGATGTGGAACAGGGTCAGGGTTTCTGAAAATTACCGATTTACCCAATTGCCTGAGCATCATACAGAGTGCCAGCCCACTACCTATACAGTCTGCATCAGGTCTCAGATGCGAAAGTACAGCTATTTTTTCAGCACAAAGAATTCTGGATGCTATCAGCTCACAGGTGTGCTCACCCGTTTCAGATAAACCGGATCTCATTCTAATTTCTCTTAGTTATTTCTCAGTATCGTCAACAAACTTAAGTTCAGGAATTCTTTTAAGATGTACTGCAGCAGCAAGTCTTCTTCTTATAAATCCTGAAGCTTTTTTAAGTGCTTTAACAGCTTCCGCATGTTCACCGGTAAGAGATCTCACTCTTACCCATGTCTTCTGCAAATCAGGCGACACAGAGACTTCTGTAATCGCCACACTCTTAATCAAAGGATTTTCTATATCGTTGAGCAGTATATTATACAGACTCTGCCTTATAGTACTAGCTACTCTCTCTGTTCTGACAGACATCTGCAAAACTCACTACTTCTTTTCTACAAGCTCGTAAGATTCCAGGATATCTCCGATTTCAATTGAGTTGAAGTTTTTAATCTTAATACCGCATTCAGTACCGGCTTTAACTTCAGAAACCTGATCTTTAATTCTTCTAAGGGTATCAAGCTCACCTTCGAATACAAAGTCAGTTCCACGTAATACTTTAAGGCGTGACTTATTAGTTACTTTACCTTCTCTCACGATACAGCCGGCAACTACACCAAGTTTTGAAATCTTGAATTTCTGCAGAACTTCAATCTTACCGATCTTCTCTTCAATGTATTCGGGCTCAATCTTACCGGCAATAGCATTCTGTATATCTTCAGCAAGATGGTAGATTACATTGTAAAGTTTTATCTCTATTGAATCTCTCTTGGCAAGAGCCAGAATTTTCTGGGGAGCTTTTACATTAAAACCCAGAATAATTGCATTTGAAGTGGTCGCCAGCATAATATCACTTTCAGTAATATTACCTATTCCTTTATGTATAATATTTATCTTAACTTTCTCAACTTCCTGCTTCATAATTACGCTTTCAAGCACTTCGCAGGAACCGAAATTATCTGCTTTAAGAATAATCGGGAATTCAACAGAGCTGCTCTCCTCCATTCTGGAGAAAAGGTTCTGCAGACTCATCTTCTTTTCAGCATTTATCTCTTCACTCTTCTCTGATTTCTCTCTCAGTACCCTTATTGAGGTAACCTTTCTGGCTTTATCCTGACTTTTCAGAATCTGGAATCTATCACCTGATTCAGGAACAGATTCGAAGCCCATAATTTCTATAGGAATTGGACTTTCTGCATTCTTAAGTTTCTTACCTGCATCATCAAAGATAGCTTTGATTTTACCTGATGAATTACCGCAAATGAAGAAATCTCCTCTCTTTACGGAACCATCCTGAAGAAGAATTGTTGCTACAGGCCCAAGATTAGGATCAAGTCTTGATTCAATAACTGTACCTCTTGCAGGTACTTTCTTATAATGCTTAAGCTCCTGCATTTCAGCAATCAAACCGATCATTTCCAGAAGAGCGTCTATGTTTTTACCATGTTTAGCAGAAAGCTCTACAGATACAGTATCTCCGCCCCAGTCTTCTACAAGTACATCATAGCGACTCAGTTCCTGCTTAACTCTGTTAGCATCTGCCCCATCAAGGTCAATCTTATTGATCGCAACAATCATTGGAACACCAGCTGCTTTTGCATGGTTAATAGCTTCAATAGTCTGAGGTTTTACACCATCGTTAGCTGCAACGATGAGAATAACAATATCTGTTACTCTTGCACCTCTTGCACGAAGATTTGTAAAAGCTTCATGACCAGGAGTATCGATAAAGATCACATCTCCATTACCTGTACCTACTTTATAAGCACCAATGGACTGTGTAATACCACCAGCTTCTTTATCAGCAACTTTTGTTTTTCTTATTGTATCAAGCAGAGTTGTTTTCCCATGGTCAACATGTCCCATAACGGTTACAACCGGAGCTTTGGAACTCTTTACTGAAGAGTTGTTCTCAATAAAAGTATTGAAGAGATAATCTTCAAAAGAGGTAACATCTACTGCAACTTCAAAATGTTCGCAGATTTTTTCAACATCTTTCAGATCAAGCACTTCATTTGCATGACAGTGAATATTAAGCTCATTCAGAGTATATTCAAAAAGTTTCATTTTGAGATTAAGAGCATCAGAGAGCTCTTTTGCTGTAATAATATCTGGAATCTGAATCATTTCCGGTAGTTTCACTTCGTCAAAACTTGGCTTATTTGGAACATTAACTTTTGGAGTTCCGCCTCTTTTATTCTGCCCTTTTTTATTAAACTTATTGTTTCCGGGATGCTGCCTGTTATTGTACCCACCCTTTTTATTATGATGGGGACGTGGAGCCTGAGGTCTTTCTTCTCTCTGGGGTGCAGGAGCTGCTTTTTTAACTTCAGGTTTTACCTCTTTTTTGACTTCCCTGGGAGGTGCTGCCTTCTTAACCTCTTTTGGAGTCGGTGCAGCAGCTTTGGGTTCTTCTTTTTTAACAGGAGATTTTTCAGGTTTCTTCTCAGGAGCAGGTGCCGCAGGAGCTGCTTTTTTAACTTCAGGTTTTACTTCTTTTTTAACTTCCTCTTTAGCTACTGGTTTAACTTCAGTTACTTTAACTGGTTCAGGCTTAGCTTCAGCAGCTTTAGGAGCCGGAGCGGCAGCTTTAGGTTCTTCTGCTTTCTTTACAGGAGCCTTTTCCACTTTCTTCTGCTTATCTGCCTTTTTCATTTCAGCAGTGAGTTTTTTATGCTGCTCAGTATCTCTTGAGAATTCCCTCAGAAGTTCAAGTTGCTCAATTGAGATTGTAGAAGAGTGGGATTTTACCGGGAGATTTTTCTTTGAAAGAAAAAACATCGCCAGTTTATTAGTGATTTTAAATTGTTTAGTTGCTTCGTGCAGCTTTATATTAGGCATATGGGCTCCTCCTAGAGTTTCTTCTGAATTGAACCTGTTCCGATTCCCATTCTGTTGGTAAGCTGGATATTCCAGCCAGTCAGTTTGGAAGCCAGCTTGATATTGATGCCTTTCTTGCCAATTGCAGCAGATAAAGATTCATCGGATACAGTTACTTCAGCTTTTCTGTTTTCTTCATCGATTATTTTGACTTTTATAACGGTTGCCGGAGTCAGGGCAGAAGCAATAAAGCGTTCCGGCGAATCGCTCCATGCAATAACATCTACTCTCTCACCTCTAAGCTCTTTTGTAATTGCAAGAACTCTGTTGCCATTCATACCAACAATGGCACCAACTGGGTCAACAGTCTTATCTGAGGAGTACACAGCTACTTTGGATTTCACACCGGGCTCTCTAGAGATCCCCTGAACTACTACTGTTCCATCTGAAACTTCAGGAACCTCTTTCTTAATGAGTTCTTTTACAAAATCGTTCATATACCTTGTACCGAGAATGAGAGGACCTTTGCCTTCCTGAAAGACTCTCTTTATCAGAAAGCGGATAATATCACCCCGCTGGAACTGGTCTTTAGGAGACAGATCTCTTGGATGCAGAATGGCTTCTCCCACATCCAGCCCGACAATTATATTTCCATTATCATTTCTTCTTACTTCTCCAGCAAGAACACGTCCTACCAGAGGTGTATATTTATCATAAATTTTCTCCTGCTCAGCTTTGACCACTTTATGCATTATAATGTGTTTCGCTGTCTGAGCAGCAATTCTTCCCAGTGTTTCACCAGGTAGAAAAATCTTTATTTCATCCCCTTCTTTAGCTTTTGAATCGTGTTTCAGAGCCTCCTTCCAGTCAATTTCACTGGCAGGATTTTCAACTTCCTTAACAACAAGTTTAGTTGTGTAGACCTGTATACGGCCGACTTTTTTGTCAATTTCAACCTTAACATAATCGCTGTCTTCCTGCTCAAAATATTTTTTCGATACAGTAAGCAGGGCTTCCTCAATAGCAGAATAGAAAATTTCCGGTGAAATTCCACGCTCTCTGCTCAGTTGTGCAATACTCTTCAACAATTCATCAGCCATTATACTATCCTCTATTTTATATATAGAGCGTATTATAATGAAATGTGCTTTAAAAAGCAAGTTACACCGGACTTGACGCCCTCATATTACTGCTTTGTAATGATGCAGGTTCATATGGTATCATTTACACATGTTGACCCGTTTTGACAAGTATGTACTTAAAGAGTTGGTTTCCCCTTTTCTTATGGGGCTTACTGTATATACATTTACTCTGCTTATAAATAATATACTTATTATGATGAAGCATCTTGCTTCCAGAAACGTTTCTGCAATTACCATTGCAGAGATTCTTCTCCTCCTCATGCCGGAACTTCTTGCTTTTACAATTCCCATGTCAACACTAATGGGAATACTTGCAGGGCTCAGCAGAATGAGTTCAGATTCTGAAATTGTTGCCATGAAGACTATGGGTATTAAAAACTCAAGACTTCTTAAACCAGTAATGCTATTCTCAATGTCAACATGGCTTATATCATCGGCTCTGATCATATATATTGCACCTGAATCTTCTTTCCAGCTGATGAAACTTACCAATAAAATTGCATATTCTGCTGTTTTCTCAAAAGTGAAGCCCCGGACTTTCTTTACTCAGTTTCCCAATTATGTCCTCTACTTTGATGATATAGATCGTAAGAGTGGTGCATGGCAGAATGTAATGCTTTTTTCTGAAGCAAACAGAGAGAAAGATGTTGTTATAACAGCAAAAGAGGGTATGATAATCTATTCCGACAAACCGGATACTGATAACAATATTGTTTTGAAAGACGCACAGGTAATTGAGTATGACAAAAAAGAGCCTGGAAAGAGCTTCTCTACTTCTTTTTATAAAAGTAAAACAGAGAAAATTGCCAAGATTAACCCTATTCGCCATATGCGACGGCACAACCACCTCTCATTGACCCAACTTAGAGAAAAGATTAAAAAGAAACCGGTTTCACCATATGATAAGAGAAAGCACGTAAGATATCAGAAAGAGTACTTCAAAAAGTTCGCACAGCCATTTGCCTGTCTGGCCTTCGCTTTTCTTGCTCTGCCTCTTGGTATTTCAACCAAAAGGGGGGGGCAAACCAGAGGTTTTATAATTTCTCTTGGAATAATATTCGTCTACTATACGGTTTCCATGAATATAGACGCCAGGATAGGTAAAATGACAATCTCTCCATTACTTGGGATGTGGATTACCAATATATTCCTGCTTATAGTTGGAGCTATTCTCTATTACTATTCTGCAAAAGAGAAAAAGCCACAATTTAATTTCGGCAGAAAATTAGCATCTGTATTTAAAAAAGAGAAAATAAAAGAGAAAAAAGTCCTCTTTGTTCTTAAAATCAGAACAATAAAGATGCGATTCATGAAAATAATGGACATGTATGTGGGACAAAAATTAATCCTGGTTTTCACATTCATATTTTCTTCTCTCTTTGCAATATTCTTCATAGTGACATTTACTGAAAGAGCAGATAATGCCATGGAAAACAACGTGAGCATGCTTCACGTATTCAAATACATCTTTTATTACTCCCCGGAAATATTGGGGCAGATTCTTCCGGTATCAGCATTAACCGCAGTTCTTCTCACATTCTCATGGATGAGTAAGAAAAATGAGATTATTGCTGTACAGGTTGGGGGAATAAGCTTATACAGACTTGTTGCGCCAGCTGTTATCTTCGGTATGATCTTATCAGGACTTGCCTTTTATATTCAGGAGCAGATTACTCCGGCATCAAATAAACTGGCAGAGCAACAGCTGAACATAATAAACAAGAGAAAGACCAAAACAGAGAGAGAATATAATAACAGATGGGTAGCAGATGAAAGCGGAAAGATATATTTCTACAATATATTCGACCGGAAAGAGGGTAAATTCTTTCCTTTCGACACAATAGAACTGGATGAAAACCGACAGATAAAAACACGGGTCCACTGTGAGATTGCCAAATGGCTCTCACCTACAGAACTGCTTCTTTACAATGGTTTTGAAAGGAGTTTTGGTGAGAAGAAATATTTCAGAACTTTTGTAAGAAAAACCATAAAAATAAAAGGTGGCAGAGAAATCTTTACCAACAAGATTAAATGGCCAAAGTATATGAATATAAGCAAACTTAGTGAATATATAGACTATCTTGAAAGAAATGGCTCATCAACACAGAAAAAATATGAAGCTAATCTTTACTACAAAATGGCTTTCCCTTTTTCAAGTATAGTAATGGTTCTGATAGCAATCCCCTTTGCATTTTCAATGGGCAAAAAAGGTGCTCTGCACGGAATAGGGATTGCTGTTGGGGCCTCCATACTTTACTGGGGAGCCATTGGAATCGCCGGAGCTCTTGGAGAAATGGGCATATTATCTCCTTTTATCTCAGGATTTGCTCCATTTTTCTGTTTTGCAGGCTTGTCAATTTATATGATAGCCTCTTTAAAAACATAAAAAACTTGAAAAATTCAGAAATTTGAAAAAATAATATTTTTATGGGAACCTTAGTTTACTTTGATCCGTTAGTAGGAAGTGAAGATGAAATTGATTGTTGACAGGTGCAGAGAAGGAGATCAGGAGGCGTGGAATATGCTAGTAAACAGCTATTCAGGAAGAGTTTATAATGTCGCGCTGAACTTCACTAAAAATAAGGAAGATGCAGCGGATCTTACACAGGATATTTTTGTAAAACTCTACACAAATCTTGAAAAATACACTGATGAATACAGCTTCAACTCATGGTTCATGAGACTTGTAAAAAACCACTGCATTGATCAATGGAGAAAAGATAAAAAGAATCGTCTGAAAAGCGAACTTGAGCCTAATATGAAAGTAACAGGCAAATCTCCTGAAGATACTAGTATGGAAAATGCTGATAAAGAAAGGCTCAGAGGTAAAATTAAGGAACTTGAACCGGAAAGCAGGATTATGCTTACCATGAGAGATATTGAAGGAGCCTCCTACAAGGATATTTCCAGTAATCTGGAAATTCCGGTAGGAACGGTAAAGTCCAGGATAAACAGAGCCAGAATCAAGCTGGCTAAACTGTTTCTGGAGGTATAAAATGTTATGCAATGAAATAGAAGAATTAATTTCCGATTTTATTGAAGATGAACTGGATACTGAATTAAGCAGACAGGTTGAAGAGCATCTGGATTCCTGCGAATCCTGTTCAGCTCTGAGAGATGAAATGGAAGAGTTAATGGATTCAGTACAGTTACTGGAAGAAGAGGTTCCGTTCTACCTTAAGAACCGCCTCTACAACATTCCCGAGAATGAATTCATAGAAACAGGAAATTCCAATATGGCATTAAAATGGATTGCAGCCATGATTGGAACAGTAGTACTGCTTCTGAACTTTTTCTACTTCACAAAAATCTATCCCGAAGGGCATAAACGCGTACGTCAGGGAGCCGCCATGATTGAAAAATTCATGGTCATGGTAGTTGACACCTTTGAGGGCTTTCAGGACGAAGAAGTTCAGCCTAAAAGATTCAGGTATGTAAAAAAAGATGAATCTGAAAAAAAAAACGAGCAGATAAAAAGTGACAGGGTAAAAGAAAAAGGAGTTTAACTTATGGAAGAAACAAGAGAACAGATCAGAACATCAAAAAAACCCGGACTTGCTGCCCTTTTCTCAGTTATACCGGGAGTTGGCTACTTCTATCTTGGCAATGCCCTTAAAGGCTTTGGATACTTTGCAGGAATTGCTGTATCTATAGCGATGTTTGTTAGTGCTGTAAACCGGGGACTGATTATGGAATCTATCTTTTTTGGTCTTCTTTTTGCCGGAGGTTACATGTACCAGATCTTTGACAGCTACAACGAAGCATCTTCTGTTCCTGCAAAACCCCAGACAGCTATTACTGCGGGAGATGAGCCCGGAGAATATACTCCGCCGGCTCCTAAAGAGGACAGACCTTCATTTATAGGTTCTCTGATAATATTTTTCATAGGCTGCTATTTTCAGCTTATTAATCTTGACTATCTTGAGCTCAGTGACATAGATATTGTTTTTCCAGCCATTATGATTCTTATTGGTGTGAGTATCATTCTTGGCCGTTCCAACAAAGGAGGTAATAATGAGTAATCGCGGAAATGACAAAACTGTTTTTGGTCTGATACTGGTTGTTCTTGGAATAATATTCCTGTTGAATAATCTTGATATTACAGATATAGAAATCTGGGATGATGTAATCTTTACATACTGGCCACTGATTCTTATATACATTGGAGTGAAAAATCTGGTTCTGTATTACAGATCAAAAAAATGAAAAAGAAAGAGATATTTCTTGTTATCGTTCTGGTATTGATGGGTTTCATCCACCTGGCAATAAAGAAGGGTATTTTTGTTTCAGGTTTTATTGATAAAATCTCTGACAAAAAAATTGCCCTTACTGAACCTGATTTTCCTAACAAATACAGCGGGGAAGAGAAAACTTTCAAAGATATCAGAACAGTAACTCTTGAAAATGCCGGAGGTTCAATAGTGATATCATCTTCAGATAGCGAAGATGTCTATCTTACTACTGAACTGACTGTATACAGTAAAGATACTGACAAAGCAGAGCAGATACAGAAAGCAGTCAGCTTATTTGAAGAGATAAATGATGGCAATCTCTATCTGAGTTCATACAAAGCCAGTAATCTGCCTCTGGATATGGTGAGAGTCAAGTATATTCTTAAAGTACCTGATTCTGTGTCTGTTGAGTTAAGCAACTATCTTGGCGACGTGATTATACATAGTACCGGCGCGAAAATAAACTCTGATAATTCGAAAGGCAATACAACAGTAAGTGGTTGTGATGATACAGACATATCTGTTGCCAATAAAAAAGGTGAAATAATTGTTCAGGACGTAAAAGGAAGAGTATATATATACGGCTGGCATTCACCTGTACTTGCAAAAGACATTACAGGGGAACTTGATATCAAACTCCATCAATCTGAAATGGACTGCTCTGATATTTCTGCATACACTCTGAGCACCAATGCTGTTTTTTCTCCTGTTAACATGAGCAACATAAGCGCACAGCTTGCAACAATTGTCTCAAAGAAAGGTGATATAACTATGGGCTTTACCGATAAGATGCAGAAATTGTCTATAAGAGTAAATAACTCCGATGTACATCTTAAATGCCCTGCCAACATAATGCCTGATCTTAATGCTGATATAAAATCCGGTGATATTACAATAAAAGGATTCAGTCAGTTCACTGTTGAGAAGGGTAAAACAAGAACTATTGGGGTTATCTCCGGTGAAGATACAGCAATTACAATCGAAGGCAAATATGGAGATATCCAGATAGAGAGAAAAAAAACTTCCAGATCCGATCTGCCGGTGGAAAAATACTGAACCGGCAGTCCCCAATTGACTTTAAATGCCTGATGCATTATTTTTATCTTTTAAACGTTAAGGAGAACAAATGAAAGCAGAAACAGGCATTATCGGCGGTAGTGGTTTTTATAATATGGATCTTAAAGATCCCGAATATATAACAATAGATACACCCTTTGGCGCACCATCCGAAAAGATTCTCACAGGAACTCTTGACGGTAAACAGATTGCATTTATATCAAGACATGGAATCGGCCACAGATTAAATCCTTCTGAAGTTAACTATAGAGCAAACCTGTATGCTCTTAAAACTCTGGGAGTTAAAAACCTGATTTCAGTTACAGCTGTTGGTTCATTAAAAGAAGAACTTAAACCAACAGACCTTGTGATACCATCACAATATTTTGATAACACTTTCAAGAGAGAAAAAACATATTTCGAAAAAGGAATTGTAGCTCACGTATCAATGGCTCAGCCTGTATGTGAAGATCTCTGCTGTAAAGCTTTTGAAATTGCCAAAGCAGAAGGAATCAGTGTTCACAAAGGTGGCACATACTTCAATATGGAGGGTCCTCAGTTTTCATCACTGTCAGAATCACTGGCATATCGTCAGCTAGGTTTTGACATAATAGGTATGACTCAGGCGATTGAAGCCAAACTTGCAAAAGAGATGGAGTTCTGCTTCCTTCCACTTGCTTTTGTGACAGATTATGACTGCTGGCACGAAGAGACAGCCTCTGTTACTGTTGAAATGGTTGTGGAATATCTTAATAAGAACGTTAATAATGCCAATATGCTTATTAAAAAGCTGGTTAACATTATGGGTACACAGTCATGTAATTGTGATGAAGCTCTGGCAACAGCTGTAATGACCAGGCAAGATCTTATCAGTGAGGAAACAAAAGAAAAGTTGAAACCGATAATATCAAAATATATTAAATAGATTAATTAATACCGGAGTAGAGATGAACAATCAGGACAAAGCAATTGAGAATAACATTGCTGAATTGGGCAGACGCCTGGAAGATCTGAAACTACAGTTCAATCTCTACTTTTCCGGCGAAAGGCGTACACCACCGGAACAGGAACGTACGATTCTCTCAAAAGCAGTTCAACAGCTCAATTTCAGAGCTGACCGTTCCCCCAGGGTATCCCTTCTGATACAGAATCTGACATCCAGATTTAACCTCTACAATAATATGTGGTTAAAGAAACTTAATTCCCTGGAAATGGGACTTCCTGTTATAAAAAGAGAATCAGGAAAACAGAGCCCCTCAGATCAGGTACCAGCTACTGATTCTGCTCCACCCAGAAAGAAACTTGTAGCAGTGAAACTGAACGATTCAGACTCTTTTAACAGATTGATGAATCAATTTGAAGACAAGCTGCCGGAAAAATTTAAATCAGAAACCGGAAAAGCCAGATTTATCCAGGCACTTAAGCAGAAAATGGAGAAGGGCAATATAAATGAAGCAAGAATGGCTCTGGATTTTAAAGACGGGAAAATTAAAGTAAAAATTTCCTGATTTCATCTTTTTTCTGACAAATTGACTCTGTTTTTACGTAGTATTAAAATAAGTAAAATGATAAAAAAATTTCTGTTCTCCGGCTATATAATTTTATTTAGCATTGGTCTGTTTTCAGCTGGCCTTAAGGATATCAGAATACCTGCAACATTTTACAGATTACCTAATGGTCTCCAGGTCATTCTCTCCCCAGCTCCTCACGTCGAAGCAACAACGATAATGGTTTATCATAAGAATGGTGTAATTGATGATAGCTCTGCTGTATTTGGATGTTCATATATGTACAGGGAATTTTTGAATGCTCCGACAAGTAATCTGGCACCATATGAAAGAGCGATTTTTGTAGAGAGTAATGGGGGCAGAAGAAATGGAAAGATCAACTACGATAACTCCTGGTTCAGCTTTCTTCTCCCTGACTCCGGCTACATCAAAGGTTTATGGGTCGAAAGCCAGAGAATCAGTTCTCTGAGACTTGACACTTCACTGATAGGCAGAAGTAAGCATAAACTATATTCAAGAATAGGCGAAATTATAAAACACAACCATCATGTGAGCTCTCAGGAATGGGTTAAACAAACTCTGTTCCGGGGTTCTACATACAGGCTCCCAATCTACGGAGATATAGATGCTATTCTTACTTCCAGTAACCAGGTTATCCTGAACAGCCTCAAAAACTATTCAAATCCAGCCAATATAATTCTTGTAATTTGCGGTAAATTTGATGAGACTATCGTAAAGAGAGAAATTAATAAACATTTCGGTACAATTCCTGCACAGGGCATGCCGATATCAAGAAAATATAAGACTATAAAGCCAGGGAAAAAATACATATATAAGAACCTGATGCTGCCGGATATAAAAAGACATTACGCCCTGATTGGGATCAAAGCTCCCTCTCAACTCAGCCTCGACCACGTTACATTTGATGTAATAAGATACTGGCTGAGTGACCCCAGAATCTCCGAGTTACAGAAAAACCTTGATAATAACCGGGACCTCAATGTAGATACTGTATTTGAATATACCGACAATATTGAAACCAATGCTCTCATCATAAAACTTATAGCTGAAAAAAGGCTCGACATTGAGAGAGCAAAGCTTATAACCCTGAAAACAATAGAAAGGCTCAAAACCAGGATCAGTGCCACTCAGCTAAAGCAATTAAGAACTATAATAACTGTTGATCTAATAGAAAAGCTGCAGAATATAGAATCCAGATCCCTGCTTCTGGCAAAATGCCTGCATTTTCATAATGACCTTAATGTATACCGAAGATATATAAAAAAACTGAAAAGAGTCACACCTAACGATATCATAACTTTAAAGAACAGATATCTTACAAAAAAAAATATGGTAGTTCTGAATGTCTATAAGAAAAAGAATTAATCTGCTGGTAATCATACTTACCCTGCCTGCTGTATGCAGCCATATACATGGGTACAGCAGAACCAGTAAAACAAATTCAAAAGGCATGCAGATCACTGCGGTTCAGGCCGATTCTTTCAGATATGTTCAGGCCGAACTAATCTTCGATCTGAAAAACGGAGCCATTAACTCTGCAATTCCCATGATAGTTATGGAAAACCTTTTTAACCGCAAGTTACCAGCTCAGGGCTCTTCACTTCTTAACCAGCTTACCAGACTGGGAAATAACATTAAGATTACATATCGTCAGAATCATATCCGGCTGTCTTTAAAGTTTCTTCATTCCAACTTTAACTCTTTTCTTATGTTTATGAAGGAGCTTTACACTTACAAGCAGTTTAAGCCGGAAAGATTTGCAAGTAGCAAAAAGAAGTTCTGGGAGCTTTATTTTGCAAGACAGAACTGGCTTGATAACCTTGCAGAACAGGTAGCTTACAATCACTTTTTTGAAGGTGATATAATAGGACGCCAGCCTGTATCCATGTTTGATGCTGAAAATGCTAATTTTTACCAGTTACTCTCATTCTTTCATGAAACTATTAAACCATCATGTACCAGAATATACATAAAGAGCAAGATGAATCCTCATATTGTCTATGGGCACATTGAAAACAGTATGAGAAACATCAAAGAGAGATTTAAGAGGAAAATCAGACAAAAAAGAATATCTGTTAAAAGCGGTAGTAAACTATTTGTAATAAACAGCAGTAGAGTAAGAACTCCTGTTGTATATACTTTTAAAACAGTTCCTCCTGTAATAAGCAGGAAACATCTGCCTGAAGTGCTGATTAATACGATAGATTTTGGTATACCATCGGGTAGAGTCTACAGAGCAGCACTGAATGGTGGTGTTGGAAATATCTCAATAAGTACAGCAATTAACAATCACAGATACTTCTCTGTTGTGAGAAATAGTATATTAAGATTACAGCCTTCAGAACTCAGTTACGTTATTAACCTTATTCACAATATCTCAAAAAACTCTTCATCAAGAGTTAAACCTGGTAGAGAAGAGTTCCTGAGAGCTCTTAAAATTTCTCTTGGTAAAGAGAGAGTAAAAACAGCAGAATATGGCAACGATCTTGAGAGAGAGATCAATATACTCAGATTCAGAAGTGATGTACCTGTCAATGTTCAGACTGCACCTCAAACAGATTCTCTTCACAGAATTTCCTATACAACTCTGTCCAGAGCTCTGGAAAAAAAGTCTGCGAATAAACCAGGTGAGATCTATATCGTTGCAGGAAATGGAGAAGTTATATTGAGATACCTTAAGAAGTACAATCCAACAGTTATAAATTTTCCAGGTTCTTAACCCTGGAAAATCTTCATCCAGTCATCTACTTCGTTATCACTTACTTCTACTTCGATTCTTTTCTGTTTCTCTTCAAATTTTTCGCTGTTTCTGCTAAAACGCTTAAGCTTGTAGTAGAATTCAATCGAATTTATACTTTTAGCTCCCTTCTTACGGGAGTGGGTTTTGAGCTCTCTATCTGAAGTTATTACAACTGTATCTTTGCAACTACTGTAGCCATCAACCAGCTCTCTGATCTTATCGGATGCTTTAATATTTTTTCCTGAAAAAATAACACTGATCTTTCTGGCATCTGCATGTTTCAGTATCTTATCTTCAGGCTCACCGTCAAAAACAAGAACGATGTTATTCTTTTTTACTTTCTGATACTTGATTACAGCCTGAAGAAGCTGCAATCGTACATCGGGATCTTCAATAGAAAGGTCAGGTGAAGATCCAATCAGATTATTTCCGTCAATAATGCAGGGCATATCCTATTAACACTCCTTACTTAACCTGGAGGCCACTCCATAACTCTTCCACCTATAAGATGGAGATGTACATGAAACACGGTCTGGCCAGCCGATTCCCCGGTATTAATTACCAGACGATAATCATCTATATTTAGTTGTTCTGCAACCTTTACTGCTGCAGAAAACAGTTTTCCTGTTAACTGTTCACTGTCTACCTCTTTGATTGAGGAGAAGTGTCTTTTGGGAATAACAAGTAAATGTACCGGAGCTACCGGCTGAATATCTTTAAAAACAAAGACATCTTCATTTTCATACAGGCACTCTGATTTGATTTCACCTGCTGCTATACGACAAAACAGACAATCACTCATTAGAATCCTCCTGAACTTTAATATCTGCTCCCAGGCTATTAAGTTTCCCTGGCAGATCTTCGTAGCCTCTGAAGAGCTGAGCAGCATTATGCACTACAGTATTACCCTCAGCAATCAGACCTCCAAGAACAAGGGCAGCCGAAGCTCTGAGATCAGTAGAAACAAGAGTCGCCCCTCTAAGAGGAGTTCCCCCTTTTATAACAGCTCTGTTACCATCCACCACAATATCAGCACCCATTTTATTCAGTTCAGTTGTATGCTGAAACCTGTTATTGAATATGTTCTCTGTAACTGTTGATTCCCCCGGAATAACGGTCATCAATGTTGTTAGTTGCGCCTGAAGGTCTGTCGGGTATCCTGGATAGGGAGCAGTAATAATATCTACAGGTTTATAATCTGTTCCTGCTTTTACTCTCACAAAATCATTACCCGTTTCAACATAAGCACCAATTTTTCGTAACAGATCAAGCAGAAAATCTATATGTGCAGGTATAACATCGATAAGTTCTATGCTATTTCCTTCAAAACAGCCGGCAATTGCATAAGTACCCATTTCTATTCTGTCCGGCACAACAGAATGTTCTGCTCCGTTAAGAGTTTTCCTGCCTTTAATTGTTATGGTTTCACTATCTTTGCCTTCGATTTCAGCTCCCATTTTTACAAGAAGATCAATGAGATCTGAGATTTCAGGTTCTATAGCGCAATTTCTGAGAATAGTTGTACCTTCTGCCAGTGTAGCTGCCATTATAAGGTTTTCTGTTCCGGTAACACTTTTTCCGGGGAATCTGTAATCGATTCCTTTTAAACCTTTAGTCCGGGCAGTTATATTATTTTCACACAGCTCAATTTCAGCTCCCATCTTTGATAATCCATCAAGATGGAAATTTACTTTTCGATCACCAATAGGACAACCACCGGGGAAGGAAACCTTAGCATATTTCATTCTCGCAAGAAGTGGCCCGAGAATCAGAATAGATGCTCTTGAAGTAGCTGTAATCTCACCGGAGATTTCACAATTACTGATATCTCTCATAATGAGAGTTGTAACATCCTTTTCAGAGATAACTGTACCGCCACAATTGGAGAGGGCTTTAAGCATAACTCTGATATCTCCCACATCCGGTATATTTCTGAAATCCAGCTGGGATTCAGTCAGAAGTGAGGCTGCAAGTTCAGGTAGAGCTGCATTCTTGGCACCGGATATTCCTAGACTACCACGCAGATTAACAGCTCCGAAAATATTAAGTTTATATAGCTCCATACGGTGAATAATTATATAGAGATTTGGGGGGATTTTCAAGTGCTGAAAGGCATTTCTGCCGTTCAGCACTAAGTGATTAAGTGAAGTCTAATCAATAAATTTCAGATAAGAATGGTACTTACTGAAAATGCCCTCAGGCATTCTTTTTATACTTCATTCTTTTTCTTTCTTTTGCTTCACGTTCTTTCTTAATCATATACTGTTTTTAAACATTCTTTTTCTTCTGTGCTTTCTCAGCTCTTCAAGTTTTTTAAGCTGCTCTTTTTTAAGAGTTTTTTTGATATCCAGTCTATGATTAATTCTGGCAATCTGCATATCTGCCATCATTGAGACTTATCTTTTTTAGCTTTCGCAGCAACCTGTTTACGGTTTACTCTTATCTGTCCCTGAGATAGCTGTGAAGCTTCATTCTGAGACACATTTTAACTTCTGCTCTCTGCCTTACTTCATACTCATAAAACTTCTCGCTCATGTCTCTCAGAACACGTTCCTGCTTTTCTGTGATTCCAAGTGCCTCTTTGTGTCTCATAATACCTTTAACAGAAAAGAGTACTCTTTCAGCTACCCGAAGTCTCTTCATGCCTTCCATTGCTTTCATATGATCTCTGCCGGTTCTGGCATCAAGAACTGAAGGTGTTAAAACAAAAGCAACCAGTAAAATTAAACTAACAACAAATTTTTTTATCATATCGTTCCTCCTGAAGCCGACTTAACCGGTATCTGTCAGCTGTTTTAATATGAGAAAACAATCAGAGGATAAAAACCTTGCACTCTAATGTTTTTTTTCAGATTCCCTTTTCTGAACTGCAAGATATATTGAAAGAGCATTAATTGCAGCAGGAGTAATACCTGGAATCTTCATTGCTTCCAGCAGACTGCCGGGGTTCTCTCTGGTTAACTTCTGCCTTACTTCTGTAGACAGACCATCTACGACAAAGTAGTCAGTATTTTCAGGAATAACAGTTCCAGCAAGGGAGTTCTGCTTCTTTATCTCCCGATTCTGATTTTTAATATAACCTTCATACTTAACAGTTGCTTCAATATATGAGATATCACTATTATCAAGACCTTCCGCAAGGTTTGTATCCTCCTTCAGGTCTGCAACTTTATCAAAAGTAAACTCCGGCATTTTCAGAAAATGGTCAAGAGTATGAGTTTTCCCTTTAAATCTGGCTTTACTACTTCTGAGAGATTCTAAAACAGCACTTCTTTTTGCCGCAATAGCCTCAGCTTCTTTCAGCTGATCTTTACCAAGAAGCTCATATTTTTCTGCGTAATATCCAAGTCTTTCGAATGCATTATCTTCCCGGAGCTGCAATCTGTATTCTGCTCTGGATGTAAAAAGTCTGTAAGGTTCATCTACTCCTTTGGATATTATATCATCTATAAGTACACCAATATAGCCTTCTGATCTTGAAGGTATGAACGGCTCTTCACCTCTTAACTTAAGAACAGAGTTTATTCCTGCTGTCAAACCCTGAGCTGCAGCTTCCTCGTAACCGGAAGTGCCATTAACCTGACCGGCAAAATATAGCCCCTCCACATCTTTCAGCTCCAGAGTTCTGTGCAACTGCATAGGATTAACGGCATCATACTCTATTGCATATCCCGGACGCATCATTACAGCATTCTCAAGTCCCTGAACAGATTCAAGCATCTTCTGCTGAACTTCCACAGGCATACTCGAAGAGAGGCCGTTAACATATATCTCCTTTGTTGTCAGTCCTTCAGGTTCAAGATATATATGATGCCTTTCCCGGTGCGGAAACTTTACAATTTTATCCTCTATCGACGGGCAATATCTGGGCCCTACACCTTCAATAGTGCCAGAGTAGAGAGGGGACTTATCTATATTATCTTCTATAACTTTTTTAAGAAGGGGAGTTGTATACCCCATATAGCAGGTTACACTGTTTTTAACAGGCTGGCTGTTAAAGATCGAAAACGGAACCGGAGGTTCATCTCCAGGCTGAGGTTCAAACTTATCCCAGTTAACAGAATCTGCATGTAACCTCATTGGAGTTCCGGTTTTGAGCCTCCGGGTTTCAATACCTGAATTTATAATAAAATCTGCAAGGCCTATTGAAGCCGGCTCATAAGATCTGCCGGCAGAATATATTCTGTTTCCGACATATATCTTCCCGTTAAGAAATGTTCCGGCAGCTATGATTACAGAGTCACATATCAGTCGGTTCCCTTCTACCAGTTCCAGCCCGGTAACCCTGTTATTCTCTATCAGGAGACCTTCTACCACAGAGTGATATATAGTTATGTTTTCTGACTTCTCAAGAAACTCTTTCATATAATTTCTGTAGAGTATTCTATCGTTTTGTGACCTTGTCGCTCTGACAGCTGGCCCCTTACTTCTATTGAGTGATTTAAAATGTATACCGGAAGCATCTGCGGCACCGGACATAACTCCCCCGAGCACGTCTATTTCTTTAACAAGATGCCCTTTGGCAATACCACCAATTGTAGGATTACAGGACATCTGCCCTATAGTTTCAAGATTCATGGTTACAAGAATAACTTCTGCACCCATCTTTGCTGCAGCATGAGCTGCTTCAATACCAGCGTGTCCACCGCCTATTACTACTATTTTCATTATTTTCCTACACAAAAATCAGAGAAAATCGTATTCAGAATATCATCAGGTGTAACTTCACCTGTAAGTTCTCCGGCTATCTTCAGACACCGTCTTATCTCTTCAGCTGTAATCTCAGGCACATCACTAAAGCTGCGATATTTTGTATCAAGTTCCTTAAGTCCTGTACGCAGATCCTGAAATAATCTGAACTGTCTGTTATTTACAGCATAATCTGAAGCCTGCTGTTCAATAGTCCGCCCACTCTCTTTAAGAAAATCTGTTACAGCTTTGCAGTTTACACCACCTTTGACAGAAATCTCCACAACCTGCTCTTCCGAAAAATACTTTTCAATATCTTCCTGTTTAACTCTTCTTTCCAGATCAGATTTATTTATAACAATCAGTTTTTTCTTATCTATGATCTTATTAAAAATTTCCAGGTCAGCATCTTCAAGAGAAGAGGAACCATCAAGCATGAAAATAACAGCATCACTTTCAGCTACTTTCTCTTTACTTCTGCGGATACCTTCCTGTTCTATTTTATCATCTGTTTTTCTGTTAATACCAGCGACATCTGTAATTGTAAAAGGGTATCCCCCAATATAGACTTTCTCTTTTATATAATCTCTTGTTGTACCCGGCATAGACGATATTATTGACCGGTCTTCTTTAAGCAGATAGTTAAAAAGCGAAGATTTCCCGGCATTAACTCTTCCCGCAAGCACCACCTTCAGTCCTGTATCAAGAGTTTCCCCGAACCTTCTACTATCCAGTACTTCCTCAACTTTTCCAAGAGCACTTTCAATAAATTCAGAAAAGCCTATATCTTCCATATAGTTATCTTCCTGGAATTCAATGATAGTTTCAATTCTGACTCCAAGATCAATGAGGTCTTTTCGGATTCCCCTGACCAGCTCTGAAAGTCTTCCTTCTATAGCAGAAAACTTCATCTTTGCGTAGTAAGCAGAATTTGCATTTATAAGTTCATTAACTGACTCTGCCTGAATAAGATCCAGTTTCCCGTTCTTATAGGCTCTGTAGGTAAACTCACCACCAAGAGCCATTCTGGCACCGTTATCATTGATGAGATCCAGAACAGCACCTGCTATAAAAGGATTACCGTGAGTTGAAATTTCAGCACTATCTTCCCCGGTGTAGGATCTGGGTGCTTTGAAAAAAACATACATGCACTCATCAATTTTATCACCATCTTTACTGATAAAACCGTGATACATTTTTCCGGGAACACAGGGCTTACCTTCTGTTCCCGTTATTTTCTGAATAATTGAGAGACTATTTCCACCCGATACTCTTATTACAGAGATACCACCACGTCCGGCAGGAGTGGCAAGGGCGGAAATTGTATCTTCATCCATTCTTCTTTTTTATTGTAATTACCTTAAGAAAGTTATCTCCATCACTAATGGATTCAAGATCAGGATATTTACTGACTGTCATATGAACAATTCTTCTTTCAAAAGGGTTGAGTTCTTTAATAGAAATTATTTTACCTTCTCTGCGAACATCTTTTGAATACCTGTGAGCAAGAGAAGTAAGTTCCTTTTCCCTGTTTTTCCTGAAGTTTTCGCTTTCACAGTATATCTTTTTCCCCAGTTCATCGGAGAAAAGACGATTAATTATATACTGAATTGCATTTAAAAGATTCCCATTCTGATATAGAAGCAGACGGTAATCTTTACCGGAAAAGTTTACTTTCAGGTACTCTTCTCCGGTTTTAACTTCAAAATTCAGATTTGCACCAAGGCGGTCAATAAGTAATTTCACAAACTGACTGAGAGCTTTGACCTCATCTCCTTTTGATGCCCAGGCAAGAATACAGATTGATCTGTTTTTATGACCAAAATATTTGGTTTTACCTGTTACAATCTCATATTTTATATTTGATTCTTCAGTATTAAACTCTCTGGCGGCATCTGCGATAGCCTCTTTAAGAGAGCTTGCTGAAAACTCTTTCTTATTGCTCATTCTTATTGCCCCTTCACACTATCCTGAGAACCTTTATTCTTTTTTCTCTTATTGGCTTTGCGAAGTCTTTCTTCCTCTTTTTTCTGGGAATGGATTCTATTATTGATGATTTTCTGCTGACCAACCTGCAGAAGGTTTGAAACAAACCAGTAAAGAGTAAGACCACTGGCGAAGTTAATCACAATAAAGGTCATAAATACCGGCATGATATACATCATCTTTTTCTGTGCTGCATCTCCACCTGAAGGTGTCATTTTCTGAACTACAAGCTGGGATACACCCATCAGTATAGGCAGAACATAAAATGCATCTTTCATTGACAGGTCAGTAATCCAGAGAAGCCAGGGTTCATGCCTTACACTAATTGAAACAGCAAGCAGACGGAACAGACCAAACAGTATTGGCATCTGAATAAACAGAGGCAGACAACCACCAGCAGGGTTTACCTTCTCTTTTTTATACAGCTCCATCATCTCTACATTCATCTGTTTTCTCTGTTCAGGATCTTTCTGGTTACGATACTTCTTCTTTATTGCCTTCATCTTTGGCTGAAGAGTCTGCATCTTTGCCATACTTACACTTGAAGAGTATGTTAATGGGAAAAGAATGATCTTCAGAAGTATTGTGAAGAGTACAATTGCCCATCCATAGTTGCCACCATTCAGAATAGTTTTGTGTACAAAATTGATACCCATAAGCATAGGTTTGGCAATTATACCGAACCAGCCATAATCGATAACTCCGTTGAGTTCCTTAAAACCATACTGAACACCTGTAGCTTCCAGAACATCTTCGTCTTTAGGGCCGAGATATACCATATTGGCATTCTTTACTGATATATATGAATAGAAAAGGTCAGGCTTGCCTTCTTCTGTATATTTCACAACATTATATGCTGTATTTCCGATCTTACCGGTACTGTTACCAAATACAGCTGCAAAGTATGTTGTATGATAAGCAACCCAGTTAAAAGCACCGGACAGAACTCCATCGCCTTTACTTGTACCTTCCTGATTATCAACTGCTTCCACATCTACTGATTCCAGTTCGATAGAGTTTAATTCTCCATTTGAGAAACCTGATACACTTAAGAGCTGCTGCATAGCTCTGCTTGTTTTATCTGTATCTCTCTCGATATCCGGTCCGAACACATATGGAATGTTTCTTACAACTTTGCCATCTCTTACAACTTTGCTTTCTATTTTAAGTACATAGCTGTCTTTTGCAAATGAGAACTTTTTTACTACTTCAATTCCCTTTGATGGATCTGCATACTTAAACTCAACAGAAGTTGAGCCATTACTACCTGTTACATTAATTTTACCTTCAGTTTCAGTAGCATAAAGATAAGTATTCAGTTCAGCAATACTCTTTTCAAAACCATCGCCTTTGAAAGGTGAAAAATAGAAAGGAAGAATTCCCTGAGTCTCAGATTTATCTGATACCAGATCAAGATGTCTGCGTTCGCCTCGTTTGCCTTTCTCATCCAGTGCACCATCATCCATATACTTTTTCAGTATAAAAGATTTCAACCCTGCACCTTTAGTAGTAAAGACTGCTGTATAAAGATCTGTTTCAACAACAACATCTTTTTCTGAACCTTTAACTGCAGTATCTACATTAACTACAGGTTCCTGCTTCTCTTCACTGCTCTTCTCACTATAAATATCAGTGAGATTTTTACTACTACTCTTTTTTACAGAATCATTCTTTACAGTCTGCTCTACCGGAGTAACTGGCTTGTTAACGGGTTTTGGACCAAAGAAATAGGTCCAGACTGAGATCACACCAATTGAAAGTGCAAGAGCCAGAATCAGCTTTTGTTTTCCATCCTTTTATCACCTCAAATTTATCGGGAACATTATCAATACCACCGGGATGAAATGGGTTACACTTAAATATTCTGATAATTCCAAGAATTATTCCTTTTACTACACCAAATGATTCCACTGCCTGAAACATATAGACAGAGCAAGTGGGCTGGAACCGGCAATGATTCCCCAACATAGGTGAAATAAATTTTTTGTAACCCTTCAGAAGCTTCAATACAAGCCACTTCATTTCCTGTGATTTATCCTGTTTATTAAATCAACAAACAGCTTTTCAATTACTTCGGACTGTTCAGTGTTGAATTTCTTTCTGCTTACGATCCACAAATCGTACCCAGCATCCAGCTTCCCCTGATTAACCCGAAAGAGTTCCCTCATTTTCCTTTTAATATAGTTTCTTTCTACTGCATTCCCTACTCTTCTATTTACAGAAACTGCAAATCTGCTATATTGGGAGCTGTTTTTTAAATAGTATAAAAAAAAAACGCAGTTGTAGTACGTTTTGCCTTTCGGAGAAGGTAGAGTATCTCCTTCTCCTTTTTAATTCTCTGAGAAGAGTAAAATCTGCCGGACATCAATTACGCTGACAGACGTTTTCTCCCTTTACTTCTGCGGTTGTTGATTACAGATCTTCCGCCTTTTGAGGACATTCTTGCCCTGAATCCGTGTTTTTTTGCTTCTTCTTCTGTTATTTGGTTGAAATGTTCTTTTCACAGCTACTCCTTTTCAATAATCAAATTAAGCCCTAATATATAAAAATTTGCAGTTTTTGTCAAGCATAGTCCGGCTCTCAGCTTCAATACTTTAAACACACCCGCATTATTTCCCGGAAAACCTTTTGTAAACTGCAGAATTATACCAACTGATCATAAAAACACTATACTTGTCGCCTTTTTTCTACACACAGTATTTTTTTCTGCAGATTCTATTGATATTATTTTCATAATATAATAAAATTTGTGATATCTGATATTTTAGAGATGGGTCAGCAACACAAGTTGCACAGAGTGTTTCAGGGTAAGTTGTGTTTTAATCGAATAGATTTTGAAGTTAGAACCGGAAAGAATTATGTAAAAAAGAGATGAGATATCACGTTTCATAAAAAAGCTTAATGGGTTTAAGAGTATCTAACATTTGTTTTTAGATTATCCAGGGGTAAAAACACCAAC
>CBDDBX010000017.1:0-83043 GCA_965225955.1 Candidatus Aminicenantia bacterium
GAGAGTCAGTGATATTCCTTCTGAATTTACTTTACCGGAGCACCTTACAGGAAGGGAAGAGGATATGCTGCTCAGAGGTGGTAGCTGTGTAATCGGGCCGGATGGTGATTTTATTCTTGAACCACAGTTCGGAAAGGAAGGGGTTATTTTCTGTGATATTGACAATCCTGACCAGATTCTGGAAGAAAAACTAACTCTTGATACCTCAGGGCACTACAACAGACCTGACGTTTTTAAAATGATAATTAATAGAGAAAGAGAATCCTGATAGATAATCAGGAGCTGAAAAGGAGGTCCCTTCAGCTCCATGAACGGTTTATTTGATTGGTTTTATTGGCGCTATGGCACACTTCATCGCTTTGTAATCCACAAAAACAATAAAGTGGGAAATATCCCGACCCGTAAGTTTATATTTCATGTATTTTGATGGAACCTTTGACTCAATCAGCATATTGATGTTTCTGTCTTTTTTGAAGGTTACTTTGAAAATATCCATCTTGTTCTTCTGTAGCTCCTGAGGAGTAGTAATTGTAACTTTCCAGTCAGAACCGGACTCTTCCCTTGCGACTTCAGGGTCCTGGAGCAGTTCAAAGCCTGCATAATCACCATTAACAAGCATATCAACTATAAAGATCTTCTTTTCTGTTTTATTAAGCTGCTTGTAATTAGTAGCAGCTTCGGTAAATTTAATTGTGTTCAGTTTTGTACCAGGTTTTTTACAGATAACTTTCACACGATTCTTTCTCTTTTTAAATACCTGTGAATTGTATGCTAACTCGTAATAAGCAGAAGTGCTTTTTGTAATCTCTTTAAAAACTACTTTAGGGTCTGAACCGGCAAAATATTTACCACCACTCATTGAGGTTATAGATGACAGGGTCATTGAACCTGAATTAAGGGTGTCTGGTACACGGCCACTCTGGGGATTGATGCTGTAGAGAAGACTGCCGGCTGTATTTATGTGTTTCGCAATATTTATAAGAACCTGAACATATCTGCGTGAATACTGACCTGAACTATCGTTTGTCTCTTTAAATGTATAATCCATAATTGAGCCGTAAGCCTGCCCCTGAAGAGGATCTGCTGTAGGATCAACATCGCTGTTCAGCAGTGCTCCCTGAGCTATACCCTCTGAGAAGAGGAAGCATATTTTAGGCTGCTTAATTGAAGTCAGCATATATTTCAGGCGCTGAAAGAATGTTTCATACTGAAGTATTGTATGTCTGTAAAACTGGGCTTCGGCTTTTCTCATATCAGTGTAAGGCATGTTACCCTGTCCTCCATTGGTTGCATCCTGATCTCTTGGATCCCATAGAGGAAGAGAGGCATCTTTTCTTAGCATTCTTTTTTGAAAACTCAGCATCTCTTGTGAGAGCTGGTGTGGGAGTTATTTTGTCAATGGCTTCCATTAGAACACTTACTTTTCTGGTTATAGGAGAAAAGGTTTTAACACCTTTAATCAGATCCAGCTGCACAATAAGAAAATTGTGTCGTCCTTTATCAGCTACAATCATCTTTTTCATAAGCTCTTTTGAGTTGAACATACCATTACGGCTATTAAAAATATTATCCAGAATAAGAACCTGTACTTTCTGTGAAGGTCTTTTTTTTCTTATAATCTTTTTATGTGTAATCTTCTTCTCAATGGCTTTTTCAGTAATTGAATGATTAATGAACTGGAACGGTATTGAGCGTCCGTTTATCAGAAGCTTAAAATCCTTCTTCTTTAAATTCATTACAGGAGCTCCATCCCCATCAGTTACATATACGGGAATAATACCCGCTGATACCTGTACTTTGTGCTTCTCTTTACCAGATTTTTTGTTTTCTGATATTCCTGGCAGAGCCAGGAGGAGACTCAGTACTACAATTAATACTGTCATTTTCCAGTTCATTTGTTCTCCTTGTAAGGTAGTTTTTCTATGAAGGCGGGGAGGATTACTCCTCCACCTGTTAAAATACGATTCTGGTTATTGAGCTGATTTTATCTTCCGGCTGAATCATAACCAGAAAGCTCTCTGCATCACGGGGATCAACTTTTACCCGCAGTTTTTTGTTTACTTTCTTCTGTTCTGTAGTGATATTGATCTTAGTTCCTTCTTTATTGAAAGATACTCTGAATATATCAACCTGTTTACCTTTAAGTTTTGCTGGTATTTCCAGATTAAAAGATTTCTTATCTGTCTCTATCTGGTTACCGATTATTTCCATTCCGGTGTTCTGTGCCCCCTTAATCATATCAAGAACAAAGAGCTTTTTTTCCATATCATCCAGTTCTGAATATGTCACAACTCCTCTTGTTGCCCTGATGGTGTTAAGAGTAATTCCGGGTCTCGTACACTCTACTACAACGCTATTGAGTTTATGCTTATGTTTTGTTGAACTGTAAGCCATCTCATAGTATGCAGAGGTTGTGTGTTTTATAGTTTTAAAAACGACTTCCGGATCTGAACCTTCAAAGTATTTACCTCCACTCATTCCTGCAATTGAGGCTAATGATACCTGCCCTGAATCCATTGGTTCAGGCATGACTTCGCCAAGAGGGTTTATACCAAACATTATTGAACCCGCAGTATTGATCTGGTGCGCAATTCCCTGGAGAAGTTTTCAGATGTCTGCTGGAGTATACACCACTGGAATTAGCAGTTTCTTTAAATGTGGTATCCATAACAGATCTTGCAGCCAGGCCTTCGTGCAGACTTGAGGATGACTTCATAAGAGCACCTCTGGCAATACCTTCTGAGAACAGAAAGCAGATCTTTGGAGCTTTAATCATTGTTAAGACATATTTCAGCTTACTAAACATTGCTTCGTACTGATAAGTAGCTGTTTTATAGAATGCCCTGTCAAGATCCCTGTTTAATGTAAAGGGAGAACCAGGATCTCTGGCATCCCACAGACTCTCATCAGCTGTTCTTGATAGTAGTCTGTTGGTAAATCTCACGCTATCCAGTACAGATGGTTTAGCATCTACTTTATCTATGGCGGCTATAAGTGTATCTGTGTCCCTTGTGATTTCTGAAAGATTTTCAAGACTTCTGATAAGACTCATCCTTAATAGAAGAAATCTGTGCCTTCCT
Organism: Candidatus Aminicenantia bacterium; assembly: GCA_965225955.1. Taxonomy (GTDB): domain Bacteria; phylum Acidobacteriota; class Aminicenantia; order UBA2199; family UBA2199; genus CBDDBX01. The sequence goes on from CBDDBX010000017.1 coordinate 3,081, forward strand.
GCGTCATCTTTTATAAACTTCTTTATCATCTTCTTGGATTTTATGATGCCGTTCCTTGTATTGAACAGGGTATCAATTATAACAACGTGTATCTTTCTGGATATTGTTGCAGGTTTTCTTTCTCTTTCAACTCTCTTCTTGCTATATAGATTGATGCCGTAATTGATAAACTGGAAGGGAACCTCTTTTCCGTTAATTTTCAGTTTAAGTTCGTGGGGCTTGAGGTTGTTAACCGGAAAGCCTCCGCTGTCTGTAGCATATACCGGTACGATACCGACAGATATGCCAACTTTGTGCTTCTCCTGACTGGTTTCGGCAGATATCATTAAGCCAGGAATAATCATCATCATGATTATAGCTTTTAATAGTGATTTAAATTTCATGTGAACCTCCTTGTTCTCAGTCTTTTAGCACCGGTTAATACTTGTTAACAAAACGACTCTCTGAAAAGTTGACCTGCTTTTTCAGAATTCTATGTACGGACAGATTTTACTATTTGCCGGTACCATGAGAATGAAACGTCTTACCTGTGATATTTTTCCGGGTTTTGTAATAACCGGATCTCCCGGAGTGCCTCTCTTTTCTGTAATAAGAATAGTTCTCTTTAAGATATTAAAAGATATCTGGTAGATATCGGATTTTATATTTTTCATTCTGGCAGGAAGCTTAAGTTTCAAAGCAAGTTCGCCATTGGTTTTGAGTTTACGTGAAAACGGCACTCTTATTTTTCTGTAAGATTCAAATTCCCTGTTTCTTATAAGTTCAGATACAAAGTGCCTCTTCTCGTTTCTACTCATTTCTGAATATGTGGGAACTCTCATAATTGTTTCTGTATTCCTTATTCTTATACCGGATCTGCGACATCTTATTTTGACAGAATTCTTTCTCTTCAGCTTTTCATTACCCCTCAATGTGTATGCCAATTCGTAATATGAACGCTTCTGATCTGATATACTTTTAATAAATTTGTTTTCCTGTAGACGGGATGAGTATTTTCCACCTGTTAATCTGGCAAGAGCTTTAAGGCAGTGCTCTCCCTGATTGGCAGATCTCATTGATATATTGTTTGCCGATGGATTGAATGTATATAGAACTGAACCTGAGGCCTGTATAAGGGCTGCAAGCCTTACTATGGTATTCTGATACTGATTGTAATCTGCCGATACTTTTCTGTAACTCCTTTTAAGGAAAAAATCGAGTTTAATTCCTTCAGAAATGAGTATACAGGTCTTTCTTGAGGAGATCTGTTTTAGTAGATATCTGAGGTTTGAGAAAAGTTTCCTGTATACAGATACAGAGAATCGGTAAAAATTATCTGGAGGTTCAACAACAGCCTGTGGTTCAAAACTTGCATCTTTAAAGCCGTATTTTCTGTTAAAGTGGCTCATCGTATTGTTTCTTTTTCTTATACCCATGAGAGATTTTTTTATAGATGGTGATAGTTTCAGATTTTCGATATTGTTGATAAGAGATACGGAATCATCTGATCCTCTGGAGATAAATCTTATTCCATTGCTCAGGTTGAGATCAATAATCATGAAATTTTCTGAATCCGTTTTTTGTCTTATGATTTTTTTCATAAACTCTCTTGAATTTTTCAGCCCCTCAATTGAGTTAAAGATTGTATCCAGAATTATAACTGTTGTGGATGGAGGTTCAGTGACCACTTCTTTATCTAAGGCTTTGTCTGCACCGGAGTGTATCGAAAAATTGTTGAAGACAAACTTCCTCTCTTTTCCATTAATCCATAATCTGAACTCTTCAGCACACAGATCTGAAATAGGTTCTCCTTTTTTGTTTTCAGCATAAACAGGTATTATACCTGCTGTTATTTTTATCTTGTGTGTCTCATCTCCTGTAAGGGAAAGAGTAAAGAAAACATTGATGATAATGATGGCTTTGATGCAATTTTTAATTGGCAATTTTCTCTCCTTATTTTATGTTTGAGTAATTTTCAATAAGAACAAAAAAACAAGATAAAAGGTTGACAGCTTTTTGATAAAATTGTTGTTATTACACAATTCTTATACTTGAGAAACGGTATATGTGAATTAAATTAATCGGATATGGTCAACCATTCCTGCTCTGATTCTGTTATATTAATGATAGGTTAAAGAGCCTTGAATATGAACGGTATTAATGAAGAACTGAAACTGGTCAATGCTGCAAAAGAAGGAGATAATTTTGCAATGAGAAAGCTTTATGAACAGAACTATAGTTCAGTTTTCCGGTTAGCTGGTCGTTATGCCGGTAACAGGGAAGATGCTGAAGATATAGTGCAGGATGTTTTTATTAAAGCTTTTAACTCTCTGAATAAGTTCAGTTATAAAAAAGGCGGATCTTTTGGTGGATGGATCTATCGTATATGTATTAATCTGTCGATAAATTTTATTAAGAGAAAGAAGAAAATATCAGGAGCCGGGCAGGAATCCCATTGGGAACCTGTTGCCCATGAAAACTCTCCTGATGAGAAATATCGTAGTAATGAAGTGTATAGAAAAGTTGAAGAGGCTCTGAACTCATTATCCCCTAAGCAGAAAATGATGTTTGTTCTTAAACATTATGAGGGGTTGAAAATTGATGAGATTGCAGCGAAAATGGAATGTAGTTCCGGTAGTGTTAAGAAGCAGCTTTTCCGGGCAACAGATAAACTCAGGCAAAGGCTGGACAGAGATCAATTAATCGGAGGAAAGGTAGGATGAAATGTGATTCAGGTAATCTGCAGCTCTATGTATGGAATGAGCTGAATGATAACTTAAGGCAGAAAACCGAAGAACATCTGAAAAAGTGTGGGAACTGCCGTAAAGAGCTGGCTGAACTGGAAAATATCTATGGGCAGGTAATGGCTTCTACACCGTCTTTTGAAGAATCTGATTCTGAAAAGATATGGAGTGGCCTTCAGGCTGAACAGCAGGGTAATAGAAAAAAGCTGATAGTTTTTTCTCCAGGTATGCTTCTTAAAGCTGCTGTAATTCTGCTGGTTTTTGCAGCAGGTATGTTTGTAGGAAATAGTGGCAGAAAAGAGATACTTCCTCTCCCTGTTGACAGACCTGAACTGATGAGTAGACTGGGAAACTATTTCAATGATGTGCAGCCTCTTGTTGTAAATCTTGCTAATGATGTGGAGCTGGATGATGAAGAGAGAGCTACAGGCCTTATAATAGAGCTTCTTAATAAGAACCGGGATCTTCAGAAAGTTATGAATAGCAAAAAAGATCCATATATTAATGATCTGCTTTGTGAAATTGAAATTATTTTAATGGATCTTGGTAAAATAGCAGATAAGAGCAGATGCTCAATTAAAAAGAAAAACGTCGACTATGAAGATGTAGCAATGAAACTGAATATGTTCAGTATAGATTTGTAAGGAGTGACTGTGTTGAGGATAACAATTTTTTCTCTGATTATGCTGTTGTTAACAACAGGGCTTATAGCAGGGAATAATAGCATCAAAGTCTATGGTAAGGTTGTTGATGAGCAGGGAAGAATTGTTGCATGGCAGACTCTTGTTCTTAAAAAAGAGGGGCCTACAAATATAAAAATTGCAGTTTCCACTGATTCAGAAGGTAAATGGAACCGGATGCTTCCTGAATCCGGGAGATGGGCTTTAATAATTAAAAGAAAAGGTTTTATAACCTATTTCAGAGAATTCAATATTGTTGAGAATGAACAGATAAGAATAAAGGCCAGTCTCAGTACACCTCCGTCAATTAAACAGAAAGAGATAAGAAAAGCTGTTAACCTGAAAGACTGGAAAACCGCTATAAATAAAGCAACTATCGTTATGGATGCCTACTACTTCTCCAGAGAGAAGACAATTGTTGAGAGTACTCTCTACTGGCTGGCTTATGCTCAGGGGCACCTGGCTGACAGTTACAGCGATATAAACAGAGTCAAGGAGCTTAAGGAAACAGCTATTGTTAACCTCAACTATCTTCTGGAAATAAGAGCAGAAGACAGCAAGTGGTTTGATGATGCTATGATCCTGAGAACTAAGTTTGCAGAGCAGCTTTTTAATAGAGGTGAGAGGCAGTATCTTTCTTTGATAAGGGAAGCAGAGAAGGTGTATGGCAAAGATAATATATATATAAAACTGGCAGCTCTGGATGCGCTTTTGAGAAATGAACTTGTATCGCCGGATCCTTTGATGATAATTGCAGAACACCATGATAAGAATAGTGTCAGGATTATGGCAGTAAAGATTCTTGCAAGGAAACTGAATAGAAGAACAGGTTCTTTTCTGACTCGTATATATTATGATAAGAAAACTCCTGCTATGGTGCGGTTAGCTATATGGCAGTCAGTTATGCAGATAGAAAATAAATATCGGTTACGTCTGGATGAGCCATCGCACCTCTGGTGATTTTCACCAGTTGAAATCATAAATAATCTGATTTAGAATACTCTTATTAGCGGGTATTCATGAACAAAACAGAAAACATAATTAATAAAGTTACTGCAGAATTAAGCTGCATGGATTCATATGGTTCCGTTTTTAAGAAACCTTTCAGAGATGTTCCTATGCCATCAATCGACGAATTGCATGGAATAATGGAACTTCTGAAAAAGGTGATCTTTCCAGGTTTCTTTGCTCATTCTGATATGAACGGAGAGGTTGTAGGTTACTATATAGGTGCAAACCTTGATAAAATTTTCCGTCTGCTGACAGAACAGGTAAAAAGAGGCTACTGTTTCTTTTGTGGAGATGATGCTGACTTCTGTGGTAATTGTGATGAGAGATCAAAAGAACGTGTTACACAATTTGTTGCCAGGCTTCCTGAAATCCGGAGATTGTTGCTGACAGATGTTGACGCAGCATTTAAAGGTGATCCGGCAGCAATGACAAAAGGAGAAACAGTATTCTGTTATCCCAGTATCACTGCAATGATTCATCACAGAGTAGCTCATGAACTGTTAATTCTGGGAGTACCTCTGATTCCAAGGATTTTTTCTGAAATGTCTCATAAAGTTACAGGTATAGATATTCATCCCGGAGCCTCTATTGCTGAAGGATTCTTTATGGATCATGGGACTGGAATTGTTGTGGGGGAAACCTGCGTAATAGGCAGGAATGTGACTCTTTATCAGGGTGTTACTCTTGGAGCGAAAAGTTTTCCCAGAGACAAAGAGGGTAACCTCCTGAAAGGTATCCCAAGGCATCCGGTTGTTGAAGATAATGTCACTATATATGCTGGCTCTACTATTCTGGGACGCATTAATATAGGGCATGACACTGTTATTGGTGGTAATGTATGGGTTACAGAAGATATTCCTGCAGGTTCAAAAGTTTTGCAGAACAGAGCTAAAGTTTCAAATCTGTTTGGTGATGGAGGCGGTATATGAGTTTCCTTGAGCTTGTGGAAAAAAGAGTGAGTTGCAGAGATTATAAAAAAGATAAGATTGATACATTAACTATTGACTATCTTATGAGTTGTACGGCACTGGCACCAAGTGCAGCTAATCGGCAGCCCTGGGAAATAATTCTTGCAGAATCAGAAACTGTAAGAAAAAAACTCAATCTTAGTTATCAGAGGGAGTGGTTTGCAGATGCTCCACTGGTGGCAGTTTTTGCCGGTATTAAAAATAAAAACTGGATAAGAAGGCATGATGGGGCAGATTATCTTCTGTGTGATATTACTATTGCAGCTTCCTATTTTGTACTGGCTGCTGAGGAAAAAGGACTCGGAACCTGCTATATTGCAGCTTTTGAACCGGAGATTGTTTCCAGAGCTCTTGATCTGTCTGAAGATAAGGTGCCTCTTTTAATGATTTCTGCAGGTTATCCATCTAAAGAACAATCAAAAGTACATGATCGTAAAACTATTGGTGAAGTTTTCAAAAAGGCCTGACGTTCAAATATTTGAAAATTCATCTTAAGCTGTTATAATTCTTTTGATCAAGGATTTTGTGTTATGAATGATTTCTGTATCAGACATGAACCGGGAGACCCGGACTATGTAAATGATCATTGCTATTACCGGGAGCTCTTCGGCCTGGTAGATGTTGCTCTGGTAGTGCATGATTACGACGGCACTATTATAGATATTAATGATTACTGCCTCAATGTACTGGGAATTAATGCGGGAGAAGGAAAAGGCACAGATGTTTTTCGCTTTTTCAGTCCTCAGTATCGTCAGCAGATGAAAGACAAATTCGGGGAGTTGAAAGAAGAGTGTAATCATTTTGCAGAGATTGAAGTTCAGAAAACAGATGGTGAAACCTTTTTTGCTGAGATAATATTTAAAAGAATCACTATAAAAGGCAAAACTCTGATTCTTGAAATAATTACTGATGTTTCTGAGAAAAAAGGCGTGGAGGCTGAACTTAAGAGTAATGAAGAACTTTTCTCATCTCTTTTTGATTCACTTACTGATATATTTTTCAGGTCAGATATTGAAGGAAACATAACTATGGTAAGCCCTTCAGTTGCAGCACTTCTGGATTATGAACCTTATGAGGTAACCGGGGATAAACTGGAAAAACTGTTCAACTCGCCGGAAGACTGTAGCCGTTTAAGAAAGGGTGTCAGTGAATATGGATTTGCAGAAGATTTTGAAGTTGATCTCCGTACCAGCGATGACGATAATATAACCGTTTCCATTACTGCTTACTATATGTACAATGAGTATGAAGAGCCCATTGGAATACAGGGATTCATAAGGGACATCTCTGATAGAAAAGCAGCAGAAAATGCTCTGAGAGAGAGCCGTGAAGAGCTTAGGGAGATCAATAAGAAGCTGTTTCTTGCTTCCAGAACTGATCCTCTCACCGGTATCCCCAATAGAAGGGATATGATGGAGAAACTCAGTATTGAGAGTGGGCAGAGTAAGAAAACATTCTCAGTTATTATTGCAGATCTTGATAAGTTCAAATCCATAAACGACACCTATGGTCATGACATGGGGGATGAGGTTCTGATTGAAGTCTCGAAAGTAATGAGTCAATGTCTTCCTTCGACTGGTCAGATCTGCAGATGGGGGGGAGAAGAGTTCTGTATTATGTTGCCTGCAACAGATATTGCTGGTGCAGTTGATATTGCAGAGAATATAAGAAAAGCTGTTGAAACCACCTCAATTAATCATAATGGTGCTTCTCTTAGAGTGACAGTAACAATGGGTGTATCGGAATACAGACAGGTTGCTTCTGTAGATGAGTGTATAAAAAATGCAGATGCTGCTCTTTATGAAGGCAAGAATAAGGGAAGAAACAGAGTTATTACCCAGGACAGTTAATTGCTGCCCTGAGTTCTAATATATTATTTATTCAGATAATCACTGATTCTGCGTGGAATACAAAAGCAGTTTTATGAATTTCAGGGGTATAGTATTTCAGGTCAGTAAGCTCAGATGCTCTTGCCGGGTTAAAGTCTTTTAAAGGGTCAACTCCTTTATCTATTTTAAAGAGATCTATCTGTTCAACAAATTTTCTATTGTTAATAAGCTCTGCGTCGCACTCGTAAAGCTCGGCTATCAGGTGATTACCAGGATTCTGTGTCATTTTTTTCTATACGACCTTCAGGGTAAAAAAATTTTTGGACAAATTCTTATGTCATGGTTTTTAGTATTTGTAAATATTTGGTTAAAAGAAAAAAGTTATTTTTTAACTATCCGGTGAAAAGTGTTTACTTAGAAAGCTTTTAATTTTTTCTTCTTCTTTGGCTATGAAGGCGTTCTTTTCATCTTTATTGAGTGATGAAAAACCTGGTCCGGTATCAACTACACTGTATTCTGCTTTTGCTCCGTCGAGACTGCTTCTGGTTATTACTATATTGCAAAGTATATTTTTATCTTTAATCTTACTCACTTATTTTACTCCGGCTATGAAATTTCTGATACTTCATTATTCGCCATTGAAGTAGTATAGCTTAATACGGAGTTAAATTCAATGTAATGGATTTTTTATGAACAGCTTTATGTTATCACCGGAAATACTGTTGTGCATAAAGGATGGGATTTCCGGGAGGTAGAGTTTGTCAAACTCCAGTGAGAGGTTACGATCGCTTAATAACGAAAACAGAGAGGAGGAGTAGTGTCTGAACTGGTCAATTTCTGTAGCATTAATCGGTTTTACGGAAGGGGATTTCAGAGTGAGGGGATTAATGAAGCGGTAGTTCTTTTTTATACCATAATGCAGATGAGGACCTGTGGAACGACCAGTTGAACCTACGTTGCCGATAATATCTCCCTGAGCAACTCTTGAGCCTCTTCTTACTGAAGGTTTGATTCTGCTGAGGTGATAGTAGTGTGTCTGATATCTGTTGGGGTGTCTTATTATGATAAATTTACCTCTGATTCTGTGATAACCCTTTTGTACGATAGTGCCACTTGCAGAGGCTCTCACAATTGTGCCTGTGGGAGCTCCGAAATCAACACCATTATGTTTGGCTGAAAAACCCAGTACAGGGTGTTTTCTGTTACCATATCTTGAGGTAATCCTCATGAAAGGAAGAGGACATCTCAGGAACAGTTTTTTTACTGCCCTGCCATCAGGATGATAGTAAGATGTGGAGCCATCTTCACAGGTATATCTTATTACTTTGTATGATTTGTCACGGTTAATGAACTCTGCTGCCAGAATATTCCTGTAACTTGCAAATTTACCGTTAAGATATTGTTTCTCTATTATTACCCTGAACTTATCGCCTTTTCTTATGTCTCTGTTGAAGTCGATGTCGTATTCGTAGAGTTTTGCCATTGAATCAGCCAGTTCAGGGTTTTCTCCGTTTGATGTGATTGCACCAAAAAGAGAGTTGTTTATCTCCCCTGAAACAATAGCAGTTTTAATTGTATAGGGAATGTTGATTATTTTTGAACTAAAAGTACCGTTATGCAGTTTTTCAGAAACCAGATAACTTGCTTTTGAGATATCGTATCTCAGTGAAACAACCTGTTTGTCCTTTTTTGTGAGTGTGACTTTCTGCCCGGGGTGGATACGGGCCAGATTGTATGTGCCTTTCAGTTCTCTGACTATTTTGTGAGCTTCAGTATTTGTTACACCACCTCTCTGAAGAACCTGTGTAATAGTATCTCCCCTACCTATTGTAAGAGATGTCTTTCGCACGACAGGTACAGGCTGCGCTTTTATCGGCTGTTCAAGAGTAGGAGTTATTTTTATGGCTGGGGCAGTTTTAGTACGGTTATTATCATTAGAGGGGGTTGCCATAGTCATAGCAACAAGCACAAGAATACCCAATAAAAAAATCAGAATTATCAGGTCTTTTTTTCTCTCTTTTACGATGCTCATCAGAGCTATTTTAAAACATTGTGGAGTCAGGTGCAAGCTGATAGTCGTATGAATCTGTATAAAATGCCCCGGAAAGCCGATGGTGGGGGGGATATCGAGGGCCTTCGGGTTGCCATAAATTCTTTTTTTGTTATAATAATCCTACTATGTTTAAACTAATTGCAAGGAAAATTTTTGGTACAAGTAACGATAGAGAATTAAAAAAACTCATGTCGGTTGTAGAGGTTATTAACTCTAAAGAGAGTTATTACGAAAAGATGTCTGATGAAGAACTGCGTAACTGCACAGATCTTTTCAGAAAGCGGCTTGGCGACGGGGAAACACTGGATGATGTTCTGCCTGATGCCTTCGCTGTAGTTAGAGAGGCCGGCAAAAGAGTTCTGAATATGAGGCATTTCGATGTACAGCTGATGGGGGGAATGGTTCTGCATCAGGGAAGAATTGCTGAAATGAAAACCGGTGAAGGTAAAACTCTTGTTGCTACACTACCTTCATATCTGAATGCTCTGTCAGGTAAAGGTGTCCACCAGGTAACAGTTAATGACTATCTTGCTAAAAGAGACTCTGAATGGATGGGTAAACTTTATAAGTTTCTGGGGCTTACTGTAGGTGTTATTCAGCACGATATGGAAGATGCTGAGCGTAAAGCTGCATATGAAGCAGATATTACATATGGCACAAACAATGAGTTCGGTTTTGACTATCTGAGAGATAATATGAAATTTGAGGTTGAATCTCTGGTTCAGCGCAGATATAACTTCGCAATTGTGGATGAGGTTGACTCAATCCTTATTGATGAAGCAAGAACACCTCTTATTATTTCCGGTCCAACAGAATCATCTACTGCGTTTTTCTATTCTGTAAATGATTTTGTAAAAAAAGCGAAAAAAGATCCCGGCAATTATGAACTGGATGAGAAATCCAAAACAGTTGTACTAACTGAAAAAGCAATAGCAGAAGCTGAAAGGTTTTTTAAAATAGATAATCTCTATGATCTGGTTAATATGGATACTCTCCATCAGATAAACCAGTCTTTAAAAGCACACCTTCTTTTTACCAGAGACAAAGACTATCTTGTTCAGGATAATCAGGTTGTTATTGTTGATGAATTCACAGGCCGTATGATGCCGGGCAGAAGGTTCTCTGATGGTCTGCATCAGGCTCTGGAAGCGAAAGAGAATGTTAAAATTGAGAATGAGTATCAGACTCTGGCTCAGATTACCTTCCAGAACTACTTCAGAATGTATGAAAAGTTGTCTGGTATGACTGGTACAGCTATTACAGAAGCTGCAGAATTCGGTTCAATCTATAATCTTGACGTAATTGAGATGCCAACAAACAAACCTCTCATCAGAATTGAACAGGCTGATGTTATTTACGGAAGTACAGCTGAAAAATGGGATGCGGTTGTTGAAGATATCAGAGGGGTACTTGATAAAGGACAGCCTGTACTGGTAGGTACAATTTCAATTGAGAACTCAGAACTTCTGAGTAAAAGACTGAAAAAAGAAAAAATAAAGCATGTTGTACTTAATGCAAAGTTTCATGAAGATGAAGCAAATATTGTTGCTCTGGCAGGTCGTCCCGGTGCAGTAACTATTGCAACCAACATGGCGGGTCGTGGTACAGATATTCTGCTTGGTGGTAATCCTGAATATATCGCCAGAGAAGCTCTGTCCAAAAAGGGATATACTCCTGAATCTGCTCCTGATGTTGTTCTTCAGGAAGTTACTGAAACTGCTGAAAAACAGGCAGCAGAAGACCACGATAAAGTACTTGCAAATGGTGGCTTGTATATTCTGGGTACAGAAAGACACGAAGCCAGGCGAATAGATAATCAGTTACGTGGTAGAGCCGGTCGTCAGGGTGACCCTGGTGAATCAAGATTCTATATATCTCTTGAAGATGACCTGATGAAGGTACTGGGGTCAGACAGAGTAAAAGGTATGCTGGTCAGAGCTGGTATGACAGACGGTGTTCCTATAGAAAACCGTTTTGTAAGCCGGGCAATTGAAAACGCACAGAAACAGATTGAAAGTCAGAACTTTTCAATCAGAAAACATCTGCTTGAGTATGACGATGTTATGAACAAGCAGAGAACTTATATATATAAAATCAGAAAAGATGTTCTGTTTGGTAAAGATCTTACAGATGATATACACTCTCTTATTGAAGATATCTCAGCTTCAATTGCTGAGTTTAATGTTAGTGAAACTAAAGATCCGGGAGACTGGAACTATGAAGGTCTTCATAAAGAGATACTTGCTCAGTTCGGGGTGGATATTAATGAGCTGATTGCGGATGTGCAGGGACTGAGTCCTAAGGAGCTTAAAGCAACTCTTGCTGATGAACTTAAAAGTGTGTACATAGAGAAAGAGAGAACCGTTGGATCAGAGCAGCTGAGAGAACTCGAAAGAATCATCATGCTTCAGATCGTTGACTCCCAGTGGAAAGATCATCTGCTCAATATTGATCACCTGAAAGAGGGTATAGGACTAAGAGGTTATGCTCAGAAAGATCCGCTGATTGAGTATAAGAAAGAGAGTTTCTCACTCTTTGAAGAGCTGCAGGACAGAATTGATGAAGAGGTTCTCCGTTTCCTCTTCCTGTTTCAGCCTGTAGAAGAGGACGAGATGGATAAGTGGAGAAAGAAAAAAGAGAAAAATCTCAGCAAACCTTCTTCCAAAATGCCGGGTCGAAGAAATAAAAGAAAGAGGAAATAAAAATGGATGAAAAATTTGTGAGTTATACAGGGTTAACCTTTGACGATGTATTACTGGTTCCTGCATATTCAGAAGTCGTTCCGAATATGGTGGATACTTCAACACAACTGACCAGAAATATCAATATTCAGATCCCTCTGGTCTCCGCAGCTATGGATACTGTCTCAGAATCCAAAATGGCAATAGCAATGGCTCAGCTTGGTGGTATCTCAATAGTTCACAAAAATATGAGTATTGAAGCTCAGAAAAATGAGATCCGCAGGGTTAAACGTTCAGAGTCGGGAATGATTGAGAACCCTATTACCATGAAGCCTGATAACACTATCTTTGAAGCGCTTCAGCTGGTAAAAGAGAAAGGTATTTCCGGTCTGCCTATTGTAGATGAAGAAGGAAAGCTTACAGGTCTTCTGACAAACAGGGATATTCGCTATAACACAAGTCCTTCCCAGAAGATAAAAGAGCTTATGACTTCAAAGAACCTTATTACAGCTGAAGAAAACATCTCTATGGAAGATGCAAAAAAACTCCTTCATAGTAATAAGATTGAAAAGCTGCCTGTTGTTGATAAGCAGGGGTATCTGAAAGGCCTTATTACCCTTAAGGATATTGTTAAAGCAAAAAAATTCCCCAACGCATCAAAAGATAGTCACGGAAGACTCATGGTAGGTGCTGGTGTCGGCACATCTGCAGATACTATTGAAAGAGTAAAGGCTCTTGTATCTGAAAAGGTTGATGTTATTGTAATCGATACATCTCATGGTCATTCAAAAAAAGTACTTGATGTTGTTGCAGATATCAGAAATAAGTTTCCTGATCTGGATATAATCGCAGGTAACGTTGCTACAGGCGCAGCAGCAGTAGCTCTCGTAGAGAGAGGTGTTGATGCTGTTAAGGTTGGTATCGGCCCTGGTTCTATATGTACAACCAGAATGGTTACCGGAGCAGGTATGCCGCAGATTTCAGCGATTATGGAAGCTGTTAAAGCTGTTAAGGACAGAGTTCCTGTAATAGCAGATGGTGGAATAAAACTGTCAGGTGAGATAACCAAAGCAATAGCAGCAGGTGCCAACTCTGTTATGCTTGGATCGCTACTTGCAGGAACCGATGAGAGTCCCGGAGAGAGAATAATCTATCAGGGAAGAACATATAAAAACTACAGAGGTATGGGTTCTATTGGTGCAATGAAAGCCGGTAGTAAGGATAGATATTTCCAGGAAGATGAGTATTCAGAGTCAAAACTTGTTCCTGAAGGTATTGAAGGCCGGGTGCCATACAGAGGTAGTGTTATGGATCTTATTCCTCTCATGATTGGTGGTATGAGAGCTGGTATGGGATTAACTGGCTGTTCAGATATTGAAAGTCTGAGAAAAAAGGCTCAGTTTGTTAAAATAACCAATGCATCCCTTAGGGAGAGTCATGTACATGATGTAATCATTACGAAGGAATCTCCAAACTACAGAATGGATTAAGGAGTATCATGAACAGAAAAGGCTTTTTGATTTTGTCTCTTATCTTAATACTTGTTTCTGCAGCTTATTCCAATAGTTACAGAGTCCCCAAAATTGGCTTTGGCTTCAAGGTTGCAAAGTTCGGGGTTCCTAACTTTATTCTGGATAAATTTCTGTATGAACATCCTGATATTAAAGGCAATACTTATGCTTTTGAGATAAGAACTTATGGCTCAAAAGGCCCAAAATCCACTTTCAGTGGCCTTTTCAGTTTTGAGTACAGCAAAATGACCGGGCATGGTGCCTGGAGACAGGACTCAACAGACAGAAGACGTGAAGGTAAAGGGGAAATTGAACAGATGCAGCTCTGTGGAACACTCATAATGAGTTTTTTCCCCCGTTCACCTATTCATCCTTTCTTTGGTATGGGGATTGGTATAGCTAAATCCTCAATTAATGCTGAAGGGGTCTACAGAGATGAGTATGGTGTGGAGATTCGTGATACATATACAGATAACAGATATATTCCGGTGGGTCATATTCCCATCGGTATAATTGTGAATTTCAGAAACAGAGTAGAGCTCAGAATCGAAGGTGGGTTTAAAAACGGTTTTTATGCCGGTGGTTCAATCTCACTAAATCTCTGATAACTTTCTTATATTCCCTGTTCTTATGAAAGGCATTAAGTTCTCTGCAGGCGATAGAATTGCTGCTGCTTCAGATGGTAGATACAAATTAATTGAGCCTCTTGGAAAAGGTGGAAGCAGCAGAGTATTCAAAGCCGTCAACACCCGTTCCGGGATAAATGTCGCAATTAAAATTCTTAAAACAGGGTTTGGTGATAGCACTGGAGCAGCTCTGCGTTTCAGAAGGGAACTTGAAATTTGCAACTCTTTTGATCATCCTAACATAGTTAAAATATTCGAATGTGTTTGTGAAGAAGACCTCTCTTTTCTTGTAATGGAGTATATGGATGGTGGGACTCTTGAAGATGTGGTGAAGAGGAGGACTCCTTCAGTTGCTGAATCATTACTATGGATTGAGCAGATATTAAAGGGGCTTTCTGTTGCACATGAGAGGGGAATTGTTCATCGGGATATAAAAATGTCCAACATTCTGGTCGATAGAGATGGAAGAGTTGTGATCTCGGATTTTGGGAGTTCTCTTGATGAAGAGCGGTTCACCAGAATAAGCAGAACCGGATCAATTATTGGAACCCCTGAATACATTGCTCCTGAGTTGTGGAAAGGCGGGAATTCCTCAAAAGCTTCAGATATATATTCTCTGGGAATAGTTATGTTTGAATTACTAAATGGGCATATGCCATTTGAAGCAGATTCTGATTACGGCTATTTGACTCATCACCTCAGAACAATCCCCAGATTCAGAGAAAAGTTTGTAAGTAATGTTCCTTTGCATCTAAAAAAAATAACTCTGAAGTGCCTCAGCAAGAAACCGGATAAGAGATACCGTGATGCTAATGAAGTGACAGGAGCAATAAATGAGAAGGGAGTCTTCAGTAGTATAAGAAATTTTTTCTGGAATATCCGAGGCTCTTTTGTAATCAGAATGTCCCTCTTAGTAGCAGTTATTATGATTGTTCTGTCTTTTCTTCTGGCAGATAATTACAGGAAGGGGTATGTAGCTGTAGAAGTTGATGAATTGAGGCTGGTGCTGGATGGCGTCGATGTTGGGCCGGAGCTTAAGAAAGTTGCCGGTAAAGATATGAAAGAGCTTCATGTGAGAATCCTTCCTTCAGGAAAAGTTGTCAGAGTAACGGATAAAGATGAGATAAAGAGGGAGGAAGGAGGGCCTTATACCAGTATGAAAGAGCTAATGAATAGAAAACCTTTTAATGGACTTAAGGTATCAGGTACTGTAGAGCGGAATGGGAATGGCAGTTTGAAAAGTGTCCTTATTCTTCAGAAAAGCAGAGATGCATCGAAAAAAAATAGTAATGTAGTTAAGAAAATTATTAAGATAATAGATGGATTTGTGAGTGGGGTGATTGGTGGTGTGCTTAACAGGTGAATGTGTCTGGTGATCGTAAATTTAACATTATAAGATTGAATTGAGATTTGTAGCTGGTTATGTACTTTTGTAAGCAGCCTGTTTTCAGGCATTTACATATAGTGATTGTGTAATTCATGGAGTGATATTGTATTAAATCCGGTACTGTTTTATAGTGCCTCTGAGAGAGGGATTTGGGGGGTAAATAAAATTTTTTTTTGTGTTGACAAGAAATTTTCATTCAATTAGTATGTAATTTCTTACAGAAATTTATTTGTGTGAATGTAAGGTTTGTTGGGATTTTTTTGATTGAGCTGTAGGGAGTAGTAGGGTTTACTTTTTATTAATCTTGTTCGGGGACAGGTGTATAAAATGAGAGTTGATGAGAGTGATTCAGCTAAAGTAAAAGCATCTCAGTTTAATGAATACCTTGGAGAATTGTCAGAAGGGAAATGGGTTATCTATAACTACAGATCAGGTGCAATGCTTGATTTGAGTAAAAAGCTCTACGACGCAGTTAAAAATTCGGATTCTGTTTCTATAGAAAATAAAGAAGTCGTTGATACTCTTTACCGTTGCCGGCTTTATGTTACAAATGATTCCATTGAACATGAAGAGTTGTTGGCAGAAAAAAAGAGACTCGCTGAAGAGAATAAAGTTATTGGTTTGCAGATACTGCCAACACTTGGTTGTAACTTCAGATGCACATATTGTTATGAGGGGCTTGAGCATAATACTGCTAAAATGTCAGATGAAACAATTGAAGATATAATCAATTATGTCAAAAGTGTTGTTAAGCCTACAACAGATTTTCTGAATGTGTCCTGGTTTGGAGGGGAACCTCTTCTGGCAGTAAAACAGATAGAAAAGCTCTCTAAGGAATTTTTGCTGTTGAGTGACAGTAATGAACTTCAATATATGGGGTCAATGATCAGCAATGGTTATCTTCTGAATGCAAAGAATATCGAATTGATGCTGAAAAACAGGATAAGTTCATGTCAGGTTACCATAGATGGTTTAAAAAAGTATCATGATTCCACAAGAATTCTTGGTAATGGAATTGGAACCTGGGATGTAATTATGAAAAATACTGTTATGGCAGTAAACATGGGGCTTAAGATTACAATAAGGGTGAATCTTGACAGAAATAATTCCAGAGAGCTTGATGAATTTGTCAAAGAACTTGAAGAAAGAAATATAGCGGAAAAGGTGCAGTTATCTTTCAGTATAGTGCAGGATTTAGGGCAGAAGTGCAGTAGTGCAGGCCATGGCAAAACTCTTACCCTGGAAGAAGCTGATAACATTATAAAAGGTAAGGAATTAACAAAAAAGTATCTGGATGATGAGAGGGATAAGACTCTCAGCAGAGCTTTACCTGATATGTTTGGCTGTGTTGCTACTGCAGCAAGATCGTTGATTATTGGTCCAGAAGGTGAATTGTACAAGTGCTCAAAAACAATAGGTGAAAAGAAGATGCTGTGTGGTGATATCAGTAATGTTCAAAGAGAAGGAGCAGGTTTGAACAGATGGGTTATGCATGATAATTGCAGAGATGAAAGGTGTAGTAAATGTAATATGCTACCTGTATGTCCGGGTATTGGATGTGCTTATGATGCAATAGTTCATGGTAAGGATGTTTTTGATTGTGATATAGAAAAGATTCGTCAGTTTCATGTAGATAAGTTGAAGAAACTTTATCTAAGGAAGCAGAAAATAGCAGGTTGATTATGTTCGAGATAATAAGAAGCAAATCTCTTAAATTTTTTATTTATTATCAGAAGCGGTATATTAAAATTATTCTGGGTGCACTAATGGTTTTACTACTTTCTGTTGCACTCAAACTACCGACTCCACTTATAACTAAACATTTGATTGATAAGATCATTCCATCGGGTGATTATAGTGCTCTGCATCAATTATGTCTTCTGCTGTTCGGACTTATTCTCATGCACAATATAGCCCAACTTTTCCTGAAAATAATATTGGCAAGGTATAGTGTGGCAATAAGGAAAGCTATTGAAACAGACTTCTATAAACATCTGCAGAAACTACCTATGAAGTATTTTCTGAACAATCAAAGTGGATACATAGTATCGAGAGTGAATGAAATAGCTAATACTGAACAGGTAATGGCAAGTACTATGGTGCAGATTATAAGAGATGTTGTTACTATGATAGTGGGTGCCTATCTTATTCTGAAAATGAATTTGGAAATTGGCCTGGTATCACTGATCATTCTTCCTTTGTTTATATATTCCATAAAAGCATTCCATGGAAGAATAAAAAAAATTAATATTGCAATTAATGAAGAAAGGGCCAAATATCTTGGAAAACTGGAGCGTAATGTAAGTGCTATTGAAAGAATCAAAGCTTCAGTGAAAGAAGAAACCGAATTGAGTAGGGTTGTAGATCGTATCAAAGCTGTTCTGAAATTAAAACTTGATTCTGAAGTTCTGGCAGGTCTGGCTTCAGTAACATCCTCTTTTGTAGGCATGATAGCTCCTTTTTTTGTGCTCTGGTACGGTGTGTCGGAAATAATGAAGGGGGAGCTCTTATTGGGAGAGTTCTTTGCTATTAACTCATTTCTGGCTTTTATTTATGGTCCGGCTCATAATCTTACCAATATAGGCTATATTATTTCAAAGGCTCTGGCAGGTCTGGACAGAGTGCATGAGATATTTCAGGAGGCAGAAGAAAAATGCGGTTCTGACGAAGTAGAATGCTTCGACTCCATTGATATAAAGGATTTGTCATTCCAATACGGAGATAACGGGGATTACGTACTTAAAAATATCAATCTGAGTTTCAGAGCGGGCGACAGAGTGGCTGTTGTTGGTAGAAGTGGTAGTGGTAAAAGTACACTGGTTAAGATCCTTTTAAAGATATTGGAAGATTATGAGGGGGAAATTCTGGTATCAGGTAAAAACATTAAAGATCTGGATAACAGTAGCTACAGGTCAGAAATAAGTTATCTCGGGCAGAATCAGCAATTGTTGGAAGAGGATCTGGAAGAGCTTCTGATTCAATGTGAAGAAAGAAGAGATATGATTGGGATTGGGAAATTATGTAATCTTGATCTTGACAGACTAAGTGAGAAAGTTGTTCAGAAGCAGATATCAGGTGGTGAAGCGCAGAGGCTTGATGTTTTTGAAAATCTAATTACAGGAGCACGGGCACTTCAGATAATTGATGAAGGTACATCGAATATAGATTCAATTACTGAAAACATGATTTTTGAGGAGTTATTTGAACAATATAAAGAGAGAATAATCATTTACATAACTCATGATCTTAAAAGTGTAGCAGGATTTGACAGGATAATAGTAATGGAAAATGGTTGTATCGTACAGGATGGGAACCATGATGATCTTCTTGATCAAAATGATGAATACAGAGAATTATGGATTAATAGTAACAGAGGGAGGGCTATCGGATGAATAGAACAGTTGTGAGAATTATGATATTGATGATTGCCTTTTGCATGATAAATGCAGCGGCAGATTCAGGTGATTCGGGGAAATCGGTTCTACTTGAGAAGAAAGGGACACTGGAATCAGGAAAGAAGTATATATTTCAATATCCATCACAATTTGCTGTATCAAAGAACAGGGAGATATTTATTCTTGATAGAAACCAGATTCTTCAGCTGAACAGTGAAGGAATATTGACGCGTAATTATTTTAAGAAAGGGCAGGGGCCTGGTGAATTCCTCAATGTTGAGAATATAGTACCGGGTAACAAGTATCTTATGGTTCATCAGGCTACTCCTAATAAAATAGCGATGTTTGATTTCAACGGGAATGTTGTTAAAGAGTTAAGACCTGATCTTAAAACCAGCAGGCTACTGTTTTTCTATAAAGGAAAATATTACTTCCTGCAGTTTGGGTTTGATGGACAAGAGGTGCCTGCAGGGAAATTCAGAGATACAAAAAGTAAATTATTTGAATATTCTCCCGGAAATAGTTTCAAAGATACAGGCATAAGGTTTGCCGGAAGGTGGATGTCAGAGAGGGTTGGACAATATATACTTTCAGATAAAGAGCATTACCTGTTTCATTGTCTGCTTGAAAACAGATTGATATGTTCCGGGAATGGAGATTATAAACTCGAATTTATAGATATTGATAAATACAGAAAAATTAAAACTGTTAATATGCCTTTTGTAAGGTCTGAATTTAAAAAAGCAGTAAAAAAAGAGAGAATATCTGCATCAAACGATAAGAACCGCAAGTATCATAGAAGTATACAGAAGTTACTTGTATATAAGAATAAAATTCTTGTTATAACCTCATCGTTTAAAACTGGTAAAGGTCTGAAAGTTAATATGCATAACATAGATGGGGATCTTATCAAATCCTTTCACTTGCCATTAATAAAGAAGATAGATGAACTTAGACATTTCAGAAGGCAGCTGATTGTAATAGATGGCGATTATCTTTTTAAAGAAGAGGAAGATGAAGAGGGTAACAAGATTTTCAGTAAATACTATCTGAATTTTAATGAGAAGTAATAATTGATGAGGAGACGAAATCATTTGTTTTAGTAGTTGTAAATTTGTACCTAGGTAAAACATTAATATAGGAGAGAATTATGAACGAAACAATGAATGTAGTTTATGATGTATGGGAAACAGTAGGACTTTGCGCAGGAAGTTGCAGCTGCTGGTTGGTAACTGATACAACAATTTATGTAAGACCTAATATCGATTCAGGTCCATCTGACAAAATTAAAGAAGACGCAGGTCAATAATCTTTAGTTAACTTATAGCAGGTAAGGCAGAGCTTTACCTGCTTTTCACAGTTTTTTATTTGCCTCACAGATCTTAAATGAGGAAAGAGCAGGAGTGTTGAAGAGAAAGAAGTTTCTATCGGGTTATTAACCTGTACTCCTTTGAGCCAAAACCAAGTTCATGACCATATTCAACCTGTGTTTTGTAAGGAACATCATGAGCCACTGTGGATAGTTCTGCTCCAAGTGCTTTCTCAACCAGATCTATTGAGGCTGCATCAATTGCTACAGGATCTTTTGATATAAGAACTCCGATATCGGGAACAATCTGCTCATAACCCTCCATACAGTCACAGTTCTTTGTAATTCTTGTTAGAACATTGATAAAGAGCACTCTCTCTCTTCCAACAGCTTTAACGACTCCCATTGCGTGCTCAACAATTTTCTGTTGAAGGATTTCGAAAGATTCTGACCAGTTATAGCCGATAGCATCAAAGCGACAGGCTGTGAGACACTCACCGCAACCTATACATTTTTTACGTTTGATCTTTATTTCTCTATCTTCATATATGGCATCTTCAGGGCACCATTTGATGCACTCTCCACATTTTCGGCATTTTGATACCTTTATTGATGGTTTTGAGGTTGAGTGCTGAACCATCTTACCTCTTCTGCCAGTTAAACCCATACCGAGATTTTTCATAGCAGCACCAAAGCCCGCAAGAATATGACCGGTAAAGTGGGAGAAGGTAATAAGATTCTGTACCCTGGGTACAGCCGATGCAACTCCTACCTCTTTATAAATTTTACCGGGGATCTCTATTTTTACCTCTTCATTACCAAGAAGCCCGTCAGACATGATAATGGGCATGCCGGTTTTTTCATAGGTAAATCCATGCTCATATGCCAGTTCAATGTGATCTATGGCATTGGCTCTTGAGTGGCGGTAAAGTGTTGAGGTTTCAGTAAGAAAAGTCCTGGAACCTTTCTGCTTCACAAGTTTACCTGTTTCTGCAAGTATCTCAGGTCTTATATACCCATTTGATCCTTTTTCTCCAAAATGGGTTTTTATAGCGGTAATATCCTCAGGTTCAATAAAGTCAAGGAGATTTTCTCTATTAAGAAGTTCAGAGATTCCGGCACTCAGCTGCTTGTCATCCAGTTCCTCTGCTTTAATAAAATATACACAGCTTTCCATACTTATTGCTCCCGGAATTTAAAATAGTCCATTACGCTGTTAAGCAGAGGAGAAACAGATATCTCAGAACCTACAGCTCTCTGCATCCATATCTGAGGAGGGAGTTTACCAATGCTGCACATTCTGGTCATCTCCATTCCAAGATTCCTGCCTTTCATGTACTCTTCGATCTGAAACTGTATTATGAATCCAAGAGGGTAATCCGGCAGGTAAAGAGCGCAATCTATAAGGTGGGAGTAGATACTAAGTACCGGTGAATCTTTTATATTAAAGATGTCTGCAAAATATCTGTTCCATACATCTTTGGCAATCCTGATTACAGCCTCTTTCAGCTGTTCTGCTGTGGTTTTCGGGTTCTGGTAAAGCCACTCCCATACCTCTATATCCACCATAGAAACTCCCATAATTTCAAAGGCGTTCCATAAGGTATCAAGAGCTCTCTCTTCATTTCCATCGCTCTGCAGACCAAGTACTTCAAGATCCCTGTTCTGGAAGAGAAAAGCAAATGCTTCTGTGAAGGCAGTGTTGGGAATGCCGTGCAGATTGTAATGATCTACATAGTAGAGTGAAATAACCTGTTCAACACAGTGTCCAAGTTCATGCATGGCAGTATTAAAGCCTTTGTAGTCCATACTTCCTGAGGGCACTCTTGTTCTGAGGTAGGCTTTTTCTCCATACATTTCAGGGCCCCAGGCATGACCAGCTCCTCTGGCAGGTTCAACAGCAATGCGATCTTTTATGAACTGTGCCTGATCTTTATCAAAACCAAAAGATCTCAATATACCAGTTATATTTTTTCTGAAAGCTTCTATGTCAGGGTACTCTTCTTTTACTTTTGCATCCAGATCTTCAGCGCTGACAGTATCTTCGCCGGAAAAACCGTTGTACCATATGTCAAAAACTTCCAGAGGGCGTCCAAGTCTGGAGGCTATCAATTTCGCAGTGAGTTTTACTGCATCTGATTTAAGTAGAGTCTCAAATAGTTCTTTTACCTCTTTAAGAGGGATTTCTCTTTCAATGTTGAACTGTCTTGATATGTGATCAGGGAACCCAGGGTAATAGGGGTCTACAGCTTTTACTGCTTTAAACAGGTTAAGAAAATGTCTGTATCTTGTATCCTGCTCTCTTTTGAAATTGCACTGCTTCCCGGATTTCATAAGTCTGTTATCCCGGGGAGACCACTCATACTGATCTGAGTTGATAAAATCTTCAGGAATATTCTGGGATATTATCTGCTCCATGATTTTTACTATGAGGCGCTGTTTATCAAGGCCTTTAGTATCACTGTAACGTGCTCTTATCTCATCTCTTAATCCCCAGTGGCTTATAAGCTTAAGATCTTTGGGGAAAGGTCTGGTTCCATCTGTATCTACAATCTGACCCATAAAGATATTGTAGTCCGCAATATATGCCTCAGCTTTTGTCTGTAGATTTGAGATATTTCCTGAGATTTTACCAGGTACTCTTGAGGTGAATATATCGCCGGTTCTTATAGTACTCCACTGATCATTGGTAAAGTTTTCTGCAGGGTTCAGCTTCTCCTTCAGAGGTAGATGGGGAAAGTTCAGAAGCACAATAAATGCTGTTTTATTATTAAAGAGATCCTCTTCAAGATGGGAAAAGGGATCAAGCATCGAAAAATGCATGTCGAGATTTGAAATGGGGCCTGTATCTGTATGTACCGGCTTTTTTAAGTCCACAGCCAGCCTGTTCAGTGTGCCGTTTAATATTTCAAGTCTGTTTTCCAGAGCTTTTCTGGTAGCTTTTAGTTCGTCGCCGGAAGCTATAAAGTTTTCAAGACAGAATGAAGAGAACTCTTTTGCAGTGCCATCACTGCTTTTCCAGAATTCAGCAGTCTGTTTCAGACCCTGTTCAATTCTTTTCAGCTCTCCCGGATACTTATCTGAAAGTTTTTTTGTAACTGATGAAACAGTTTTCTGGGTAATGTACATTTAAAGTACTCCTCTCTATTTATCTGAACTTCTCTCTATTAAAGAGAAGTAGAAAAGATCACAATTATGCTCCTCGTCAGGGACAAGGTATACTCCGTATTCACCTTTTCTGTAATTAATTCCGTAAGAATGGAGAGTATCTGAAAGATCTACAGTAGAGAAGCTGTGATGCTGTTTCAAATGGTCAATTACATTGTCAGTTTCAGCCTTTGTAAAAGAGCATACAGAGTAGAGAATATATCTGGAAGATGGAAAGTTGCTGAGTACAGAAGAGGTTATCTTTTTCTGAACTTCAGAGTTCTCTTTTATTGCTTTATTATCGGTTTTAATTTTAAGATCCGGGTTTTTCCTGCATGTACCGGCTGAAGAGCATGGGGCATCAAGAATAATTATATCAAATTCATCTTTTATCGCCGGAACTGCTGCATCCATTGAAAGACAGTTTATCGAAATCCCTAAGCGTCGGCATAATTCATCAAGCATCTTTATTCTATCAGAACTGATATCCGAGGCTGTAATGCTCCTTTTCCCTTCAGACATGTAATGAAGGGTTATCGATTTTGTGCCGGGAGCTGCACATATATCAAGTACTCTTCTGCCTCCGAATTTGTTGGCAATTATTGATACAAGCTGGGAACCACTGTTCTGTATGTAGCATTTATCATCTTTTATAAACGTCCTGATTACAGAACCTGGGTTGGAGATCTCAAATGATTTAAGGGACTTAATCTCTCTTGAATCTATATCGTTCTCTTTAAGCGCTTCTCTAAGTTCCCCGTAAACCATGTTTCCCGGATGAGGGTGTACGTGAAAAACAGGTTCCCGGCTCAGATATTCAGCTACACTGTTGTTTTGACCAAAGACCTCTTCAGCAGCTTCTATGAGTTCTCTGCTTATAGAGTAGTTTATAGATGGGTCTTTATGATTTATGAACTGCTCTGTTATCTCTTCTCTCTTTCTGAGGCAGTTTCTCAGTACTGCATTTATAAAAGCCTTTGAGCGTTTGGGAGAGGCCGTAACTGTATCGTTAACAACTGCGTACTGCTGGTATGAATCCGACAGAAATAGCAGAAAAAGAGCTGTTTTGATTGCTACAGCACTTTTAATATCAAATTTCTTTATTTTTCTTGAAGATACATATTCGGCTATAGCTGTAAGTTTAATATCGTTACGTATTACACCATAAACAGCTCTTGTTACAGCAGCATTATGTCTGGGATCACCTGAATCGAGGCTTCGGTTAATAAGAAGTTTCAGGTTTATACCTCTGCTCTCCTCCCTGTAGTACTTTTCCAGAATTTTGTGAACAGGTTTGAGAATATTCACTTCAGGGAAACCGGAAGCTTGTTGCCCATTGCATAACAGTGAGGGGTCATAGCTTTTTTGGATTGAGGCTGAAACTCCTTAATAAGGAGAACAGAGCCTTCACCACAACATATGGCAAGAGCATGTTTTCCAAGATCTATTATGTCACCGGGAAAGCTCCCTTCAGGAATGTGGCTGCATACAGATGGTGCTTCAGAAGCTTCAATAACCTTGAACTTCTTACCGTCCATTGTGAAACAGAGACAGGGCCAGTGATGAAATGCTCTCATTTTATCAAGAATGGTACTGGCAGACATTGTCCAGTCTATCTCCCCTTCGGATTTTGAAACAGGTGGTGCAAATGTAGCCTGGGAGTGATCCTGTTTTCTTAAATCCAGTTCTCCTGCAGAAATTTTATTAAGAGTGTCGGTCAGGAAAGGTGCTCCAAGTCGACTAAGCATTGCCCAAAGTGATTGGGTAGTATCCTTTTCGCCAATGGGAAAAGTAGTCTGGGACCATA
This sequence comes from Candidatus Aminicenantia bacterium, assembly GCA_965225955.1. Lineage (GTDB taxonomy): Bacteria > Acidobacteriota > Aminicenantia > UBA2199 > UBA2199 > CBDDBX01. The sequence continues at coordinate 28,208 of CBDDBX010000017.1, forward strand.
TAGCTCCTGCATCCATTTTTTTATTAATCTGAAAAATAGTTATGCCGGTTTCCTTATCTCCGTTCTCTATAGCTCTCTGAACAGGTGCAGCACCACGATATTGTGGAAGCAGGGAGAAGTGGACGTTAATTGCCCTGTATTTCGGAATTGTATAGACACTTTTTGATATAAGTCTGCCATAAGCTATTACTACAAAGAAATCTGCATTAATGCTTCTGAGTTGTTCAACTACTTCAGGTTCATTGAGATCTGATGGCTGAATGTAATCAATGTTGTGTTCTATTGCATACTGCTTTACTGCAGGAGGAATCAGCTGTTTTTTTCTCCCCCCTCTGGCATCGGGTTGAGTAACAATCAGAGGTATCTCAAAATTCTCTTTCAGATGGTCAATAAAAGGCAGACAGATATCTGAGGTACCAAAGAAAACAATTTTACCATTCGCCATCTCTTATCAGCCTTTTAATCTGTTTCTTTGCCATCTGGCGTTTCAGACTCGATACTCTGTCAACAATAACTTTACCCAGAAGGTGATCAATCTCGTGCTGGATAACACGGGCAGTAAAACCTTCATACTCTCTTTGAAACTCTTTACCATCAATATCAATTGCCTTTACCAGAATCCGGGTGCTTCTGTGTACTTTCAGAAGGAGCCCCGGCAGGGAAAGACAGCCCTCTTCTCCCATTTCACCACCTTCCTGTTCCAGGATTTCAGGATTAATGAGAGTAAAAAGGTGGCCTGATTCATCACCACCAGTAGGATCGACTACAACCATAGAAATTGAGTGCCCTACCTGAGGAGCTGCAAGACCAACTCCCTGATTCTCGTACATGAAGTCAGGCATACTCTTTGTAAGAGATACAATATCGTCATCAATATTGATAATTGGAGATGATGGTTTTGCCAGAATTTCTTCTCCATATTTATGTATAATTAGATTAGTTGCGCTCATACAAAGGATTATAAGTTTATAAACCGGTAGTGTCAATTGAAAAAAGCGCCCTTATATGATATAGAAAGGTTATCATGAAAGTAGATGGCAAAGTGTTAATAATTGAATCTGCCATATCTGACAAGTTTAAGAGGATGGCTGCTACCGGAGTGGGAACCGTCGGCTTTGAGGATCTGAAGAGCAGGAGTGAAGAGTATAATAAAGCTCTTGTTTTTATGCCCTGCAGCAGGGATTACAACTCTTCAGTAAGAGAAGCTTTACTGGTTAATCCGGGAATTGTATTTGCTCTTCTGCTTGATGAAACTACAGATCAGAAAGATATTGTTGAACTTGTTAAGTGCGGAGTTACAGAGACTGTTCAGCTTGAAGATACAGAAAATATAAAAGCTCTGATGGATAGATTCTTTTCAGAAGAGTCCGATGCAGAGCAGATATATCGCAATAACCTCATTAATAAATACAGAGATGCCGGAATAATTACCAATTCACCGGAAATGGCTGAGATTTTTGGTAAGATAGATAAAATTTCCGCTACAGGCTCTACAGTTCTTATATATGGTGAAAATGGTACAGGTAAAGAGCTTATCGCAAGAAGTATTCACCATTTCAGTAAGAGAAATGAGTATCGGTTTGTAGGAGTTAATACAGGAGCTATTCCTGAAAACCTTCTGGAAGATGAGCTTTTTGGTCATGTTAAAGGTGCTTTTACTTCTGCTGTAAAAGACAGAAAGGGTAAATTTGAACACGCTCACCGGGGAACAATCTTTCTGGATGAGATTTCCAATATGCCTCAGCTCCTTCAGGTTAAACTCCTGAGAATTCTTCAGGAAAGGGAGTTTGAGAGAGTCGGGGACAATGTCACTGTTTCTGTTGATGTAAGAGTTATTGCTGCAACTAACAAAGATCTCTATGATATGGTTAAAGAAGAGACTTTCAGGGAAGACCTCTACTACAGACTGAATGTAATTCCTCTGAAGATCCCACCTCTCAGAGAGCGTAAAAGTGATATTCCCATACTTGCAAACTTTTTTATACGCAAGTATTGCCAGATAAATGATCTGGAGTTAAAAAGTCTTACTATTCCTGCAATAAGAGTGCTACAGGCATATTCATGGCCAGGTAATGTAAGGCAGCTGGAAAATATTATGGAAAGGATGGTTGTAATGAACCCTCTTGAATCGATTTTCCAGCCTTCAGATATTCCTGAAGAGGTTAAGCCTGAAGTAACTAAAACCCCAGGTGAAGGCTTTGTGCCGGAAGATATTCCTGATGAAGGAGTTTCCCTTCAGGAAATTGTAAAGAATGTTGAGAAGAAGCTTATTCTTAATAGTCTTGAAAAAACCTCCTGGAATAAACAGAAAGCAGCCAATCTGCTTAATATTAAACGAACTACCCTTATTGAGAAGATAAAAAAGATTCAGCAGTAAGGAGGTTGTCTCAAAACTGGTTTAAAAAAGAACTTAACGCGCATGCGCGCGAATAAGAGTGAGAAAATATTAAAAAATTCTTAAAAAACGGATATAATCTTTTTTACGGATTTTTTAATGGAATTTTTAATGAACACTAACGTAAGGTGGTTTTGGGGCAGCAATCAGAGCTGTGCTCAGGAGTTTAAATGGGAAAGGTAAAACAGTTAAAACCGGAAGTATACAATAAAATAGCTGCAGGTGAGGTTGTTGAGAGGCCTCTGTCTGTAGTAAAGGAACTTGTTGAGAATGCTATTGATGCTGGTGCAGATGAGATCACTATTGAGCTTATTGAAGCCGGACGCCGATCTATCAGAATCAGGGATAACGGAGAAGGCTTTCATGAAGACGATGTTGAGCAGGCATTTCAGAGGCATTCTACTTCAAAATTCACTGAATTGAGGGATTTTGACAAGCTGGCAACTCTGGGGTTCCGTGGCGAAGCACTACCTTCAGTTCTTGAGGTTTCCAGAATAGAACTCAGAAGCTCTGATAATGATAGTGGAAGTGGAATAAGAGTTCTTTTTGAAGATAATCAGGTTGTTGAGAAAGAGGCAATTGCTTTTAATAAAGGAACTTCAATTGAGGTAAGGGATCTGTTCTACAATTTCCCTGTAAGGAGGAAATTCCTCAAGAGTGACAGAACTGAGCAGAATCAGATTGTAACTTATCTGGAACAGGCAGCTCTGGTAAATTCCACTATAGCTTTCACTCTCAGAAATAATGGACGGGAGATATTCTCTTATAGAAAGAGTAGTGATCTTAAAGACAGGATTTTTCAGGTTCTGGGAAAAGAGCTTCTTGAAGGTATGCAGGAGGTGGATTACGAAGATGGTGGTTACAGGTTAAAAGGTTATGTGTCAAAGCTTAATACAGGTATCTCAACAAAAAAGAAGCAGTTCTTTTTTGTTAACAGCAGGCCTGTAAGAGAGAAAACCCTGTACGCAGCTCTGAATAACACCTTTACCCGTTTTCTGGAAAAGCACAGGTATCCTGCTGCTGTTATTCTTATGGATGTGCCTCCTGTTGATATAGATGTGAATATTCATCCAATGAAACTTGAAGTTAAGTTCCGTGATACTTCCCTTATTTTTGGTGTAGTAAAAGAGGCTGTGAAATCCTCCTTTTATAAATTGCCGGCAACTGATGAGGAGTATGAAGCTGAACTGGCTGAAGATATGGAGAACCGTAAAGTCGAAACTGCAATCAATTCAGAAAAAACTCATGAAACATCCAGAACTCCTGTGACAAAAGAGCAACTTTATAATATCCCGACTCCAGCTATGGATTTTGTTAAAGACAGTGGCTATAAAGAGCCTTCCCAGGTAACACTATTTGATGTGGAAGAGGTGGATACCCGGGAAGATGAGATTGAATTTAATATACTGGGGCAATATAACGACTCATACATAATTATTGAGAAAGATGGTGAACTTATGGTAGTTGACCAGCACAATGCTCATGAAAGAGCCAACTATGATAATTATGTAAAAGCTTTCAGAAATGGTGTAGTTGATACAGTTGCTCCGCTTTTTCCCAGAATAATTGAGTTAACTGCTTCAGAAATTGACGGACTGGATGAAGCAAAACTTGAACTTCTCAACAGACTTGGTTTTGAGTTGAGGGATATGGGAGGCAGGAGTTATGATATTAAAAGATATCCTGCTATTCTGAAAGAGAAAGAGATTGTCGATACAGTAAGAGAGCTCCTCTCTATTGAAGGGAGTGATGAGAAACTTGAAGAGAAGCTGTTTGCCACAGTTTCATGTAAAAGTGCTATAAAAATTAATCATAAACTTCACCAGTCGGAAATGCATAAAATTGTTGAAAACCTGTTTAAAACAGAGAACCCTTGGTTCTGTCCCCACAGGCGACCTATTATTATCCGTATGAGTCTGGAAGATATCGAAAAGAAGATGAAGCGACGTTAGAGGCTGTCTCAAAACTCATTTAATCTTGTTAAACCGCGAATATACGCAAATAGAAAACAAAAGAATGTTAAAAAAACAGTAAAATTTCTATTGTATCGTTCTTTACTCTTTTTTTAACGGATTTTTCTAATGTACGCTAAGTTAAGGTGGTTTTGAAACCGTTTTGTTAATCTTCTCCCCGGGGGTGGTACTTGTCGTAAATATTCTGGATACTCTCTTTTGCAAGATGAGTATATATCTCTGTAGTAGTTATACTGGAATGCCCAAGCATCATCTGTATTGACCTGAGATCTGCTCCTTTCTCCAGAAGGTGGGTTGCAAAAGAGTGACGTAATGTGTGAGGTGACAGAGTAGAACTTATGCCCAGTTTTGCAGCATAACCTTTTATGATCTTCCATAAACCCTGACGACTTATCTGACCTCCGTTACGATTCAGAAAAAGAAAGTTTCCGGCCTGTTTTTTACCAAGAGCTGTACGCCCTTTTTCTACATACTCTCTAATGTGGTGAATGGCAGTATCTCCAATGGGAACAATTCTTTCCTTACCACCTTTACCGGTTATTCGCAGGAAGCTCTCCTCAAGATAGAGAGCTTCAAAAGATAGAGCTCCAAGTTCAGATATTCTCAAACCAGTTGCATACATAAGTTCAAGCATTGCTTTATCTCTGAGTCCATAAGGACTTGAAAGATCTGGAAGCTGAAGAAGCAGCTCAACCTGTTCCAGAGTGAGGTATTTGGGGAGAGGTTTCCATTTTTTGGGAAGAGGCACTCCGTTAAAAGGATTGTAATCTATTTTCTCACTTGAAATAAGAAATCTGTAAAAGGCTTTTAATGAAGATATTATATGAGCCTGAGTCTGCACAGAGATGCCTTTTGCCACTTCACCTCTTACAAAATCCAGAGCCTCAGTTTCCCTCAGTTTCAGGAAGTTCAGTTTCTTCTTTTCTGTGAATTCATGGAGTTTCCGGATCTCCTGAAGATAAGATATCCAGGTGTTTTCTGCAAGACCGCTCTCAAAAAGTATATAGTAACGGAACTGATCCAGCACATTGTCAAAGCTACTCATAAAACAATTTTATCACAGATTAAGATTGTCGTATTTGCTGCAGTTGTATTTGATTCTTCACTCGATGAGGTGCAACTATTTAAATACAGGTGGAGCTTTCCAGTTAATGGGTTCTTTATCAAATCTATATTGTAGTCTTCCCAGAACAGTTTCCCATGCTTTGTTGAAGTACTGGAATGCTTTCATCCTCTCACCACTGAAGGAAGTAGCGAAGCGTATGACTGAAAATATAGGTGAGATGGGTGGCGCGTCAGCGTTCTCCTTTTCCTTCCCATACCCCAGCCTACATGAGTTAGTATAACTTCAGTTTTATCTTTAACAGGTTTCAGATTAATAACGACCCAGGTATGACTGTTTCTGATAGTCTTCAGATGAGGAGGATTATTCCTCTCGCCACTGAATGAGGGAGCGTAGCGGAGGAGTGAAAATATAGGCGAGATGGGCACAGCGAGGAACGCAGCTGTCTCCTAATTAAATGTTAGCAGTGAGTAATCATCCGAATTTAGGCGGCTTGTTCCAATCTACAACCCCTTTATCAAATCTATATTGTAGTCTTCCCAGAACAGTTTCCCATGCTTTGTTGAAGTACTGGAATGCTTTCATCCACTCTTCCCCCATGCCCCAGCCTACATGAGTTAGTATAACTTCAGTTTTATTTTTAACAGGCTTCAGAGTAATAACCACCCATGTATGACTGTTCCTGATAGTCTTCAGATGAGGAGGATTATTCCAGCTAAACGACAACATCTCCTCCGGCAGATATGAAAGAATTTTGCAGCCTTCACTGCCTCTGCTTCCCACCGGCTCTTGGGGAGCAAAGTAGAGCTCATATTTCCCGCCAACTGCAAGTTCAATTTCTGTTTCAGGTGCAAAAAAAGTTTTCGCTCCTTCTGTTGTAGTAAGTGCATTCCATACCTTATCGGGTGTGGCATTGATAATTGCAGCCTTTCTTATTGTTAAACCGGTTTCCATCTTCATCTTCTCTTCTCCATAAGATGATAGGGTTAATAAGCTTATTAGTAACATCAGGATTATTCTTTTCATAATCCCACTTTACATATTATCTGAAAATCTTTCAACCAGTAGTGCCGTTTAGATTAGAAGGTGTATCTGCTGAAGGTATGTTGGGTAACCGTATTGGTTCAATCTGAATTGATAGAGAGATGCGATTTGTAGGGGAGTATCGAAGTTATGGTTTTACCATAACGGAGTATGCTCCCGTTTGATATGTCATTCCGGTAAATGGATTCATCTGGAAATTTGTATCTATTATATTCGTATGTATTGGCGTGCATTTGCGTTCAGTTCTTATTTAAATTGCCTGCCTCTGAGGATCTGCTGAAGGTATGTACGTTTTTTTCTGCTTTGTGTCTATTGGTGTTGATTGGTGGTTCCTTAACAGTGTTTTGCTCTGAAGCTGCTTCCTGACTGTTTATTTGTTGTTAAGTTGGTTGACTCTGATTTTAATGGCTGTATAATGACTTTTCAGGAAGTAATCATGTCAAAATATTATGAAATCGGAAAAAATTTTTATCTCATAAAAAGCGAAGAGAAAGAGTTTCACAGAAACATTTTTCTTAAATTAATGAAAGGTAACGGGATTACCAAAAGTATGATCTTTGATCCCGGTACAAGACTGGATCTTGGCTACCTTCTCCCGATTCTTGAGGAGTTGATTGGTGGTGTTAAGAATCTCGACTACATTTTCCTCAGTCATCAGGACCCGGATGTTACATCAAATGTAGGAATGCTTATGAACAGCGCTCCCCGTTCTCTTATTCTCTCATCTGTAGATACCTGGAGACTTATCAGAATGTATGGTCTGCCGGCAAACCGTTTTCTGGGAGTGGAGAATTTCAACTCAGATGTAGTTAAACTCAAGGAAACAGGGCATCGTCTGCGGTTTGTTCCTGCATATTTTACCCACTTCAAGGGAGCTATGATGTGCTATGACTATGAGAGCGATATTCTCTTTACCGGAGATTTCATGGGAGGAGTAAACAGCAGGGAAACAGAAGGTTTCTATGCAGATGAAACTTCATGGAAAGGTATTTCCATGTTCCATCAGATCTATATGCCTAGTAGCAAGGCTATAGAAAAAACAATTCTGAGAGTAGGGAAAATGGAAAAACTTCCTGAAATAATTGCTCCTCAGCACGGAGATATTATAAAGGGAGAACTTGTTAACAGTTTCCTCAACAGAATGCTGGATCTTAAGGTTGGTATGGAGCTGATGGAAGATGATGAAAATAAAGAACTCTCAATAATGGGAATCAATAGTTTTCTGGATGTTGTTCGTCAGAGTCGACCGGACTTCTTTAAGGAGATCAGTAATATGCTTCTGATGCCGGGTAATTTTACTACCTATATGGATATTATTAAAGGGCAGATTACAGATATTAAAGTTAAACCTGAAGATGCTCTTGAAGCTTTCTTTAATGCAGTACTTGAACTGGCTTCATCAGAGCAGAGAGATGAGATAAGAGGTCTTATGTATACTTCTCTTGCAGATTTTGGTGTACATATACCTGAGTCAGTTGCATCAGAAGAGAGTGCAGTTATGACTACCGCAGGTCATTTTGAGTCTCCACATTAAAGGTTTTTTTGATATTTTGGTAATTTTAAGTATCATTATTCTATTCTCTGAGAGGTGAAATAAGATGAGTGAAAATATAAAACAGAAAGTGTGTCTGATTATAAGAGATGGTTGGGGAATGGGGAAAAATGAGAAAAGTAATGCTATTTTCTCTGCAAAAACTCCCCATGCAGATAAGTATGAAGCAGAATATCCAACTGTGAAAGTCGAAACTTCAGGACTTGCTGTAGGTCTTCCTGAAGGTTATCAGGGAAACAGTGAAGTCGGGCATCTTAATATCGGAGCCGGCCGTGTAATCTATCAGAGCCTTACAAGAATAGATAAAGATATCGAAACCGGTGATTTCAGAAAGAATGAAGCTATAGTAAAAGCTATAGATACTGCAATAGAAAGAAAGAAAACTCTGCATCTTATCGGACTGATTCAGGAAGAGGGTGTTCATTCAGTAACAAGACATTGTCATGAAATACTGCGTATGTGCAAAGCTAAAGGTCTTGAGGATGTATATGTCCATGCAATAACTGATGGACGTGATACTCCGCCATCTTCAGCAGAAAAGCATATGGACTTCCTTAAAAAAGGGATGAATGAAATCGGAACCGGTAAACCCGGTGTAATGATAGGAAGATATTTCGCCATGGACAGGGATAAACGCTGGGACAGAACAGAACTGGCATATAAAGCTCTGGTTAATGGAGAAGGAAGAAAAGAGAACAACTGGCGTGAAGCTCTGAAGAACTCCTATGAAGCAGGAGAAACTGATGAGTTTATTAAACCTGTGGTTTTTGATTATAAAGGTATGAATGAAGAGGATGTTGTAATCTTTTTTAATTTCCGTTTTGACAGAACCCGTCAGTTAACTCAGGCAATGGTTGAAAAAGATTTCTCTGAGTTTGCTGTAGAAGATAAAAAACTACACTTCGTAGCTATGACTCACTACTATGATAATGGAAACTTTGAAGAGGCATTTCCTGAGCTGTCATATGAAAATATTCTTGGTGAGTATCTTGCAAAAAAAGGTCTGAAACAGCTCAGATGTGCAGAAACAGAGAAATATGCTCATGTTACTTTCTTCTTCAATGCATTAAGAAATGATCCTTTTGAAGGGGAAGACAGAATTCTGGTGGACAGTCCTAAAGTGGCAACATATGATCTGAAGCCTGAAATGAGTGCCTTTGAAGTAAGAGATAAACTGGTGGAAGCTATCGAATCTGACAAATACGATGTGGTTATATGTAATTTTGCAAACTGCGACATGGTAGGGCATACCGGAATATATGAGAAGATTGTGGAAGCAGTGGAAACTGTAGATACCTGTGTGAAAGATGTTACTGAGGCTTTTCTGAAAAAAGGCGGTGCAGTAATAATGACTGCAGATCACGGTAATGCGGATCAGACACAGCTGGAAGATGGTTCTCCAATGACAGCACATACTGTAGGTCCAGTGCCGATAACTATCGCTGGAGTCGGAGATTTAAAATTAAGAAGTAATGGCAGTCTTTGTGATATAGCTCCAACAATGTTACAGCTGCTTGGAATAGAACAGCCAGTAGAGATGACTGGTAAATCATTAATAGAGGTTTAATTATAATGGGTGTAAAAATTGGTTATCTTACTCTGCCTGTAGGATCTCTTCAGGCAAACTGCTATCTCTGTTACAACCAATCAAACAGAGACTGTTTCATTATTGATCCCGGTGCAGAAGCCCAGGTAATAATTGATGCAGTAAAAAAAGAGAAGCTTAATCCTAAGGGAATTCTACTTACTCACGGCCACATCGATCACTGCGGAGCTGTTGAAACTTTAAGAAAGGAACTCAATCTTCTGCTGATGATGCATGAAGACGATCTTGATTTGCTGAACTCCCCGATGAACCATGAACTTGCTGAAATGCTGGAGATCTCTCTGCCGGATTCACCTGATACATTTTTAGCAGATGAATATGTAATTGAAGAAGGGGATTTTAAAATAGAAGTAATCCATACTCCCGGTCATTCACCAGGGTCTGTCTGTTTTAAAGCAGGAAATCTCCTTTTTTCCGGGGATACCCTTTTTATGGGCAGTATCGGAAGAACTGACCTCCCGGGAGGAAGTAGCAATATTATTATGAAATCTCTGGAAAAAATAAAGAAAATCGACGATAATATTACTGTTCTGCCAGGTCATGGCCCGGCTACAAGTATTGGCGTTGAAAAGAAGTCAAATCCATTTTTAAAATAGGATTTTAAGACTTAAATGCAATGAATTTGTGAGAGAACCTTAAGGAGGGAATAATGTCCGTTAGTTATAAAGATCTCGGGCTGGTTAATTCAAGAGAACTTTTTAAAAAAGCGATGGAAGGTGGTTATGCTGTTCCTGCTTATAACTTTAATAACATGGAGCAGCTTCAGGCAATAATTGCTGCCTGTGTGGAAAGCAGTTCACCGGTAATTCTTCAGGTGTCTGCAGGCGCAAGGAAATATGCAAATAAGACCCTGCTGAGATATATGGCTCAGGGTGCCGTTGAGTATGCTAAAGAACTGGGTAAGAATATTCCGATAGTTCTGCATCTTGATCATGGGGATACTCTGGAATTATGCAAAAACTGCATTGATTCAGGTTTTTCGTCAGTTATGATAGATGGTTCACACCACTCTTTTGAGAAAAACATGGAGTTAACCAGATCTGTTGTTGAGTATGCGCATAAATACGATGTAACAGTAGAAGGCGAACTGGGAGTTCTGGCTGGTGTGGAAGACGATGTCTCAGCAGAACATTCAACTTATACAAGACCTGAAGAGGTAGAGACTTTTGTGAAGAATACCGGAGTTGACTCTCTGGCAATTTCAATCGGAACCTCCCATGGTGCTAATAAATTCAAACCAGAACAGTGTACAAGAAATGAGAATGGTATACTTGTTCCTCCTCCACTGAAATTTGATATTCTTGAGGAAATTGAAAAAAGGATTCCCGGATTCCCTATAGTATTGCATGGTTCTTCATCTGTACCTGTGGATAAGGTGAAGATCATTAATGAAAATGGTGGAGCTCTTAAAGACACGATTGGCATCCCTGAAGAACAGCTCAGAAGAGCAACTGGGTCAGCTGTATGTAAAGTTAATATCGACTCAGATGGAAGACTTGCAATGACAGCTGCTGTACGTAAAGTGTTCTCAGAAAAACCAGCAGAATTTGATCCCCGCAAATATCTGGGACCTGCAAGAGATGCTCTGAAGGAGCTCTATATTTATAAGAATGAAAGGGTACTTGGCAGTGCCGGTAAAGCCTGATAAGCTTGTATTAAATATTGAAACGGTTTGTTTGACACTGCAAAACCCCTCTGATAAAATATTTTATCTACTGAATAAACGGAGGATATAATGATAAAAGGTAAATATCTGTTTACTTCTGAATCTGTTACTGAAGGGCATCCTGATAAAGTCTGCGATCAGATTTCTGATGCAGTTCTGGACGCATGCCTTGACCAGGATCCTGAGTCAAGAGTTGCGGTTGAATGCCTGACTAAAACCGGAGTAGTTGTTCTTGCCGGAGAACTGACAACAAATGGCTATGTTAACATTCCAACTATTGTCAGAGATACTCTTACTAAAATCGGATATACAAAATCTTCCTATGGAATTGATGCGAAAACTTGTGCTGTTATGGTACATATTGAAGAGCAGTCCAAGGATATTTCCCAGGGTGTAACTGAAGGTGAAGGTACCTTTAAAGAGCAGGGTGCCGGAGACCAGGGGATGATGTTCGGTTATGCTACCAACGAGACTGAAGACTATATGCCTCTGCCAATAAGCCTTTCACATAAACTGGCAATGCGTCTGGCAGAAGTAAGAAAGAATGGAACACTTCCTTATCTTGGTCCTGATGGTAAATCTCAGGTAACTGTAGAGTATGATAATGGTAAACCTGTAAAGGTTACCACTGTAGTAATTTCAAACCAGCATGAAGAAGATGCTGTACATGAAACTCTGCAGAAAGATATTATTGAAAAAGTAATTAAGCCTGTATGCGGTGAGTGGATTAATGAAGATACAACATTCTTTGTTAACCCAACAGGTAAATTTGTTCTTGGGGGACCTCACGCAGATGCTGGTCTTACAGGAAGAAAAATTATCGTTGACACATATGGTGGTATGGGAAGACACGGTGGTGGAGCATTCTCAGGAAAAGACCCATCAAAAGTTGACCGTTCAGGTGCATATGCAGCAAGATATATTGCAAAAAATATTATTGCTGCGGAACTTGCTGACAAATGCGAAGTTCAGCTGGCTTATGCTATCGGTGTTGCTGAACCAGTGTCAGTTAACGTTAATACTTTTGGTACCGGAAAGGTATCAGAAGATAAAATCGTTGAAATGGTTCGCAAAGTATTTCCACTGAAACCAGCAGATATCCTGGGAGATCTTCAGTTGAAAAGACCTATCTATGCTGAAACAGCTGCTTATGGTCATTTCGGAAGAAACGGCTTCCCATGGGAACAGCTTGACAAAGTTGAAAAACTTAAAGAATTAATATAGGTTTTATAACAGGAGAGTGGGCACTCTCCTGTTTTTCTTTTCAGGTTCTTAGAAGGGAGTGTTAATGAAGGGGAAAATTTTAATTGCAGATGATGAACTGGATATAAGAGAGCTACTGGGAGATTTCCTGGAAGGGGAAGATTATCAGTGTGTTCTTGCTGAAGATGCTTTTGATGCTATGGAGAAGTTCAGGCATGAAGGTGATATTGATCTGGTTATGTCAGATATTCGAATGCCAGGCAAATCCGGTCTGGAGCTTCTTGAAGAGATAAAAGATATTGACGAAGACGTTATTGTTGTAATGATCTCTGCTGTCAAGGATATCGAATCTGCTATTTCCGCGATGTCAAAGGGAGCATATGATTATGTTTCCAAACCATTTAAATTGAAAGAAGTGGCTCTTATAGCTACTAAAGCAATTGAGAAGAGAAAACTGATACTTGAAAACAAAGAGTATCAGAGAGAGCTTGAGCGAAAAGTCCGGGAAAGAACCAAAGAGTTAAGTAGTGCTCTTTCAGAACTGGATAACACTTACAGATTCACTTTGAGAGCTCTGGTAACTGCTCTTGATACAAGAGACGAGGAAACACAGGGGCATTCGCTCAGAGTTGTACAGTATTCGCTTATTCTTGCAGAGCTTATGGGAATTACAGATGAGCAGGAACTTAAGAATATTGAATATGGTTCACTGCTTCACGATATAGGTAAGATCGGTATACCCGACGCAATTCTCAGAAAACCAGATAAGTTGACTGGAGATGAGTGGGCAATTATGAAAACCCATGCATATCTTGGTTATAAAATACTTCATAAGATTAAATTTCTCGACCAGCCCGGGCAGATTGTACTGCACCACCATGAGAAGTTTGATGGTTCCGGTTATCCAAACGGAATAAAAGGCGAAGATATTCCTCTTGGTTCCAGAATCTTTGCTGTTGTTGATACTATGGATGCTATGACTTCAGATCGTGTTTATCGTAAAGCATTACCATTTGAAGCTGTAGTTGATGAGCTCAAAAAGTACAGAGGCACTCAGTTTGATCCTGATGTTGTAGATGCTTTTCTTACTAAAGATCTTGATTTCTGGAAAGGGCTCAGAACAAAAATTGACGGCAGAATAAAAGAAGATCCGGACTCTTATCTACTGTAGAATCTTTTCTCTAAAGATTGCGTGAAAACAGCAGAGCATCTTCTGTAGGATTTCTATAGTAATTTTTACGTGATCCGTTATTTATAAAACCCAGTTTGTTATATAGAGCTATTGCAGGAGCATTTGAAGCTCTTACTTCCAGAAAAATAGTTTCACACTCCGGTTCTACTCTGGAATCCATATGCTCCATAAGACGGATAGCAATTCCCTGGCTTTTAAATTCAGGGGCAACAGAGATATTGTGAAGTTCTGCTTCAGTACCTATAATCCAGAAAATAATGAATCCACAGATACAGTCATCATACTCTGCAACAAAGAAGTTGCTGAGATGATTTGTCAGTTCTGCATTGAAAGTTGACATAAGCCAGGGGTTTGATGCATTACTCTCTTCAATTGTAACAATAGATTCAATATCTTTGAGTTCAGCTTTTCTGATATTAAGAGTTTTTTCTGAAGTTTGTCTCTGCATCAGGCTTTCTTATATAGCAGGGCTCAATACCGGCAGGATCTGTCGTAAAATGCCCTTCAGCATAAAGCTGCATTGCTGTTTTTGCTGCAGTTTCTGCAAGCCATGGTGTGATTTTTTCAATTCTGCATCCAGGAAAGTTCTTAAGCAGAAACTCCTCATGAACTTCAGCTCCACTACCTGTAAAGCATATATCTTCACAATCTTCCAGACGTGCTGGTATATCAGCAATATTCAGAAGAGCAGGGGCAGGTTCAGGGTATTTAAAAGAAGAATTGTTCAGGGTTGCAGTATATACCTCATCTCTTCTTGCATCTATAAGAGGGACAATTGTTTTATTATTAGCAAATTCAGAGCATTTCAGAGCAGTAAGGGTTGTTGCATAGAGTGGAACCACAGGCTTGTTGCAGTCAAACATCAGGCCCTTTATAGTTGCCAGGCCAACTCTGATTCCTGTGAATATTCCGGGGCCAGTGGTAACTCCCAGTAAATCAATATCTGCAAGAGTCATAGCAAGATTGCCCAGTACCATCTCCATTGACGGAATAAGAGTGGACGAAAGATCGTTTTTTGAAATGAAGTTATAAAGGGTTATAAGTTCATTGTCTCTGACTACTGCCAGAGATGGTGATTTGGAAGACGTATCCAGAGCAAGAACGGTTGTCATATTGCTTTTTCCAGATATATAGTTGTGCCTTTTTCAGAAGGAGTGAACTCAACTTTATCCATATAGCTGCGCATGATCATTATGCCTCTTCCATTTGTTGAAAGAATATCGTTGTCCTGAAGTTTCTGTTCGACTTTACTGAAATCAACCATTTCACGATTTTCATCCTTAACAGTTATGCTGATCTTTGATGAACTCCACTTGAAGGATACAGATACTCTCTTTGAGTGATCCATTTTGTTGCCGTGAAGAATAGCATTGTTAATGACTTCTCTTAGTGAAAGTTCAACTTTAAAGGCGTCATCATCGTTTATACGAAGCACGTGCTTGATGTGGTTGAAAATAAGAGTACAGAATTCGGTAAACTTCAGGTCACTGTTGAAGTCTATTTTTATTTCACATTCCTTCTTCTTCATATCTGGAAGTATATCAAAAAATTATTCCCATTTCCATAGTGTTACATATAGAGATGGTTATGTTGTCTCTATATGATATAATTTCGCTTATGGAGAATAAAAAGCTTACGCCTATGCTCAGGCAATATTTTGAAATAAAAAAAGATTACCCGGACTCAATCCTCTTTTTCCGGATGGGTGATTTTTATGAGATGTTTTTTGATGATGCCCGTCTTGCAGCTCCGGTTCTGGAAGTTGTTCTTACTTCCCGGGATAAAAATAAAGAAAACAGTATTCCAATGTGTGGAATACCTCACCATGCAAGAGATAATTATGCGCTGAAACTTCTCAGAAAGGGTTATAAAGTGGCTATCTGTGAACAGGTTGAGGATCCTGCTCAGGCTAAAGGAATAGTTAAAAGAGATGTTACAAGAGTTCTTACTCCGGCTACTGCCCTTGAGCTGGATCAGGGAGATCAGCAACTGAACAATTTCATAGTTTCTGTATTTTCTGATGAAAGGCATAGAGCTGTTGCCAGCATAGATCTGGCTGTAGGGGAGTTTGAAGTAAGATGTTACGATATAGAAAACCGGGATGGATTTATTAATGAAATCTACCGGAAAGCTCCTAAAGAAATTGTTGCTGAAGAGAATGGACTTAAGGAACTGGAGGAGATATACCGGGAATTACCTGAAGTCTCTGTGCCTCTTTTTAATGAATATTCCTGTATGGATTATAATTTCATGGAGAACCGTGAAGTTCTTAAAGGTCAACTCAGAATCGAGAGTGTTGAAGGCCTCGGACTAAATGGTTATGACTCTTCGGTAATTGCTGCAGGGGTACTTATTAAGTATCTGAAATCTGTCAGAAAAGGAGCTCTGGCTAATATCTCTTCATTGAGGTTTATTCCTGAAGAGAACTCCATGATAGTTGATAGCATCTCTTTTAAAAATCTGGAAATCCTTACTAATCTCAGAACCGGATCAAAAAAGGGTAGCCTTTTTGAAGCAGTTGATAACACTATAACTCCAATGGGGAGGAGACTACTTAAAAGATGGCTCTCTTACCCTTTGATTGATAAGATACAAATTGATTACAGACTTGATGGTGTTGAGGAGTTTACTAATTCTCTTATATCAAGAACTGAAACAAGACGTTTGTTGAAGAGTGCCGGTGATCTGGCTAAACTCAATTCAAGAATCTCTTTAAATATTGCCCTTCCAACTCATCTGCTGGTTCTTAAAGATACACTGGCAACAATTCCTCTTATTAAAGAGGAGCTAAGTGGGTTTCGCTCCCAAATAGTAATTAACTCAGTAAAAGAGCTGAATCCTCTTAAAGAGGTGGTGAGCCTTATATCCACTGCAATTGCTGATGATCCTTCAAATAACCTGAGTGATGGTAACTATATACGACGGGGTTACAATGAAGAACTTGATGAGCTTAGAGATATAAGTATCAATGCCAAGGGAATTGTGTCAGCTATGGAGGCATCAGAGAGAGAAAAAACAGGTATCTCCAGTCTTAAGGTAAAGTTCAATAAAGTGTTTGGCTACTTCATAGAGGTTACCAAAACACATATGAAACTGGTTCCTGAACACTATATAAGAAAGCAGACTCTTGTTAACTGTGAGAGATTTATAACTGGTGAATTAAAGGAACTGGAAGAGAAAATACTCAAAGCTGAAGAGCAGATTCAGGTCATTGAGAGAAAACTGTATCAGGAAGTCATTGACAAAATCCAGGCCTATTCTCTTATTCTCAATACCAATGCAGACACTATAGCTCTGCTTGATGTTATCTGTGCCGGCGGTGAACTGGCAGGCAGAAGAGATTATGTAAGACCAGGTATAAATGAAGGGGCAGAGATAAAAATCCAGGAGGGTAAGCATCCTGTTGTGGAGATGAGTTCCTCAGCTGAGTTCATACCCAACGATACCAATCTCAACTCAAACGGAGATCAGATTCTGGTGATAACAGGGCCCAATATGGGTGGTAAATCTACATATCTGCGACAGAATGCCCTGATTGTACTTCTTGCACAGGCAGGATACTTTGTTCCTGCAAGAAAAGCCACTATAGGCATCTGTGACAGAATATTCACAAGAATAGGAGCCTCTGACTCTCTTATAGAAGGGAAATCCACATTTCTTATTGAGATGATAGAAACAGCAGTAATTCTCAATAATGCAACAAAAAGATCTCTTATTCTGCTGGACGAAATAGGAAGAGGAACCTCTACCTTTGACGGGCTGTCAATTGCCTGGTCAGTGATTGAGTATTTACACTCGCTTAAAGAGAAACCCAAAACTCTTTTTGCGACTCATTACCATGAATTAACAGAACTGTCAGAGATCCTGGACAGAGTAAAAAACTACCATATTGCTGTAAGAGAGTGGCAGGAGAATGTGGTTTTCCTCCATAAGATTGTTGAAGGTGCTACTGATCAGAGTTTTGGTATTCATGTTGCAAAAATAGCAGGAGTTCCGGCTCAGGTAATCGATAGAGCAAAATCTGTACTTCTTAACCTTGAAAAGAAGGAACTTGATATGCTTGTAAAAGAGCGTATAAAAGGTAATGTAGACAAGATGCCTGCAAAGCAGAAAAAGCTGTTTCCTGATGATGAAGAGCTTAAGGTATGGGATGATATAAGAGAGAAACTTAAGGAGATAGATATATCCAATATTACTCCTCTGGAATCTCTCAATATTCTCCACTATCTAAAACATAAAAGTGAGAGCTTCAAGTAAACACCTGTCTTCGCTCTTCTGATAATTTAATCTGAAGTAACAGCTTTGTCTATGATCTACGCCGGGACAGGCACGGACTGACAGAGACATTCAGGGACAAACACAGGTGTGGTCAATAGCACCTGTGTCACTTCTGAGGTTTGTCAGACATTCAAGTGAGTATCCCGGTAATTGACAGAAAAATTAGAAAATTAATATAACATTAAGGAGCCGGATTGCTGTATCATTATGTCAGTTGGTCCGCAAAGCCCGAGACTGTATCAAAATTACTTAATTAGCGTTGATTCGCGTTAAAAAATAGATGCAGTTTTGAGACAGTCCCGTCTACTCAGTATATACTCTTATTCATGAACAGAAAAAAAGTTACAGGTATAGGCGGCATATTTTTTAAAAGCAGAGATCCTGAGAAGATGCGGGAATGGTATGGAAAAAACCTTGGGCTTGCAACCAATGAATATGGTTCAATGTTTGAATTCAGAACCGGTGCAGATCCTTCGGTAAAAGGGTATCTCCAATGGAGCCCTTTTCCTGAGAATACAGACTACTTCAATCCGTCGGAAAAAGAGTTCATGATTAATTACAGGGTAGAAAATATAGAAGCTCTGGTAGAGGAACTTAAAGAAAGCGGAGTGAAGGTTCTTGATTCAATTGAAACATATGAGTATGGTAAGTTTGTGCATATTCTTGATCCTGAAGGTAATAAAATAGAACTATGGGAGCCTGTTGATAAGAGTTTCACCAAAGAGTATGAAGGAAAGACAACTCTTTAATATCAATTGAACTGAAACAGATAGTAAGCTATAGTTAGATAATGAAGAGGCTGGTGTCAATATGTCTTCTGTTCTGTCTGCCTTTATTGTTAATTGGGGATAAATCTCTTTTTCCTGAAAGAGTAAGAGCAGAGAAGAAGGCCAGAGATTTTTTTAAAAAGAACCTCAACCGTAAGCTGGCATATGTTAAAAGGGTGGAGAGCAAACTGAATTCAGGTAACTACTACACTCCCTTTATAATGTTATCTGAATTTGCTACTAAAGATAAGGTGCTTATTAAGCAGCTCAGGAGCTTTGGAGATGACAATTACGATCTTATAGAAAAGTTCAGGGATGTCAGGCACAGTATCAATTCCGGGAATTACAGGAAGTTTATGAAAGACAGGAAGTTGACGCCTCTGAGGTTTCATCTGCTCCTTCTGCATACTCTTCTGACAGGTTATGAAGATAACGAGTTAACCGGAACTATGGCCAGTAATTTCTGGGATCTGGTAGTAAGACAGACAAATAATGTATGGTGTAAAGAGGGGAAAAAAAGAGGGGATATGCTGGGGGTTCTTGGATTATCTTCCAGATTTATTTTTTTCAAAAGGCATCGTAAGTGGAGCCGTCGTTTCAGTAAATATATTGAGAAACTGAAGACCGGGGATTCCGATCTTCAGTATGTATCATTAAAATATTAGATTAGTATCTGTAGTGGTCTGGTTTGAAAGGACCTTCAACAGGAACTCCAATATAATCTGCCTGTTCCTTAGTCAGTTTAGTAAGGCGGGCATCAATTTTTGCCAGATGTAGTCTTGCAACTTCTTCATCAAGTGCTTTTGGAAGAGTGTGAACTTTCAGCTCATAATCTTTCTTTGCCAGTTCGATCTGAGCAAGAGTCTGGTTTGTGAAGCTGTTACTCATAACAAAACTTGGGTGACCTGTAGCGCAACCAAGATTAACAAGTCTTCCTTCAGCAAGAACGATAATTGAGTTTCCAGATTTCAGTGTCCATTTGTCTACCTGAGGTTTGATGTTTGTTTTAACGCATACATCTGAAGTCTCAAGATAGCTCATCTCAATTTCACTGTCGAAATGGCCGATATTGCAGAGGATAGCTCCATCTTTCATCTGTTCCATGTGTTCACCGGTGATAACGTGGAAGTTACCTGTGGTTGTAACAAAGAGATCAGCATGTTTAACAATGTCTTCAGTTTTAACTACAATGAAGCCTTCCATTGCAGCCTGAAGTGCGCAGATAGGATCGATTTCAGTAACATATACCTGAGCACCGTATCCTCTTAGTGACTGAGCGCAACCTTTACCAACATCTCCATATCCAAGTACAACGCATTTTTTACCGGCAACCATTACATCAGTTGCTCTTTTGATTCCATCAACCAGAGATTCACGGCAGCCGTAGAGGTTGTCAAATTTTGACTTTGTAACTGAGTCGTTTACATTAATTGCAGGGAACAGTAGTTCACCAGCTTCAGCCAGCTGATAAAGTCTGTGAACACCAGTAGTTGTCTCTTCAGAAACTCCACGGATTTTAGCAGCAATATCAGTCCATCTTGTTGAACCTTCTTTATGGCCAAGTTTAATTCTGTCCATCAGAATCTGGAATTCCTGAACATCATACTTCTTATCAAGAATTGATGAATCTTTTTCAGCCTTTACACCTTCGTGAATGAATAGAGTTGCATCTCCACCATCGTCTACAATAATGTCAGGACCTGATCCATCGGGCCAGATAAGAGCCTGCTCAAGGCACCACCAGTACTCTTCAAGAGTTTCCCCTTTCCATGCAAAAACAGCTGCTTCGCCTTTTTCAGCGATATACGCTGCAGCATGATCCTGAGTTGAGAAGATGTTGCATGAAGCCCATCTTACATCTGCACCAAGCTCTACGAGTGTATCGATGAGCATTGCTGTCTGAATAGTCATGTGAAGACTACCTGTGATTTTGTAACCTTTCAGAGGTTTTTCTGCTGAGTATTTTTCTCTGACAGACATCAGACCCGGCATCTCAAGTTCAGCCAGTTTCATCTCTTCAGTACCCCAACCGGCAAGACTGATATCAGCGATCTTATTCTTCAAAGAAAGGTCGAGTTCCATTGCGTTCATAATATCTCTCCTTTATATGTTCTTTAATTTATGCTCTTTTACAGCTTAATATGAATCCCTTAAGGTTCTTTTTCAAATCAAATTCTCTAAAATCTTTTATTACAAAGCCAGCTTTGTTAAGCATCGCTTCAAGCTGGTCCCTGTTGAACCCCAGCCAGCGGTCACCAAACTTCTGTCTCAATATCTCCAGATTATGTGAAAGGAGGTCAGATATAACCAGTTGAGAGTCGGGTTTCAGAATTCTCTGAATCTCTATTAATACCTGAAGAGGATCGGGAAGATGGTGCATCGTCATGTTTATTACTGCTGAATCTGCCTCCATATCTCTTAATGGCAGATGTTCAAGTTCACCGATTCTAAGCGAAACAGAGGGGTTTTTGAAGGTCTCTCCTGCTTCATTAAGCATTTCTGAGGACCTGTCTACACCTATAACATGATCGGCTTTTCTGGTTAGCAGAGGTAGAAGATCTCCTGTGCCGCAGCCAAGATCAACTATAGTGGAGGCCTTATTAACTGCTTCAATAACCAGTTTGTTAATATCTGTGTCTCCAAAAATTTCTGTTTTAAGTTTTCTCCAGTTTGAGGCAATGGAGTCAAAAAATTCTGTAGATTCTCTGGATCTCTGAGCAACAATTTCGTCTGCCTTTCTTAAATCTTCAATAAAAACAGGATCGTTTGAAAACCTGTATCTTACTGCCTCAAGAAATTCAAAGCCCTCTCCGCTTTCTGAGGTTGAGTAGAAACTCCAGAGTCCATCTTTTCTACACTTCAGCAGAGATGAATCTGTAAGAATTTTTAAGTGTCTTGAGATTCTGGACTGCCCCATATCCATTATTTTCAATATCTCATTAACATTCAGTTCGCTTGTAAGAAGAATATTAATGAGTCTGAGTCTCGTTTCGTCAGCCATAGCCTTGAAAAGTTCAACTGTCTTAAACATAAAATAAATATATCAAGATATTGTGATTTAGTCAAATGGTTTTATTAAATTTTGTTGAACCCTCAGTATCTCTTGTCTATAATTGGGTAATGGATGTTAAAGAAAGAATAGAGTTTCTTATAGAAGAGATAAGACGACATGAGAGATTGTACTATGTTGATGCTACTCCTGAGATCAGTGACAGGGAGTTTGATGTGCTCTTTGATGAGCTGAAGACCCTTGAGAACCAGAATCCCGGGCTGGAAGATGTCAACTCTCCTACCCGCAGAGTAGGGTCAGATATAGATAACAGTTTCCCTGAATACAAACACACAGTGCCTGTGCTATCTCTGGACAAAGTATATGATATAGAGAGTTTGTGGAAGTGGATTGAGAAAGTTCGCAAGAACAGTGAAACCAGTGTAAGTTTTACTATTGAAGAAAAACTGGATGGCGCTTCCATAGTTCTTTACTATAAAGACGGAGCATTACAGGCCGCTGTTACCCGTGGAAATGGTATTGTTGGTAACGATGTTACTGCTAATGTAAGAACAATAAAACAGGTTCCCCTTAAGGTAAGTGAAAAAGGGGAGTTTGCAGTCAGAGGTGAGATATATATTGAAAAGAAGGACTTTGAGAAGTTTAATAGCAGGTTTGACAATAAGTACTCAAATCCAAGAAATCTGGCTGCCGGCTCTCTCAGAAATGTCAAGTCTTCTGTTGTTGCTTCGGTGCCAATGAAACTTGGTGTATATGAAGGCTTTTTTAAAGATAATATAAGATCCCATGTGGAAAACCTTGAGTATCTGAAAGCTCTTGGATTTGCTATTGGTTCTTCTACAGGCTATTTTTCTGAATCATCAACTGAATCTCAATTGTATCGTGGGGATTTTACTAAAGTTGAATCCTGGGTAGAGAACAGTATTAAAAGCCGGAATGATCTGGGATATGAAATTGATGGACTTGTAATAAAAGTTAACGAGTATGAAATCAGAGATAATCTGGGATACACTTCTCATCATCCCCGCTGGGCAGTAGCAATGAAATTTGAATCCCCTGAAGCAGTTACTGTACTTAAAGATGTAGTTATACAGATAGGCAGGAATGGCAGAGTAACTCCGGTAGCAATGCTTGAACCGGTTAATCTGGCAGGGAGTGTTGTATCAAGAGCCACTCTCCATAATCAGGAATATATTGAAACCCTGGAGCTGGGAAGAGGTGATACTGTAACTATTTCAAAAAGAGGGGATATTATTCCTGCTGTTGAGAAAGTAATTGAGAAAGCAAAGGAAAATGCAGAGCTTTATGAATTTGAAAAAGTGTGTCCTTTTTGTGAAACTGAACTTGAGAAGGATGGAGCTCACCATTTCTGTAAAAATATAGAGTGCCCCGAAAGAATGAGGCGGAGGCTGGCCTTTTTCGTTGGTCGTAATCAGATGGATATAGATACTCTTGGAGGTAAAACTCTGGCTTTTCTTTTCGATAAGGGATTTGTAAGAGATATTGCTGACTTATATACCTTCGACTATAGCAAGCTTCTTGGAGAAGAGGGGTTTAAAGAGAAGAAAATAAGCAATATTGTGGAATCAGTAGAGAAGAGTAGAAAACAGCCTTTTTCAAAACTCCTTGTGTCTCTGGGTTTTGAAGGAATTGGAGCAAAAGCAGTAAAGGATCTGATAAGTAATGGCTACAACAGTTTTAAGAAACTGACAGATCTTGCTGCAAAGGGAGAGGCAGAATCTCTGGTAGAGATAGATGGTATTGGTGAAACTATTGCACAACTTGTTATAACTCATTTCAGCAACAGGGCAAATGTGGAGTTGATAAGCAGACTAGAGACAGCCGGCTTTTCTATGGAAGAGGAAATTACCCTTCCTGAAGGCAATCTGTTTGAAAATCAGGTGTGGGTTATTACCGGCTCCTTTGATAATTTCAAACCCAGATCAAAAGCTGGTGAAATAGTGGTTGCTGAGGGTGGAAAGGTTACTGGTTCTGTTACAGGGAAAACGACACATCTGCTTGCAGGAGAGAAAGCCGGGTCAAAACTTGATAAGGCTGAGAAACTTGGAGTAGAAGTTGTAAGTGAAGATGAATTTATGAAAATCCTGGAGGGGAGAAGATGATAAAAAGAGATAAACTGGAAAGGTTTCTTACAGATTATTACAGAACAGGTGAGATTTCAGACTACTGTCTCAACGGTATGCAGATTGAGGGAAAAGAAGAAATAAAGAAGATTGTACTGGGAGTCTCTTTTAATCAGGAGTTCATAAAGAGAGCTGAAGAGATGGAGGCTGATGCTGTAATTGTTCATCACGGTTTTTTTGGTAAGAACTTCATGTCTGTAAGAGGGATATATAAACAGAGAATAAAGCGTATGCTTGACAGGGATATCTCACTATTTGCTCTGCATCTGCCTATGGATGTTCATGAAAAAGCGGGGCATAATGCTCTACTGGGAGGAATGGCAGGGTGCGAAACGGTCTCACCTTTTGATGAAGGATTTCTTGTAAATAATAGTAGAAAATATACTCTGGAACAACTTATCAGCAAATGGCAGAAGGGCCTTGATATTGATAGTAGTAATAACCCATTCAATATAGAAGGGAACTGTGGTGTTACAGTTATTAAAAACGGCCCGGATGTACCGGAAAGGCTTGTTATTATTTCCGGTGGAAGTGGAGGCAGTTATGAGAGAGCCGTTGAAGCTGGTGCTGATACATTTGTTTGCGGTGATATGAAGGAGCAGATTCCGGGGATATCCCTTGAAACAGGGACAAATTTTGTTAATCTGGGGCACTACAACTCAGAAAAACCAGGAGTTATCTTTCTTAAAAATATACTTGAAGAAAAATTTGAAGTAGAAACCCACTTTGTAGATATACCAAACCGGGTTTAATTAAGAAGGCTTTTAAATGGTGGTGGACTTTCTAAGACCACCTGTCTTCGTTTTCATTCTTCAAACTTCGCCAAGGCAGGCCCCGCCTGGAGTACCTCTCACCACTGAAGGAAGCAACGAAGTGAATGACTGAAAATATAGGTGAGATGGGCAACGCGTCAGCGTTATCCTTATAAAGCTATCTTCCAATTGGTGTTTAAATAAGTTTACAAGGAAACACCTGAGTTCTTCGACAAAGCCCCATCTCCGCAATTAATCGTTGTTCGCAAGCTCACTGCTCATGCTGAGAAGAAGGGGATTTCTGCTCTTTAATCATAAGGCATGCTGAATGAGAAACATTTGCACTGCTATACTTTGTGTATGTTTGTGATGGTCCGTGTCAGTCCATGTATGTCTGTGTTATGAACTAGAATGGGCACGATAATCTCTCGCAGGCTTGTGGCTGGCAGAGCTATGGTATCGTGCCCCTACATTTTGTTTAATCTTTTTTATTGTATTCCTACTGCTTTTCTCAGAAGCTGGACCTTCTGTTCAGCAAGATCCCTTGCTTTCTCTTCCCCTTCAAGAAGAATTTTCTCAGCTTCGCTCCAGTTTTCCATATAGTGGTTATATTTCTCTCTCATTGGGGAAATAAGCTCTTCCATTTTCTCATAGAGAGTCTGTTTGGCATCACCCCAGCCCATTCCGCCAGCTCTGTAACGTTCAGCAAGAGCATTCTGCTCCTCTTCAGTTGAGAAAAGTTTGTAGAGTGCAAATACATTACATGTGGCTGGATCTTTTGGTTCTTCAACTGTAAGAGAATTTGTAACAATTTTCATAATTGCTTTACGAAGTTTTTTGGGAGGCAGGAACAGAGGAATAGTATTGTTATAACTCTTACTCATCTTTCTGCCATCTGTGCCTGTTATAGTCTGCATGTTCTCACGAAGAACCGGTTCAGGAAGAGTCAGAAGTTCTGATTTATAGTTGTGGTTAATTACCTGAGCAATATCTACAGCCATCTCTACATGTTGTTTCTGATCCTTGCCAACAGGAACTACATCTGTGTCAAACAGAAGAATGTCTGCTGCCATAAGTACAGGATAAGTATATAACCCCATGTTAACTGCAAAGTCAGGATCTTTTCCTTTCTCTTCATTAGCTGCAACTGCTGCTTTATATGCATGGGCTCTGTTCATCAGGCCTTTTGCTGCAAAAGCCATCAATATAGTGGTAAGCTCAAAGGTCTGGGGAACAAAAGACTGCCTGTAAATAAGCATTTTTGATGGATCAAGACCGCAGGCAAGCCAGGTTGCAGCTACCTCTTTAGTATATTGTTTAAGTAATTCAGGATCTCTTATTGTATTGAGAGCATGATAATCTGCGATGAAGTATCTGGCTTCATATGTCTCAGCCAGTTCAAGGGCAGGTTTAATTGCTCCAAGGAAATTTCCAAGATGTGGAACACCGGTAGGTTTAATTCCGGTAAGTGCTATCTTTTTCTGCATTTTGTTTCTCCCATAAGTAATGGCTGATTATATGTCAATATTACCAGCAAAACAAGTTTAGCAGAAAACTGTGGTGATTGTGAAGGGGGGAGTACAAATAGCAGAGACGAACAAAGACAAACAGAAATCCCCTCCTTCTCAGCATGAGCAGTGAGCTTGCGAACAACGATTAATTGCGGAGATGGGGCTTTGTCGAAGAACTCAGGTGTTTCCTTGTAAACTTATTTAAACACCAATTGGAAGATAGCTTTATAAGGATAACGCTGACGCGTTGTCCATCTCACCTATATTTTCAGTCATTCACTTCGTTGCTTCCTTCAGTGGTGAGAGGTACTCCAGGCGGGGTGGTATTAAAAAATCCAATAAGCCTTAAGGCTTAGGGTTTCAGGTATCCTGATAATAAGAATTTCAAAGTATTGGAGGCGTAGTACCAGCCTACCCAAAAAGTGAGGGTTGTTCTTTCTCTTCAAACATCTCTGTAAGCTCTTCAAGGGATGGAAGCTCTTTCAGGTTGTTCAGGCCGAAATAGACAAGAAACTCTTTTGAAGTTGAGTATAGAGCGGGACGGCCGGGTACAGCTTTTCTGCCTGTTATTTTTATCATTTTCTTCTGTAAAAGATTCTTTACCGGGCCAGTGGAGTTAACACCTCTCATATCAGAAATTTCGGCTATTGTAACTGGCTGTCTGTAGGCGATTATTGCGAGAGTTTCAAGGGAAGGTATTGTGAGTCTGGATTGGGACTTGATTGTAAAATACTCTTTCAGCCACCCGTGAAGTTCAGGTTTGGTTGTTAGCTCATATCCTCCACCTGTTCTTTTTATCATTATTCCCCGATCGTCCAGTTTCAGCTTATCTTCCATCTCATCCAGGAGCTTTTCCAGAGCTTTAATGTTTTTCAGTTTAAGAAAATGTATCAGAGTATCTGCTTTCACCGGTTCTCTTGAAACAAAAAGAACTGATTCTATAAATGCAATCTGCTGCTCTTTAGTTTGAGGGGTATCTGTAGTACTCATTGCTGTTTTTCCCTGCTCCATACTGAGATTGTACCAAATCGTTTTTTCTGAACAGCTACTATTGTTTTCTGTTTTACCAGCTCAAGAAGAGTGAAGAAACTTACAAGAACATCCTCAAGATCTTCCAGATTACTCATATATTCGGAGAAATCGAGATAATCGCTGGTTTTCAGTAAGTCAAGAATTTCGATCTGTTTGTCTTCAATAGAATATGCTTTTGAATCTATTGTTACTCCAGGCTTTCTGTTCTTCTTATGCACCATATTGATGAAGAGTTCAGCAAGCTGAAAAGAGGATACCTCTTCAAGATCGTACTCCTTCTCCTCAAAGTTTTCCGGCACATCCTCTCTTCTCATAAGAAGACGTTCATTCTTTTCCATATTTTTCAGAATCTGTGAGATTTTCTGGACTTTATCGTACTCAATAAGAGTGTTCACCAGTCTCTCTTCTGCAGATTCATCTGCAAGAGATTCCGGGCGTGGAAGGAGGGATCTGGATTTTATATATATAAGAATAGATGCGGTCATAAGGAAATCTCCCTCCCGGGAAGGGTTGATTCCTCTGTTCTCTTCCAGATAACCAAGATATTCTGAGGTTATTTTTGATAACTGAATATCTCTTATATCCATACGGTTTTTTCTTATAAGATGCAGAAGCAGGTCGAGAGGTCCGTCAAACTCTTTGATATGTACTTTGTAACCTGCTTCTTCCATTATTACACCGCGTTCAGAATATAGTTTATAAGATCAAATGCAGGGGAGAAGATGTAGCTAAGTACATTTATGTGCATGAAACGGTCAAGTAGAAGTATTCCTACAATAATATAGAAGAAGTAAGCTCTGGTCCACATTGCAAAATTCCGATAGGCTTTAAGAAGAGGACCTGTGAGAATACCTTCCATTACACTGCTTCCATCAAGAGGAGGAATAGGAATCAGATTGAATAGTGCGAGAATCATATTAATTAATATCAAGCTCATCAATATCTGAACAAGGGGATGAAATTGTGAAAAACCTGACATATTGTGTTTAAGCACAGCAAAGAGTGCTATAAAAATAATTGCAGTGAGAATATTTGAAGCAGGGCCTGCTATTGCAATGAGTGCATTATCCCTTTTGGGGTTTTTTACATTTCTTAAGTCCACAAGCACAGGTTTTGCATAACCCAGAGGCATAAAGCCTGCAAGGTAGAGCAGAAGAGGCATTACAACCATTCCAACTACACTGAAATGTGGAATCGGGTTAAGAGTCACCCTGCCCATCATTTTGGCTGTAGGATCTCCCAACTTGTTTGCTGTCCATGCGTGTGCAGCTTCGTGAACAGAAATAGAGAAAAGAACAATTGCGTATGTTATGAGAAAAGATACAATTTTAAAATCCATTGAACAGAGATATCATATCGCAGGGATCAGGTCAATCCGGGAATTTGAAGTCACATTTAATTTAAAGAGTCAGATGCTGTAAGTCTGATTTCACTATCCCTTCTCTTTAAGTTTTATTATAAGATCTATATGTGGGATAAGTATCTCAATTTCATTAAGCTTTTTTCTCAGTTTTTTCCACTCCATAATAGAGAGTTTACCGGAGTCAAGAATCGCGTGATGAATCTCATCAACAAGAGATTGTTTCTCAGGTTCGTCGCTTATAAAAGTATCGATGTGCAGGAGGTTATTTATCTCTTCCTGAGATAACAGATTGTTTGTACTCATAGATAAATTTTGCTTTAAAAAATCTTTAAAATCAACCTTACAACAGGATTTGACATGGTTTTTCAATCTTGATATAGTAAAAAACGCATTATATATATAGTCGTACTTTATTAACAACGGAGGAAGTAATGAAGAAATTAGTCGTGGTACTATTACTCGCAGCTTTTTTTGCGGGAACAATTTCACTTTATGCAGGTAAACCAGAGAAAATGTATGCCGCAGCAATCACAGAAGCGGATCCTGCAGTTAAACTTCAGAAACTTGAAGCTTATTATGAAAAATACGGAAGAAAGAAGAAATATCAGAGTCCTGCTCTTTTTACCCAGATTATTAATACAGCAGCAAAAGTTAAGAAATTTGATGTACTTGTAAAATACTCAGAACTGGCTCTGGCTTCAGAAGTTCTTACTGAAACAGATAAAGTTGATATCAAACTCAGCCTTGCTCAGTACTATTTCTCTACAGGTAAAGATATGGAAAAAGCAGACAAAATTGCTAGTGAAGTAATCGCTTTTGGTAAAACTTTCAACAATCCACACTTTACAAGAACAAGTGTTGCAAGAGCTGAAAGAATCAAAATTGAAATTCTGAATGCTTCAGCAAAAGATGCAGATACTGCAAAAGTAGCTCTGCAGAAATCAATTGACGTTTTCAAAAAAGATTACTCAAACAGATCTGCTCAGTATGTACTCTACTTTGTTAAGAAACTCTATAACGATTTTGATGCTGCTGATACAGCAATCAAAACTCTTGATGAACTCTGTGCAAACAACCAGACAACAAAGCTTGTTTTCCTTGACCAGCTTGCTGCATGGTACATGGAAGATGGTATGGATGCTAAAGCAGCTGGAGTATTCATGAAATCCCAGTCTGTTAAACCAGATTCAAAGAAAGCATACTATATTGGTAAACTGACTGTTGAAGAAGATGAAACAAAGGCTCTTCAGGCTCTTGCTGCTTCATGTGCTCTTTCTCAGGATGCTTATGCTCAGAGAGCAAAACAGCTTATGGAAAGAATCGTTAAGAGACAGCTGAAGGAAAAAGCTCAGGAAACTGCTGAAGAAGGCGCTGAGGCTACAGAGCCAACTCCTGAACAGATCAGCGAAGTTGTAAATAAACTTATTGAAGAAGCTAAAGCAAAATAGTAAATTAACAGATTTTATATTAAAAAATTTCTGCCCCTCTTGACTGAGGGGCAAAAATAGGGTACTATAAACCCATCAGCCGGGATAGCTCAGTCGGTAGAGCGAGGGACTGAAAATCCCTGCGTCGGTGGTTCAATTCCGCCTCCCGGCACTTCTTATTTCTCCCAAAATCAAAATTCAAAAAACCAAATAACTTATACTGATTCATTTGACTTTAAATAGTCACTTCTGTAAAATTTTAATCCTATGATGAGAGGATTTATATTATGACCAAGTTTTCAAAAGTTATTCTACTTTCTTTAATTTTCATGCTCTTTTTTTCCTTTGATGCACCTTGCAAAAAGAAGAAAAAACCCGTATTAAAACCCAAATACAAAAAATGGATTACCGAAGAAGTCGGCTACATTATAACCAAAATCGAGAAGCAGGCGTTCTATGCGATGGAGAACGATCAGCAGAGGGATATGTTTATTGAAGCCTTCTGGAAAAACAGGGATCCGAATCTTAATACAAAAGAAAATGAATATAAGATAGAGCACTATAAAAGGCTGAAATATGCCAATGATATGCTGGGAAGAGGTACTCCTACTCCAGGCTGGAGAACAGATATGGGACGTATCTACATAATCCTCGGGGAGCCTCAGTCAATTGAGAGGTACGAGAATACTACAGAAATGTATCCGGTAATAATCTGGTTCTATCAGGGGCTCAGCAAATATGGCCTCCCCAATGGATTCTCTGTAGTTTTCTTTAAAGAAGATAACTCCGGTGATTATGCGATCTATAGTCCCGTAGTTCATGGCCCTGCTAAACTGCTGGTTAACTATTTTGAAGATACAAATGACTACTCCAAGGCTATTAAACAGCTGACAGAAGCAGAACCAAATGTTGCGAAAGTTTCTCTTTCACTTATTGAAGGGGAAGAGCATCTCAGCTTCAGACCATCAATTGCCAGTGAACTACTGTTAAAGAAGAAGATCACTATGGCACCGGTTAAGAAGATAAACGATGCTTATGCTCAGAAACTTGTTAAGTATAAGAACTTCATCGATATGGAGTATTCTGTTAACTACATCTCAAATAGTGCTGTTGTAAGAAGTTTTAAAGGGCTTGATGGCAGAAAATACCTGCACTATGCTGTGGAGCCATCCAAACTTTCCATGGAGCAGTATGACGATAAACTCTATGCGAAACTGGATATTAATGGCAGTCTCATTAATCAGAAAAACAAGGTAGTCTACAGTTTTGAGAAATCTATACCTGTTGAACTGAGAGCTGATCAGCTTGGAAACATTAAAAGCAAATCTTTTAGTTTCCAGGATATTATTCCGGTAATTCCGGGTAAGTATAAGTTTAATGTACTTATCAGAAATGTTGTATCAAAAGAGTTTACATCTGTTGAGCGTGAAATAGTTGTGCATGAAGACCGCAGACCTGAAATAAGCGATCTTATCTTTGCTTATAAGATAAAGAAGAACCCGGCACTTACCCGTCAGCTTAAAGCTTTTAATATGGGGCAGTCGATGATCTATCCTGCAGCAAAGAACAATTTTACTAAAACAGATACTCTCAATATATGTTATCAGCTGACAGGTATAAGTGATGCTGATAAAGGTAAAATGACAGTACTTTACGAAGTATATAAAGATGACTATGCCGTTACAAAACCGGTACTGAAAAAAGAAGTCAGACTGGATTCATATAGTAGCCTTCTTGATATACAGGAAGCTTTCAAACTTACAGAACTGGATCCGAACTACTACTCGGCAAAGATCATGGTATATAATGGAGACAACCTTGTTGCTAAAGAAGAGAGCATGTTCTATGTAACAAGATTAAAAACTGTTACCCGTCCATGGGCTCTTTCTCTTTCCCTTGCTAAGAACAGTCCTGTTAATATGAATATTCTTGGAAAACAGTACCTCAATACAAATCAGCTTGATAAAGCCTTCAGGTATTTCAGAATTGCTTATAACAGTAATCCTCTCAATCACATCTTTGCAGGAGATTACTGTAAAGTACTTATGAAACAGAAAAAATATGATAAGGTTCTTGAAGTTGGCAGACCATTTATGCAGACAGAGAATCGTAAGATGTTCTGGGGGATAATGGGAGCAGCTGCGAAATCTTCAGGTAAATATAATGAAGCAATTGGATTCTTTAAAGCCTATCTTGGCTATTATGGAACAAATATTAATGTACTGAATGCTATTGGTGAGAGTTATCTCAAACTTGAAGAGTTTGAAGAGGCTGAAGTTGCCTATAAAAAATCTCTTGAACTTATGGCTGATCAGGATAAGATCAAAAAAACTCTGAAAGAGGTTCAGAAGAAGATCCAGGAGAAAAAGAATGTTCAAAAGAGTCTCCAGAAAAAGTAGTACTCTTATTTTATTCTTAGCTATTCTTATTGGAACTACGGGATGTGCAACTAACATGTCCCGCATGTTAAAGGCATTGCCTGAAGATGATCAGGAGTTTATTTCAACTGTTAGGTTTATAATAACCAACAAAGAGAAAAAGAAGTTTATCTCTTTGTCTACAGCTGAAGAGAGAGCTCAGTTCAGAAAGGAGTTCTGGGAAATAAGAGACCCTACTCCTGAAACGGATGTAAATGAGTTCAGAGAGCAGTATTTCATTAGAATTGCTGAAGCAAATAAACTCTTTGCAGATGAAGGTAAACACGGGTGGCTTTCAGATAGAGGCCGGGTATATATCCTTCTGGGACCACCGGAAACAAAGAGAATTTACCCTACAGGTTACAGAACAGACTATAATCAGTATGTGTATCCTACTGAGGTCTGGTTCTATGGTGAGTACCCGATAATTTTTTATGATCGCTATGATAATGGAACATACGTTCTTTCTCCTATAAGTGCAAGATATATGGGAGAGATCAATAAAGCCCAGATGTCATATAAACCTGAAGGCATGAAAGTAAGTGATGCCTTTAATTTTAAACTGCGAGTGTTTAAACAGAAGAATGGGATTACAGTACTGGCTATGAATATTCCTTACAAGAACTTTGTTTTTGATAAGAGTAAAGAGGGGTATCAGGCAGATATAAATGTTGGCATCACAATTAAGAACAGAGCTGGTAAAAAAGAGACTATGTCTAAAAAATACCATGTTGCTCTCAAAGCCGGAGATCTTGACAATCTTGATGAACAATATATCATTAAGGTTCCTTTAAAACTAAAGAAAGACAAATACGAAGTCGATGTTGTAGTAAAAGGTAATGTGTCAGGTGAAGGTATTCGTAAGAAGATACGTTTTAAAATAAAGGATTAATAAACAACTTTTAAATACTATTTTTTGGAGGACAAATGCGAATTAGTAAAACGATTAAATTCCTTTTTATCGCTATCCTTGCAACTGGACTCATCAGCTCATCACTGATGGCTCAGGAAGGTCGTGGTAAAGGTAGAATAACCGGTTGTCTTAAGGATGACAAAGGCAATGCGCTTGCTGGAAAGGAGATGACTCTCCACTTTGATAAAAATCCAAACCTGAAACATACAACTAAAACTGACAAAAAAGGCGAATGGACCTTTAATGGTCTGGGAACAGGTACCTGGGTTCTTACTGCTAAAGTTGAAGGTTTTGAGATATATCAGTCAGGTTTCAGAGTAACTCAGCTTACAAAAAATCCATACAGGGAAGTAAAGCTGAAGAAGCCAAAAGTTACTCCTAAAATGTTCTTTGAAGAAGGAAACAAGCTTTTTGCTGAGAAGAAGTATGATGAAGCAATTGCTAAATACAAAGCTTTCCTCGCAAAACACCCTGATACAGTTCAGGCGATGATTAATATTGCTAAATGCTATAACGCGAAAGGCGATAAAGCTGCTGCAATGAAAGAGTTTGAATCTATTCTTGGCAAACTTAAAGATACTGCCAAAGATAAAGAAACAAAGGCACAGATCTACTCTACAATCGGTCAGTTCCATCTTGATAAAAATGAGACTGAAAAAGCTACAGAGTATTTCAAGAAATCTGTTGATCTTAACCCAAAAGATGAAATCATGGCTTATAATGTTGCGGAAATTTTCTATTCCAAAAATAAGACAAATGAAGCAATTAAATACTATAAGTTAGCTGCTAAAATTAAACCATCATGGGCTGAAATCTATACCAAGATTGGATATGCTTATCTGAACCTCGGAGATACTAAAACTGCTGTTGAGTATCTTAAAAAGTTCATTGAAAAAGCTCCTGATTCACCTGAAGCACCTGGTGTAAAAGAAGTAATCAAAAGCTTACAGTAGAAATTAGTTAACAATTAATAAACAGGGGCTTGAATGAGCCCCTGACTTTCTAAGATTCAATAACCCTATTCTATATGATGGGACTATATTATTTTAAGATTGTATGGTGATTTTTAATGAAATCGTAGGGGCAGAATCCATTTCTGCCCTCTTACAGGAAACCTTAACAAGGGTGGATATAGAATCCACCCCTACATTTGTGTAGGGACACAGCATGCTGTGTCCGTTTTATTAAATTCAAATATTACTTATTCTTTACCATTGC
This sequence comes from Candidatus Aminicenantia bacterium, assembly GCA_965225955.1. Classification (GTDB taxonomy): domain Bacteria; phylum Acidobacteriota; class Aminicenantia; order UBA2199; family UBA2199; genus CBDDBX01. The sequence goes on from CBDDBX010000017.1 coordinate 62,734, forward strand.
TTTTAAAAGCTGGTAATTCTTATCAAGTTTCTTTTTAAGTTCAGGATCTTTTTCAATTTTAACTGCTGCTTTCAGATCCATTAAGGCATCAGTCCTTTCAAGTTCCACTGTAAGTTCTGCAGCCAGCAATCTTACTTCAGGATCATTATCTCTCACCATCTGTGGAATCCATTTTTTTGCAGACCATGCTCTCATATTTACAATATCTTTCATAGCCTTAAGTTTCTCTTCTTTACTGCCCAGCAGGTTCTCACGTGCTTCTTTCTGTTTTTTAAGCAATTCTTTTGTAAAGAGAATCTCTTCTTTATATATACCAGGTCTTACAACATTCTGATCGTAAGATATGAGTTCTTTTCCAAGGGTTAGTCTCACAAGTCTTGGAATCATCCATCTCATACCCTGAGTGCACTCGGGGTGTCCAACAACAGATACTGCCTTACCTTTGCCGGCTTTGGTTATAGTAATAAAGGGTTTATTGTTTGTCATATTGGCAGGAGTGCCTTCAACTGTGTGTACATCACTCAGCATAGTTGCAAGTTCTGTATATTTTAGCTCATCGTTATCTGCAGGAACCATAACTGGGCCTTCATAGTACAGACAGAAATTTATTTCTTTATCTGCCAGTTCAGGAAAAATCTTTTTCCCCTCTTCTGAAAGTGAGAATTTAGCCAGGCCGTGACCTCTGTGATCATGCTCTATATCGATCGCTTTTGCGCCACTAAGAGCAAGAGAAGGATAATCTGGTGTATTTGTCAGTATATATGCACCTGCGCAGATACCAACAATACCTTTTCCCTCTTTTTTGACTTTCTTAATGATTTTCTGCTGCCCCAGAAGGCCAAGGTTACCTGTTTCGCCTCTTCCACTTCCTCCTGGAAAGAGATACACATCAATGTCATCAGCTGCGCCACTCATTATCTCTGCTGCTGAAATAACTCTTACATCGATATCTTTATCAATTCTGAGTGATTCAACTGCATCAATAATACAGTGAGGATTATCTCCGTTTTTGTTAAAAACCCCTACTTTAATCAGGTTGGGATTAACTGTTTCAGCTGGACACGCCTGTTTTTCTGAACACTTACACCCTGCAAAGATCAGTGTCAGTAAAATTAAAAGAGCTAATTTTGTTTTCATTTATTATTCCTCTAAATAAAATTAATTTACATATAGTGAAACCAAAGGAAATAATAAAATATCAGATATCTACTGTCAACTCTATCGGGCCTGGCATGCCAGGCCCCTACACAACCAAAGTTTAGTTTGTCTTTAAAAGATAGTACAGATTGAGCTGAATATAGGCAAACAGTAGTAGAGACGCATCATTGCGTCTTTTGCTGGTTAATGATGTACTTTTTGGAAGAAATAGAAGCTAATATTATACAGGAGCCTGTGTATGTCTGTTTTTAATCCTGAGCTTGTCGAAGGAGGGCTTTGTGTGGTTTTATATAAAAAAAAACCCGGGGTTGAAGCCCCGGGTTGTATGTTTAAATGTTTTAATTAACTTAAATTAGAAGCTAAGTTTAGCACCGAATCTAACTGAGATTGGTGGCTGGAAGAAAGATTCCATGAGATATCTTGGATCTTTAGCATAACCATTAGCTTCGATAAGCTGGTTAATGTCGTATCCTGCCATGATTTCTTCGTTAGTCAGGTTAACTTCTTCGTTTGTAAGAACGTTGTACTTAGATCTTGCAATGTCATTGTTTGTAAGGTTAGTTACGTTAACATTGAGATTAAGATGCATCTTATCACCGATCTGAAGTGCATATTCTGCATAAAGGTCGATCTGCCATAAGAAAGGAGTTCTTCCGTCTGTGTGTCTTCCATCTGGATAGAAACCATCCTGGTGGTTAACTGAAACAGATCTTGATACAGGAGTACCCATTTTACCATAAGCATTAACACCAATAGTCAGACCGAAGTCAAATGTATAAGCGCCGTATACTTTAAGGTCAAGAGGTCTGTCTGTAGGAAGGAGACCTGTAGCTTCTTTCAGCTGTGAATCATAGTGAGCAAACCAGGCGTCGAAGTAACGTGCAACGTTAGGATCCTGTCTACCTGCTTCGTCTGTACTTGCAAGACCTGAGAAGTTACCCCAGAGTCTGCTGAGTGTAAGTGAAACACCACCGAGCCAGTTGTTTGAGAACTTTTTGTCCAGTGTGAACTGAAGTGAATAGTATTCTCTTTTTGGGTCTGGGCATTTACGTCCATCAGGAATATAATCTGACTCTGCATATTTACCGTTAATCCAGTCTGAACCTGGGTTACCAATAAAGTAGAATTCGTCAGCACCGATTCTAACACCGATATCCTCAATAGCATTAAGGATTCTGTTGTGCAGGAATCTGACTGTTAATGAAAGATCTTCTTTCAGCATTCTCTGGTAACCAAGTGAAAGTTCCATTTTTGAATATGGTTTCATGTTTGGCTGAACCAGATCGAATGAAGGCTGACGGTGGTTCTGAAGTGACATCAGTTCACCACCAAGAATTGGAGCATCAGAACCAGTCCAGATAACACTGGATTCGTTCAGGTATTTTGTCCAATCAGGATCTTTAATGTTATACCATGCTGTGTAATACTGAGCTCCACCGAATGAACCAACAGCCATAGCAAGTTTCATAACGTCATAATAGAGACCAAAACTACCGAAGAGTTTGTTTTTGCCATCGCCATTGATGTCGTAAGCAAAACCGATTCTTGGAGCAATTTTGTCGAAGAAATCAAATTTGAACGCAGCTTCAGGATGACTTTTGTCAAATGAAGGCATATCTTCTTTTTCAAATCTGATACCATAGTTTAAAGTAAGTTTGCTTCCAATAGTCCAGCTGTCCTGCAGATAGAAAGCCCATCTGTTTGTATCCAGCTTACCTTTTTCAGCATAGATGTATGATCTTACATAACCGTAATCAACAGGAACTGTGTCTCCACCAGGAACGTTGTATGAATCATAAAGATCACCATTCTTCCAGTAGAATCTCCAGTAGTTAGCAGCAACACCTGAGTGTTTGTCAAGGCTAACCTGTGACCATGAAAGACCTGCTTTCGCAACGTGCTCACCACCTGCGTTGAAGTAGTAAGTGAAGTCACCTTTCAGTGAAATTCTTTTTGAGATATTTTTGATATTTGAATTCAGCTGATCCCATGAGATATTCTGATACCATGCATCTTCTTTCAGATTGTCAGGGATATCAAGATGGCTGTTTGAGTTCTGGAAAAGAATTCTTGTTGTTGGGGGAGGCTCACTACCTGAGTAGAAACCATTAGTTCTGTAGTAACCACCAGAAACGTTAAGGAATGCATTGTTGCCGATTGAATAGTCTAAACTACCAGCAAGTGTAATTCCTGGCCATGTATATGCCCATTTGTCATAGTTAGTTGTTGAAGAATAAGAAGTTGTACCAAGACGTGATGGCAGAGAACCTTCTCTCTTAACATGGTTAACTGAACCACTAAGACTTAATCTCAGGTTGTTTGTGATAGCTGCAGTAATTTTTGCAGAACCTTTAAGTCTTCTTGTTTTCTGGTTAAATACTTCACCATCATGCTCTGGAGCATCATTAAATCTACCTTCTCTGTCATAGTTGGCAAATTCAGGAATGAAAGATGTGAAGAACCACAGTCTGTCTTTGATTATGTAACCACCAACAGAGATACCTGGTTCCAGTGAGTAACCTGAATCTTTCTTCTGCTCAGTGTCATACATTGCTTTATGAACATCTTTAGGATCGAGCATGAGAACTTTTCTGGGGTTGCCATTAAGAGCCATAGGAGCATAGTAAACTGTTAAGTCACCGTGGAATTCGTTACCACCGGATTTAGTAATAACAGAAATAACACCACCCATTGAACCACCGTATTCAGCAGCATAACCGGAAGATTTGACCTGAACTTCCTCAACTGAATCGTAGTCAACTCTCTGACCTGAAGTACCGCTTTCAGCAGTAGTTGTGTTCATACCATCTACAAAGAATGTGTTTTCTGAAGCAGAAGCACCGTCAAATGAGATACCACTTGCAGTTTCACCAGCTTCATAGTTAACACCAGCCTGAGTTGTAATAACGCCAGTGAAGTTTCTTCCTTTAGGAAGCTTTGAGATAGTTTCTTTTGTCATGTTTGTAGCGATAGAACTTTTTCTAACGTCTACAAGTGGAGAAGCGCCTTCTACAAGTACTTCTTCCTGAATAGCACCAGCCTGCATAACTCCGTCAATTTTCAGAGTCTGACCAACTGAAAGTACAACACCCTTTCTTACTACCTGCTTGAAGCCTTCAAGAGTAAAAGTAATTGTGTATGTACCACCTGGCAGTGCAGGGAAACGGTATTTACCGTTTTCATCTGATACTGATGTTCTTGTACCAACAAGGTTAGTACCTTTAACTGTAATTGTAACGCCGGGAACTGCTGAACCATCTTCGAGAAGAACAGTACCGACGAATTCACCTGCCTGTTCCTGTGCCATGAGAGCACCGGAGAACATCAGGGTTAACGCGATTAAGGAAACCAAAAGTTTCTTCATTAATCTACCTCCATAGAATTTGTGACTTTCGTCGCCATACTACGTGCAATTCAGATGCCAATTAATTCAATTTCTTGAAAAGTTCATTTTAAGGGGGTTTGTGGACGGTTTGATGAAGGGTGGGTTCAAAAAAATGGAGTTCTTTGGTGTGTAAAGTTGGATTTCGATGATTAGTATCTGAAAATGTGGGGTAAAGTGTCGGGGCAGAGTGATCTGCCCCGGGAAAGTTTATTTTTTCTTTTTATATAAGTACTTGAAGAAGTCAAAATCTGTTGTAACAGTTTTGTTCATTCCAGGTAATAATTCCTGGTACTTGGTTATGGCGATCCAGAATTCAGAGAACTCAGGATTCTGGCTATATGCCTTATTTCTGATTTCAAGAGCTGAAGCATCAGCTTTAGCTTTAACCTCTTTTGCTTTTCTGATAGCTTCGGATTTAATCATCCTCAGCTCTTTTTCCATTTTACCAAGCCATTTGGCTCTTTCACCTTCACCATCAGATCTGAAGGCCTGAGCAATTTTGTTTCTCTCTTTAATCATTCTGTTATATACACTGTTGGTAAGATCGTCAGAATATTTGATCTGTCTTATCTTAAGATCTATAAGCTTTATACCAAACTGAGGGGTTAATTCCCCGGCTTTATCAAGAATGAGGTCAGAGATCTTATTTCTTCCCACATCGATTTTGTCGTAATTCTTTTTTATACTTGATGTAATCAGTTCATCATTATCAGAACCGTCATTACTTTTAAAGACATTTTCTCTCTTAATCTCGTTAATGATGTTGGAATTTCTTATTGCTTCTCTAAGATAGTTCTTTGTAATAACAGTACGGACACTTGATTCAATAATATTATCAAGTCTTGCCTGAGCTTCATTAATATTACCTCTTACAGCTTCAGCAAACTTTTTGAGATTATCTATTCTCCATCTGGCAGTAGTGTCTACCCAGATAAACTGATTCTCTTTTGTAGGTATTCTCTGAGCATCTCCGTCCCATGAAAGGACCTTCTTTGGGAGAAATTTTACCTCATCTGTAAAAGGAACTTTAAATTTGAGGCCAGCTTCAGTTTTGGTATCTACAATTTTACCAAATCTTTTAACAATAGCCTGTGCTCCTTCCGGCAGTATGAATATTGAAGAGTAGAGAACTATAATTATCAGGCCTATAAGTGCTACTATTCCTTTTTTCATTTAGTACCTCCTTTTGCTCCGCTTCCACTTTTGTTCAGAGATTTGAAGGGAACGAAGTTTTTCAGGTTCTTATCAATAAGTTCTGTATTCTTTTTGTTCTTAAATACCTCTTCAAACATTTCGTAGTAGAGTCTCATTCTTGTTAATGAAGGGTTTTTGCGGTATTCCTGATAAACAGCTTCAAATCTGGCTATGTCACCTTTTGCTCTGTTAATCTTTTCTGTAGCATAACCTTCTGCTTCCTGGATTATTTTCTGAGCTTCACCACGAGCTCTTGGAATAGCTTTGTTGTATGATTCCTGACCTTCGTTACGAAGTCTCTCTCTGTCCTGAATAGCTTTGTTTACATCTTCGAAAGCATCCTGAACGGCTCCTTTTGGAGGCACAATGTTCTGAAGTTTTACAGTTGTTACCTCTATTCCCAGTTTATACTCTTTAAAAGATTCGTTCATTGCTATACGACTCTTCTCTTCAATATTTATACGCTCATTACCAATAACATCAAATATTGTTCTGTCACCTACAAGCTGATTAATTACAGATTGTGAGATGTCTCTGATGTTTTTCCTCTGGTGATGAACTTCAAAGAGCCAATTCTGTGGATTTACAATTTTGTACTGTATGATCCAGCGAACATCTACAATATTAAGATCTCCTGTCAGCATTACTGATTCACCTGAATAGTTTCTGCTGGAATACTGGGTTCTTACTCCCGCTCTTACTGTTCTGAAACCAAACTCTTCTGTCAATATCCGCTGTGTTGGGACATTGTAGTTTTTTTCCAGACCAAATGGTAGTTTAAAGTGAAGCCCAGGGCCTTCTATTCTGTCAAATTTCCCCAGAAAGATCACTACTGCTTCTTCTTCAGGGTTAACTACATAGTAACTTGTGAGAATTCCTGCGATTATAATAATTGCTGCAACAATTTTTCCGATGGCGCCTGGATTGAACTTCTTCTGAATTTCTTCAAGATCAATTATATTGTCCGTCATTATTCCTCCTTATGTTTTCTCATGTATACGTCAGTTATGTCATAGAAAATTCATGAATGCAATAGAATTTAGTCTCTACCGGGAACTTTTTCTATTCTGTGGCGTTGTTCCGTTATTGACTACAAAGTGAGGTGAAGACATGAAAAAAATATTGATCTGGGGCTTTATGATTGTGCTCTTTGCAGGTTCAGCATTTTTTCTTCTGAGAGGAGAGGATTCTGAGAAGGCGGAGTTGAAAACTGTAAAAGCAACAATCGGAACTATTGCTGAGAAGGCTCTGGCAGTAGGAACGATTGAACCTGATAATGAAATCAGGGTTAAATCAACAATTTCAGGAATTATTACTGAAATCTATTTCAAAGTAGGTGACAAAATAGAAAAAGGGGAGCCTCTGTTTAAAGTATCACCTAATCCAACTCCTCTTGAGTATGCTGAAAAGAAGCGTAATGTAGAGATGGCTGAAGTGGTAATGCACAGAGAAGGTAAAATCAGAGACAGAAAGCTGGAACTCTTCAAAGCCAATCTTATTCCAAAATCGGAAATGGATAAAGTTAACTCAACATATGATGAAGCTACTCTCAAATACAAAATGGCAAAAGAGAAGTTCCAGCTCATGGAAAAAGGCCGGATTAAAGTTGCAAACAGACAGATAAACTCAATAATCAAGTCTCCTATCAGTGGAGTTGTTCTTTCACAGACAGTATTTGAAGGAGACCCGGTTGTTCCTCTGACAAATTTCCAGCCTGGAACAGAGCTCTGCAGCATGGCTGATATGAGACATATACTTTTCAAAGGTACTGTAGATGAGATAGATGTCGGCAAAATCAGAGTAGGAATGAACTGCGATATTCAGATTGGTGCTCTGCCGGAAGCTAAGATAAAAGGGGAGCTTCAGAGAATTTCACCAAAAGCCAAGAAAGATGGTAATGCTACTCTGTTTGATATCGAAGTCATTATAAAAGATATGGGTGGCGTTAATCTGAGAGCCGGATATTCAGCTACATCATATGTAAAGATCAAAGAGAGTAAAGATGTTGTGGTTGTTCCTGAGAGATTGGTTAAGTTTGAAAAAGATAAAGCTTATGTAGAGATAAGCCGTAATGGAACTGTGTCAAAGATTGAAGTCAAAACAGGCCTGTCAGACAGTATGAATATTGAAATCAAAAAAGGCGTGAAAGTGGGAGCTCTTATTGTTGAAAGACCTCCAAGGGAAATCAAATAAAAGGATAAAATAATGTTTACTTTTCTTGGTAATCTGGCAAAAGACCTGATGCGAAGGCCCCTTCGTACAGTTCTTACAATCTCCGGTGTTGTCTGGGGGACCTTCTCGGTTGTACTGCTTCTGGCTTTTGGAGACGGAGTGGCAAAGAACAACCAGAAAACCTTCAGAGGACTCGGGCAGGGGATGGTTATATGTTTTCCCGGAAGAACAACTATGCCTTATAAAGGGTTCACAAAAGGGCGTCCTGTAAGAGTAACACCTGAAGAGGTTCTGCAGATTTCCAAAAGAATTCCGGGAATAAAATATGCATGTCCTGAATTTATAAGAAGGATGAGAATCCGTTATAAGAAGTCTGAACTCAGAAACGCCATCAGAGGTGTCAATCCTGAATTTGAAATAGTAAGGAATACGATTCCTGCAAAAGGAAGATTTATCAACATTAAAGATGTAGAGAGTAAAAGAAGAGTATGTCTTCTTGGAGATACTGTGGCGACAGATCTGTTTGGTAAAGAAGAACCTGTTGGTAAACAGATCTCTGTTGAAGGTGTGCCTTTTCTCGTGGTTGGTGTGATGATAGAAAAAGAGCAGGACAGTACCTATTCCGGTGGCCGTGATAAGTATGGAGTCTTTATTCCTTATACAACCTTCATGAGTCTCTATGGCAGCAAGTATGTAAGTAACTTTATAGTACAACCTCACGATCCGATGCAGTCAGTTTATTATACAAAAAGAGTCAGAGAGTTTCTGGGAAACAGAATCGGTTTTGATCCTGCTGATAAAGATGCCATGTTTGTATGGGATTTTGCAGAGTTTGAGCGGCAGTTTGGAGGCTTCTTTACTGCTTTCAATATATTTCTGGGTATGATTGGCAGCTTCACTCTTCTTGTTGGAGGAGTGGGTGTGGCTTCAATTATGCTTGTAGTTGTTGAAGAGAGAATAAAAGAGATAGGTGTAAAACTGGCTATCGGAGCAAAAAGAAGGCGCATTCTGTCAGAGTTTTTTATAGAATCCCTTGTTATCATACTATTTGGTGGTGCTGTGGGATTTGCTATGGCAGCCGGTCTGATTGCGGTTATTCCGGTAGATCAGATAAAAGATTTTGTTGGAATACCTAAAATTGATCCTTCAATCGGAATAATAACAATCTCCATTCTCCTTGTAATTGGAGCAATTTCGGGGATTATGCCTGCCAGAAGGGCTGCTTCAACCGACCCGGTGGAAGCTTTGAGGAGTTAGAACGTGAATATTAATTTGTTGAAACTCTATGCCAGTGAATTTAAAAAGCGTGAGAAGAAGACAGCTCTGATCACTTTTGCAATAGGATGGGGAGCTCTCTCCCTGTTACTTCTCATGTCTTTTGGAAGAGGTCTGTCCAACCAGTTCAGAATCGGGGCTTCAGGTCTTGGTGTTGATCTGATTATGTTTACCGGAGGCCAGACTTCCAGATTATATCAGGGATTACCTAAAGGAAGACGCGTAAGATTGTATCCTGATGATATAGAGCTTCTTAGAAAGCAGATCCCTGAAATAAAAATGGTTACCGGAGAGTACTACACCACAATGACTCTCAAATATAAAGGTAAGGAAACCAATAGAACAGTAAACGGTGTTGAGCCGGCTTTTGGAGTTCTCAGATCAACAATTGCCAACCTGGGAGGGAGATTTATAAACGATCTTGATAACAGTGGTTCAAGGCGGGTTGTATTTCTTGGCTGGAAACTGGCAAACGAAATGTTTAAGGGAGAAGATCCTGTAGGCAAGCTTATAAAGATACAGAACCAGCCTTTTACAGTTATAGGTATTATGAAGAAAAAACTGCAGATGGGTAATTACCAGGGTCTTTCATATGATCAGGCATATATTCCTTTCTCAACATTTTCAAATCTTTATGCTCAGGACTTTGTTGACCGGATACATATTCAACCGGTGAGTAAGGAGTATTCCCGCCTGGTTGAAAGAAAAGCAAGAGAGGTTCTTGGGGTAAAGTATCGCTTTGATCCGGATGACAATTATGCTGTAGGTTGCTGGAATACTATTAATAACGGTGAAACCAGAGAAAAGGTATTTGTGGGAATAGAGATATTCCTTGCTGTAATAGGAGGTTTAACCCTTCTTATAGGTGCAGTAGGAGTAACGAACCTCATGTATGCTACAGTTAAAGAGCGTACTAATGAGATAGGCGTCAAGATGGCTCTGGGAGCAAGAAGAAGTCATGTGGTAATGCAGTTTATGCTTGAAGCTCTCATGATATTTGTTAAAGGAACTTCTTGGGGTGTTTTACTTGCCTTTAATATCGTTTCATTAATAAAGCTTATTCCTATGGGATACGAAATGACCAGTATTAAATCTTATCTTCTGAGACCGGATTTTGCACCGGATATACTGCTGGCATTCATTGGAGCAATGGGAATACTTGTGTTTATTTCAGGGATTTTTCCCGCACTTAAAGCATCTAAACAGAATCCTGTTGATGCATTGAGATACGAATAGAGAGGTGGCAGATGATAAAACTGAATAATGTTAAAAAGGTTTATAAAACCGGAGAAATAAATTTTGAAGCTCTGAAAGGAGTGGATGCTTCTATAAATGAAGGGGAATTTGTAACTATTATGGGGCCTTCAGGATCAGGCAAATCTACAATGATGAATATCCTTGGATGCCTGGATACTCTGACTGAGGGTGAATATACTCTTGATGGAGAAGATGTTGCAGGGTTAACCTTTGATCAGCTGTCTGCTATAAGAAACAGAAAACTGGGCTTTGTTTTTCAGAAGTTTAATCTGCTTCCTTATGCAACAGCTTTTGAAAATGTTGAATTACCTATGCTTTATAACGGAAAAAGTAAGAAATACAGAAAAGAGAGAGTTAAGGAGCTACTGGAGAAAGTAGGGCTCTACGAGTGGAAAGAACACAGACCTACAGAGATGTCAGGTGGTCAGCAACAGAGAATCGCTATTGCCAGAGCTCTGGTAATGGACCCGCCGGTAATTCTTGCAGATGAACCTACAGGTAACCTGGATTCAAAGAGTGGAGTGGAGATTATGGAGATGTTTGCAGATCTGTCGGAAAAGGGTAAAACAATTGTAATGGTTACTCACGATGCAAAAGTTGCAGAGTATTCAGGAAGAACAATTAATATTCTGGATGGAAGAGTAACTGAAAATTAGAACCGGTATTTATTTAAGGTTATATCCAGTCAGTTGTGTTTTCTGGTAAATCCATAAATATGAAATAATATTGTTCATATCTGGCAAAATAACTATACTGCTTTAAATAGAGGTGCTATAATACCCTTTTTAATGGAGAGCATTATGGTTGTTTTGCCATATGAAGAGATAATCGAAAGAAAGAGTATTGCGTTCAAACTTGCAAAGTTCTTTGCAGTCTGGGGTTACAGACACCTTGGAAATTCACATGTAGAATCAGATCCGGAACTTCTTAAGCTGAGAGATGAAAAATCCCATTTATGTTTTGCAGGATTACATAAGAGCCTGTGGGAAACTACAGGACTCCTTGTGGCTCTTAATGAAGAAGGTTTTCCTATTCCTATAACCGGTATGGGCGATAATCTGATTAAAGGTGCATTTTTTGAAAAAATGGCCCAGAGATGTGGGTCTTTCCTTATAAAAAGAGCGCGATCAAGAAGTGAACTGATAGAGTCAGCACGTTCTCTTAAGAAAGATGTTGTGGAAATTCTGACAAGAGATGCTGATATTATGATTTTCCCTGAAGGAACCAGAAAAGGTATTCCTTCAAAAGGAAGATATGGGCAGTTTTATCCAACAATATTTGAGGCTCTTATAGAAACAGAAAAACAGATAGGCAACCAGAATGTTTATGTAGTACCTTCCAATGTGGACTACTCAAGAGTTCGGGAGGATCTGGAAATGGTTTTTGATAAGAGTGGAACTCCCAGAACACTGAAAGTACATGATTCCTTCAGTATGATCAAAAACCTTGGGGATATACATATAAGCTTTGGTAAGCCAATAAAAGTTGCAGATTACATTAAGGAAGGCAGGAAAGAACTTGCTGATCTTACCCGAACAGCCTGTACCGGACTTGTTAAGATTCTTCCGGTTAACCTTATTTCCTGTGCTATTCTCAATGTATCTGAGAAAGGTAAGATTACTAAGGAAAAGGTACTCAGGGAGATACCTGTTCAGATTACTAAATTTAATGCCTTTAAAGATAAATTCCGTGGTTTTTCTTCTGAAGATAGTGCTGAAGAAATATTTAATAAGGTAAGTAAATACCATATCTGTTTCAGGAATCTGTCTGAAGAAAACATTCCGGTTTATAAACTCTATTCTGCATATATAAATCACTATACCGGAGAGTAGCAGAAATCCTGTAATTGCCATTACAAGCGGTTTTTGGTATAGTATTTCAATGGATTACGATACGACGTTACACAAAGAATTTATTAAAGTTGCAAGAAAAAACCCAAAAAAAATAGCCGTAGTGGATAAGACTACAGGGCGAACTCTTACTTTTACCCAGCTGCTTATCGGCTCAGTTATTGTTGCTAAACATATAAAGAAAAATTACAAAGATGGTTTCATAGGAGTAATGCTTCCAAATACAGCAGGATCAATGATTTCTGTTCTGGCTGTATTAATGGCAGGTAAAGTTCCGGTAATGATAAACTACTCAACCGGAGCTCACGGTAATACTAAATTTGCCCAGAAAAGATGCGGTTTCAGAACTGTAATCACATCAAGAGCTTTCATAAAAAAGATAAACTGTAATATTGCTAAGGGTATGGTGTTTATCGAAGATGTTATGAGTGAAGTAAATCTCAGGAAGAAACTAACTGCAGCACTGAAAGTATCTATGCCGGTAAATATCCTGACAAGGCGTTATGGCAAAGGTTCTTCTGATGATAATGCGGTAATTCTCTTTACCAGTGGTAGTGAGAAAGAACCTAAAGCAGTTCAGCTTACTCATAATAATATTCTCTCAAATGTAAACAGTGCTATTGAGCATATTGGGTTCCTGGATGAAGAGATAATTCTTGGAGTTCTTCCGTTTTTCCACGTATTTGGTTTTAATACCAACTTCTGGCTTCCCCTTCTTAATGGTTACAGAGTTGTAACCCATGCAAACCCTGTGGAATACAGGAAAGTATGTGAAATCATAAAAGAGGAGAAGGTTACTATAATGATAGGAACTCCCAGCTTCTTCTCAGGCTATATGAGAAAGGCTGAAGCCGGGGATTTTGAATCTCTGCGTTTTGCAGTTGCCGGTGCAGATAAGATGCCGGAATCTCTTTCCCGCAAGTATTCTGAAGAGCACGATGTTCTTGTACTTGAAGGTTATGGAACTACAGAAACAAGTCCGGTTATCTCTGTTAATCTGAGAGATAATAACAGATTGGGAAGTATAGGGCTTCCTCTTCCGGGAGTTAAGGTTGAAATAAGAGATATAAATACAGGAGAGGCTCTCCCAGCTGGAAGTGAAGGTAAGATCGTTGTTAAAGGGGACCTTGTTATGAAAGGCTATTTTGACGATATTGAAGAAACTTCTCTGAGAATTAAGGATGGCTGGTACGATACCGGCGATATGGGGGTGCTTGATGAAGATGGTTTCCTCTGGCATAAAGGAAGATTGAAGAGATTTGTAAAAATTGGTGGCGAGATGGTTTCTCTTGTAAGAGTGGAAGCTGTTCTGGCTGAGTTACTACCACCGGAAGTTGAGTGTTGCGTTGTTGAGGTACCAGATTCAATAAAAGGAGCACGGATTATTGCTGCAGTTTCCGGGAAAGTGGATAGTAAGAAAATATTGAAAAAAGCTGCAAAAGAGCTTCCAAATATAGCACTACCAAGAGATTTTGTTGAACTGGAAGAGTTGCCAAGAATGGGTAGTGGAAAGGTGGATTTCAGAACTACCGGTGAACTCGTAAGAGAAACCCTCATAAACGGGGATTAATCGATAGAATTTGTAATGTGTCCTGATGTAGGGGCAAGGCATGCCTTGCCCAGGCTATTTGTTGAAAGGACGTAATGGGTCAGGCATGCCTGACCCCTACATTGTTTGGGTTTTATTTCAAAAACTCTGAGATTCTTCTGCCTGCTTCCCGTATTTTCTCTTCAGGCAGAGCTATATTAACTCTTATGAAATTGTTACTGATTTCAGAGAAATTTTCCCCGGGAACTACTGCAACCCCAGCCTTTTCAACAAGTTCAGAAGCAAACTCAAAGCCGTCACTGAACTTATCAGGGAGCCCCGCCCATATGAAGTATCCGCCATCCTGAGACGGCAGGCTGAAGCCTCTCTGCCTGAATACTTCACCAAGAATCTCCATGTTTGCCCTGCATTTATCTTTTACATCTCTTATATAATCAGCTCCGTAATTATAGTTCTGCAGGTATTCAGTAATTGCCTGCTGGAAAAGTGAAGGTGCACTGAGTCCTGTATAGTCATGAATTGCTCTTATTTTCCTCATATGCTCTTCAGAGGTTATCATGTACCCAATTCTCCATCCTGTAATACTAAGCATTTTGGAGAAAGAATTTATATAGAACAATCTGTTACTGTTCAGTTCCAGAGGATTATAGAATTCTGATGTGTAACACAGATCCTGGTAGACTGCATCAAATACCAGATAGAAATCGAGCTCTTCTGCCATCTGAACCATCTTTGCCAATTCTTCTTTATTCCAGATTTTCCCCAGAGGATTGCCGGGAGAAGATATGAAGATGATCTTTACCTTCTCTATTTTTATGATCTCTTTCAGAAGTTCAAAATCCACCTCAAGATTATCTTTAAAATCAAAAGATATGAAAGGTGTACCAGGAGTTTCCGGTAATTTGAAATAACTCTCATAAACAGGGTTAAAAGATAGAATGGAAAATTGCTCTTTTATTATTGAAGAGAGATAGTAGAAAGACAGGAAAATACCTTCAGTAGCACCCTGTGTAACCAGAAGTCTGTTCTCTTCCATTCCATATTTTCCGGAAAGCAGGGATAGTAGTTCGAATCTTCCGTTTCCCGGGGCATACTGGTGCAGAGTACTATCTTTTATAAGTCTGCTGAGAATATCCGTAAGTTCAGCAGGAGGATCAAAGCCTGGTTTACCCTGAGCCAGGTTGATTCCTCTGGTTTCTATTGCTTTACGTGAAAAATAACTTATAAGTGACCCTTCTGGTTTATTCATCTGTATCTCCCTTATCTGCTGCCGGTTCAATTCTGTCATCATCTGCAGGGGGCAACTGTTTCTTTGTTTTGGCTCCCAGTTCTCTGATCTCTTCAGCTCTTCTTATGAGATTTCCTCTTCCGGTATAGAGCTGGCCTTTGGCTTTATCATATATTTCGCCAGCCTTATTTATGTGTTCTCCCACCTTATCAAAAGATTCAATAAATGTAGCAAACTTATCGTACAGAGCTCCGCTTTTTGCAGCAATCTCTTCTGCGTTTTTCTGCTGATTTTCCTGCTTCCAGAGATAAGATATGGTTTTGAGGATGGTCATTACTGTAATAGGAGTAACTACTATGATCCTGTTATTAAAAGCTGCTTTAATCAGATCCGGTTTCTCATGCATGATTACGTTGAGAGCTGATTCAACAGGCATGAACAGAAGAACATAGTCCGGGGAATTAATCTGATGAAGGTCCTGATAATCTTTGGTGTTCAACTCTCTCAGGTGGTTGGCAATACTGGTTATATGTTCTTTCAGGAACTTCTCTTTCTCTTCCTGTTCTTCTGTATTAAAGTACTTCTCGTAAGCTGTTAGTGAAACCTTTGAATCTATTACAACATTTCTTTCCCCGGGAAGATTCACTATGAAATCGGGACGTTTTATCTTACCCTCTTCGTCTCTGAAACTCTCCTGAACTTTGTAGTGAACATCTTTGAGAAAGCCAGCATTCTCAAAAATCACTTCAAGTTGTGCTTCCCCCCAGTCACCCTGCACTTTAGAGTCGCCTTTAAGGGCCGCAGTAAGTTTACCGGCTTCTTCACTGACTCTGTTATTCAGTTCTGTAAGATGCTTAAGTTCAGTCTTGAGTGTTACTATATCACGGGATTCTTCTTTATAGGTATCTTCAATTTTTGTCTTGAATTTATCGATATCTTCTCTTAAAGGGTTTAGTAGTTTGTTCAGATTTTCGCTGCTGCTGGAGAGTAGAGTTTTTCCCTGTTCAGACATTATTTTAAATGAGATGTTTTCAAACTCTTTCTTCAGAGTTGAGTTGAGCTGTTCAGTTTCTGCTTTCTGGTTTTTAAGAAGAGCTTCACTGTTTTTAAGATTCTCTTCCATTGCAGACAGATCTCTGGTTAATTCAAGAATGTGATCCTCTTTCTGAGCCAGTTTCTCTTCTGAATTTATAAAAAGTTCTTTTGTAATATAGTTTCTGTTGAGATCTTCTTTGGAAACTCCCGCATAGTACTTTGATTTAGCCATAAACCATGCAACAGCTCCACCGGAGATTAGTCCGGCTCCCAGATATATAAGTGATAGGTTTTCCATTATTTGTTTCCTTTACGATCTAATTTATCAGAAAAAACCTGTATATTCAAATTGCTATTATGAAGTTGTCTTTTTTCGGCAGAGGTAAAAACTGTGATGTAATAATATACTGTATTGTGTGTTGAATAATATTGTACTTGAGGCTATTTTCAAGCATAGATTCTTTACCAGAATTCTATACTCATTTGCTCTTCTTTCTGTAATTTACTTATATGTGTATGCCATTCTTAATGTTGAAGAGAACTATAAAAACTACCTTAATGTAAAGGTTCTTGAAGACAGAATAAATGTTTATGTGAATACCGGAAATCTGATTCATGAATTACAGAAAGAGCGGGGGTTATCTGCCGGATTTACTGGCGGTGGAGGTGCCCGGTTTATCTGGGAGTTACGTAATCAGCAGGTAAAAACTGATGAAGCTTTTATTCGTCTTGGAAATTCCGGCTATAGCGGGAATGGGTATTTTGAAACCGGGCTGGAAAATTTAGTGGGACAAGTTAAGGGAGTCAGAAAGGAAATCCTTGACAGAGCTATTTTCCACAGGGAAGTTATGAGAAAGTATACAGATATCATTAATATTCTGATAAAAGAGATAGTAAAAACCAAAAGTGTTGTTTTGAGTCGGGAGCTGAACCGTCAGATACAGATCTATATACATCTGGTAAACAGTAAGGAGAGTGCAGGGCGGGAAAGAGCCATTTTAATGTCATGCTTTTCAAGGAAATGGATATCTGCTGAAGATTATAAGGCGTTTGTTCTTTACAGTATGAATCAGGTAGTGGAGTTTAAGCATCTGGAAAGGCTTGCCACAGAAAATATTAAGAGAGAGTTCGGCAAATTTACCGAATCTTCCCTAAATAAATCAGTTAATACGGTCAGGCGGCTTGTAGCTACATGGGGTGATAGCAGAGCCATTAACTATGAACCAGAGTTATGGTATAAAAAGGCAACCGCAAGAATAGACAAACTTCTGGAGCTGGAGCAGTATATTGTATCTCTTATAAAAGAGAGAGTGCTTTGGGAAGAAACAGAAGTAATCAGGAAATTAGTTGTTATGGGGTCTCTGGTGTTTTTTGTTAATCTTGTACTGGTTCTCTTCTACCTTTTCATAAAAAGGCAGGAACAGATAATGACTCAGCTGGAAAGAACCCGTGACAGAGCCGAAGAGTCTGCAGAGTTTAAATCCCGGTTTCTTGCAAATATGTCACATGAAATAAGGACACCACTTAATGGAATTCTGGGGGTGGGACAGTTTCTGGCAGAAACAACTCTTGATGAGAAGCAGAAGGAGTATGTGAAAATTATAAATGAATCAGGTAGTCTCCTGATGGCTCTAATCAATGATATTCTTGATTATTCGAAGATTGAGGCTGGAAAACTGGATTTTGAAGAGACAGAGTTTTCTCTTGATGATCTGGTAAATTCTGTAATGGGGCTTGTTAAAACTGTAGCTCACACCAAAAACCTGGAAATTCTGCTGTTATCAAAACTGCCTCCCGGAACAATAATAAATGGTGATCCCACAAGAATCAGTCAGGTTCTGCTCAATTTATGCAACAATGCGGTAAAGTTTACTGATGAAGGCAGAGTTACTCTGACTATAGATCAGCTTAAGGAAACTGATTCTGAACTTGAGATTCTCTTTAGTGTTAAAGATACTGGTATAGGTATTTCTGAAGAGAATATAGGTAAAATTTTCGAAGTGTTCTCTCAGGCTGATTCATCAACGACAAGGCGATTTGGAGGAACCGGACTGGGGTTGGTAATATCCAGATCCCTTGTAGAGTTGATGGGTGGAGAAATTGGAGTCAGAAGTGAACCGGGAAAAGGTTCTGAATTCTGGTTTACCTGTATATCGCAAAAAAAGCAGTACTTAAAAAATGCATTTGAGAAAGGCAATGTAGATGCTGGAAGTAGTGATGATGAAGATATTTTAAATAGAAAGAAAGATATAAAGTTGTTACTTGCAGAGGATAACAGTGTTAATCGTCTTGTAGCTGAAGAGGTTCTGGTAAAGCTCGGATATAATCGCCCCGATTCTGCTGTTAATGGGAGAGAAGCTGTTAAAATGTGGGAGAATGGAAGTTACGACATGATTCTTATGGATTGTCAGATGCCCGAAATGGACGGTTTTGAAGCTACGGAAATAATAAGAAAGAGAGAGAATTCTTCAGATCGTGTTTTCATAATCGCTTTGACAGCAGATATACTTGAAGGTTCATGGATGAGGTGTTTTGAGTCAGGTATGAATGGATATGTTTCCAAGCCTGTTGAACCAGCTAAACTGGACAGTTCAATTAAAAATTTCATGAAATTCAGACATGAATCCGGGAGTTGCTGGGTAAATGATGGGGTGTTCTGTAAGAATATTGATGCTTCAAATATAGAGAATGCAATTCAGAACTGTCGGGAATGTAACAAAAACTTAGTTAATAATTAGAGAAGAGGAGATTCTCCTCTTCTCAGATATATAGGCTATTTCTTTTTTGTTTTTTTATCGAATGCCTGATTTCTTACCATATCTTCTGTTGAATATGGAGCTTTTCCTCCACCCAGATATTTATGGAACCATTCAAGATGTGCATTGTAGTAGATTGGCATTGATCTGGTGTTACTTGGCCAGTGACCATCATACTTGAATACAATAAGTCTTGAAGGAACCTTCATCTTCTGAAGATGTGTGAAGAACTGAAGACTCTGAGTGTATGGAACTCTGTAATCCAGCTCTCCTGTAATAACAAGACATGGAGTTTTGAACTTTGGAACATAAGACGATGGAGAAGCTTTCTGGTAGTACTCTTTATTACCCCATGAAGTACCTCCAAGATCCCATTCAGGGAACCAGAGCTCTTCAGTTGCGCCGTACATTGAATCCAGATCATAAACTCCCATCATAGCTGCAAGTGCTTTGTATCTGCCATTATCATTATGACCTTCAAGCCACATCATGGCATATCCACCCCATGACCAGCCCATTGCACCGATTCTATCTTTATCTACAAAGTCCAGGCCACCAAGATAGTCAGTTACTTTAATAATATCTTCCATACATTTGCCATCCCAGTCCTTTGAGATTGCAGCAGTGAAGTCCTGCCCGTAACCCGCGGAACCATGAGGATTAGGGAAAGCTACAATATATCCTGCACCAGGATATACCTGCCAGTCACCTCTGAAAGAGTCTGTCCACTGCATCTGAGGACCGCCGTGAACATTTAGAATAAGTGGATATTTTTTTGCAGGATCAAAGTTGTGTGGTTTAACAACAAAAACGTGAACCTTTTTGCCGTTTGCTCCTTCAACCCAGTGAGATTCTGCAGGTCTGATATCGATTTTTTCTTCGATAGTTTTGTTAACAAAAGTTACTCTTTTCAGGCTTTTCTTCTTACCTGGAATATAACTCCATATCTCTCTTGGCTCTCCAACAGTGGATTTTGTGAAGAACATTTTGTTGGTTTTCTTCTGAATCTGAATCTGTGAAATATTGTGTCCCCCCAGAATCTTAACTCTTTTACCGTTTTTCAGATTCTGGTTATACAGAGGAACGTAACCTTTTTCCTGAACAGTAAAGTAGATAGATTTTGAATTCTTTGCCCATACTACTTCTCCAATCCAGTTATCTATATCTTTTGTAAGGGTTCTTGATTTACCCGCAGCAATATCGTAGATTGCCAGCATCTTTCTGTCAGACTCATATCCTGGAGTTACATGGTGAGTGTAAGCGATATATTTCCCATCCGGGGAAAACTGAGGATAGCCGTCAAATGCTTTGTTTGGAGCAGTAATGTTTTTTATATTTGAAGGATTGGCAACTTCAATAAGGAAGAGATCGCTGTTTGTTGAATTTGCTGCTTCTTTATCGTGATTAGCAACTACGCATACAAACCTGCCGTCCGGTGAAACTTCATAACC
>CBDDBX010000018.1:0-157662 GCA_965225955.1 Candidatus Aminicenantia bacterium
CTGCTGCTGCACAGCTCTTCTCATATTTTTCAGAACAGATATTTCCCCGGATTTAAACCTGTTTATTTTTCTTCTGGGACACTTTTCTTTAATAGCATTCATACAGAACGCAATACCAGTATCTGTTAACGGTATGATGAATGATGGTAAACAGGCACTGGTTTTTCTTAAAGGCGGCAAAGCTGCAGAGTTGCGTACACTTCTCTTCATTCTCTCTTCTTACGTAATTGCAGGTACCAGACCTTCTGAAATTAACGAAGAATTACAGGAAGGTCTTAAAAATGCTTCAACTGAAGATGCTCTTGAAGAGTACTCCGTAAAACAGGTACTTTATGAGATCGCTCTTGACAATAAAGATTACCATGAAGCAAAAGAGATTATGGAGGATATCCAGTTTCTGAAAAGCAGTATTCCGGTATTCATGCACAACACACTAATATATGAAGATCTATTTATTAAACTCCTGCACGGCATTATAGATGACGATTTTCATAATACTATTAAGGAAACGGAAAAACTTCCTTCCTATTTTGATCAGGTTATAAAATACAGGGTTCTTAGTCTCTACTACCTGAAAACAGAGAACTATCCTGAAGCAATAAAACAGGCAGAAACAGGTTTAGAAAATCTTGAGGATCATTTTAATAAAGGAAATTCTGTAATGCAGAGAGAGATTCTGGAACAGATTATATCTGAAGCAGAAAACCCCGAAAACAGAGAATCACTAACTCCCCCAATCCAGATTGAGGGGTAACTGTCTGGGTTCCTGAACTTTCAGTTTAAAGGATTGCCTGTGTATCATCGATTTCCCCAGATCTTCAATAGCCTTCATGTGTATTTTTGAAGCATAACCTTTATTTGAAGCAAAGCCATATTCGGGATAGTAATTATCATACACCATCATCATCTTATCTCTTACAACCTTTGCAATAATTGAGGCTGCTGCAATTGACAGAGAAAGAGAATCACCTTTTATAACTGCCCTCTGTGGTTTGTCTTCAATAGGAGTATCCCTTCCATCAACAAGCACATAATCCGGTACAACCTTTAACTTGCTTACAGCAATATTCATTGCTTCAAATGTTGCATTCAATATATTTATCTCATCAATTCTCTTATGGGAAACAATACCAACCCCATAAGCCAGAGCTCTTTTTCTGACTTCATAAAATAGAATCTCTCTTTTTTTAGGTGTCAGTTTTTTGGAATCATCAACACCGGGAATAGTTTCACCCTCTTTTAAAATCACCGCCGCGGCTACTACAGGCCCCGCCAGAGGGCCTCTCCCGGCTTCATCCACTCCTGCAATGAGTTTATATCCCCGGGTACCCAGCAATCTTTCTATTTTAAGCATATCCTTCATCCCGGATATTATAAATCAAAACAGTTCAACTAAAAAACTTTTTTCATCGTATAATAATCTTTTACAATTTTTTCCACGAATATGGAGGGTACATTTTGAAAAACACGATTATTTCAATTCTGGGTTTTATCGTTTTACTCAGTGCGTCAGTATACGGGAAGCAGGATTCACGCCTGTTAAGATTCCCGGACACAAACAATAAGCTCATTGTTTTTTCCTATGCCGGAGATATCTGGTCTACAGGAATTAACGGCGGAGATGCAAAACATCTTACATCCCATAAAGGGCAGGAACTTTTCCCAAAGTTATCACCAGATGGTAAATGGATAGCATTTTCAGCAGAATATTCAGGCTCAAGACAGGTATATGTAATGCCTGCAACTGGTGGGACACCTAAACAGCTAACCTATTTTGATGATGTAGTTCTGGTTTTCCCAAGAGGCGGATACAACAACATCGTTCTTGACTGGACTCATGACAGTAAAAAGATCCTGTTCAGAAGCAACAGAACACCTCACGGTAAAAGAGTAGGTAAATATTTTCTGATAGACCGCAACGGTGGATACCCTGAAGAACTTCCAATACCTGAAGGGGGTTTTGGAGCGCTGTCACCTGATGGAACAAAGCTCTGCTACACACCTATCAGCAGAGAGTTTCGTAACTGGAAGAGGTATAAAGGCGGAAGAGCTGCAGATGTATGGATCTACGATCTTAAAAACAATAAATCTGAAAGAATTACCACCTTTAAAGGTACTGACCAGACTCCTGTATGGTATAAGGATAGTATCTACTTCATGTCTGACAGAGATCTGAAACTCAATGTTCATAAGTACAACACCACGACTAAAAAGATAGAACAGGTAACAAAACACACAGTATTTGATGGTTTATGGCTATCAGGTAGAAATGGCAGCCTCGTTTATGAGCATGGTGGCCATATCTATAAGCTTAACCCTGAATCAGGTAAAACTGAGAAACTTACTATAAATATAGATTTTGACAATTCCCATAGAATGCCATATCTGAAAAATGTAAGAAAAAATATCAGTGCCTTTGATATCTCTCCTAATGGTAATGTAGCTCTGTTCTGTGCAAGAGGCGATATCTTTACCGTTCCTGCAGAAGAGGGAGTAATAGAGAACCTCACCTCTTCACCATCAAGAGAAGTTTCTCCTGCATGGTCTCCAAATGGTAAATACATTGCTTACTATTCAGATAAAACCGGAGAATACGAAATCTATCTGAGAGAGTATAAAACCGGTAAAGTAACTCAGCTTACAAAAAACTCTTCCCACTGGATAAATCACCCTGTATGGTCACCTGACAGCACAAAGATTGTATATGCAGATATGTCACATCATCTCAGAGTACTGGATATCACAACAGGGAAAATAAAGAATATCGACAAGGGTACTATAAACAGATTTAATACTTACTCTTTTTCAAAAGATTCAAACTGGATTACCTACACAAAACTGTCAGATAATGGAAACAGTGCGATCTGGGTATATTCTCTCAGCACAGGTAAGAAATCAAAGGTTACAAGTGATATCTTCAGTGATTACTCTCCGGTATTTTCTGATTGCGGACACTACATATTCTTCCAGTCCCAGAGAGATTTTAACCTGAAATCATCAGCTTTTGAGAGTAAATATCTTTATAGAGATGCAAACAAAATTTTTGCAGTATATCTGACAAAGGATTCACCTGATATCTTTAAGAAAGAGATCAATAAAGTCGAAATTTCTGAACTCTCAGCAAAAAAGAAAAAAAGCAAAAAAGCCTCTTCAGTAAAAACAGCATCAGCGCTGAAAATTGATCTGGATGGTATTTTTGAAAGAGTTGTAGCTATAAGCCCTACTACTGGAACTTTCTATAACATGGTTCCGGTTAAAGACGGTTTTTTGTTCACAAACTATGAAGGAATCAACAAGTTCAGTCTGAAAAAACAGAAAGCTTCTGTTCTTATTAAAAAAGCTTCAGGCTTCACAATCTCTCCTAATGAGAAGAAACTCATATACTCATTTAACAGAGGCAGAAAATTTGGAATCACAACTCTGACTAAAGGAAAAGCAGGAGATGGTGAACTGGATCTTTCAGGTATGGAAATGAGAATAGATCCTGTAAAAGAGTGGAATCAGATATACAGAGACGCTTTCAGAATATTCCGTGACTGGTTCTATGTAAGAAACATTCACAACGTCGACTGGAAAGAGGTGGAAAAAAGATATTCAGCACTACTTCCACATATTGGTCACAGAAGCGATCTTGACTATATTCTCGGAGAAGTTATTGGTGAAACAAATGCCGGACATACCTATGTTAACTGGGGAGATTTTGAAACAGTTAAACGGGTACATACAGCATATCTTGGTGCAGTTCTTACTCCAGATACAAAAGCCGGTAAATATAGATTCTCAAAGATCTATAAAGGTGAAAACTGGAACAAGTTACTTAGATCTCCACTTAAAGAGCAGGGTGTTAATGTTAAAACCGGAGACTACCTGATAGCTATTGATGGCGTAAAGCTTACCACATCAATTAATCCATACATGCTACTGGAAGGTAAAGCTGACAGAAGAGTGAAACTCACTGTAAGTGCTTATGCTAATGGAAAAATCACAAGAGACTACTATGTTAAGCCTGTAAGAAGTGAGCAGGGGCTCAGATATCACGACTGGGTTCTCTCAAGAAGAGCACTGGTTGATAAACTATCCGGCGGAAAGATTGGTTATATTCATGTGCCAAATACTGCATATGAAGGTCACAGAGAGCTGTTTAAAGGTATGTATGCATATCATAAGAAGCCAGCCCTCATAATCGACGATCGTTATAATGGCGGCGGTTTTATTCCAGATGATCTCACAAGGTTACTGGAAAGAAAAACAAGAACCTACTGGAGAAGGCAGGGTATAAATGGTATGAAAACTCCTTCAGTTGCACATGACGGCCATAAAGCAATGCTTATCAATCACTATGCGTCATCAGGTGGAGACTGTTTCCCTTACTACTTCAGAATGCAGAACCTGGGAACAATCATAGGCACAAGAACCTGGGGGGGGCTGATAGGTATCTCTTATAATGCACCTTTTGTAGACGGAGGCAGCCTGAACGTTCCTTCATTCGGTATCTATGACAGAGATGGTAAATGGACAGTTGAAGGCATAGGAATCTACCCTGATATAGAGGTCTATGATACACCTCACCTCATTGCAGAAGGCAAAGATCCATCTATTGAGAAAGCAGTGGAAGTTCTTCTTAAGAAACTGAAGGAAGAACCTGTTAAAAAAGTAACTCCTCCTGCTGCACCGGATAGATCCAAATGGATTGAAGTAGAAATAAAATAAGAAAATTTAAGTGTTCCGCCTCTACAGGTGGAACATGAAACTCATATATATACTCCTGCCTCCTTTAAGGGGCAGGGTATTTATTCTGCTTCTGTTAAACTCAGTAAACCAGACATCCTCATTCAGCAGGTTATAGCCGTAAATACCAAAACTAATTCCTTTGAGAGCTTTTACATAGTCTCCTATATCAAAGACACAGTTTAAACTCAGAAGGTTAACTGATCCTGCTGCAGGATTAACCTCTTTCACATAAGGATTACGTGTTGACGCTGCTTCAGGCTCTGAATAAAAAATATGAAAAACACCGGCTCTCAATCCCTTAACCGGCTTAAAAGTGAAACCACTCTTAAGCATGAAGGACGGAATAGTAGAGTAGTTATCCACTCCATCCCGCCTGTTCTTCTGCCAGTTGAATGAAGAGCTTATTCCAATAGCTTCTGAAACAAACACCTCACCTTCAAACTCTATTCCCTTCATATTCAGTTCCCCACTGTTGTCATAAGTCAGAGTACTATTATAACCAGCCATAGGAACTCTTTTAATAAGATCATTCTGCCAGGATCTGAACCAGGTTAAACTGAACTTTGCTCTCTCTGTTATATAGAAGAGTTGCAAATCAACTGTGGATATAGTTTCCGGAGTCAGATCTTCATTCCCCAGTAATGCACCTCCCACAGCTATATATCTCTCTCCTGCAAAAGGTGAGCGGAAAGCATGTGAGTAGAGAGCTTTAACCCCTAACTTTTTATTCAACCTCCATATAAGACCCGTTCTTGGCAGAAATCGGGTTTTCTGGGTTCCCGCTTTATTAAGTTGTCCTCCAAGAATTAACTTAATATGTTTATTAATTTTAAGGTCTCCCTGTATAAAGAAGCTGAGCCAGTTTTCAGAATATGGTCTTATGACATCTACTTTCTCTCCACTTTCTGTTATCGATGCACCGGAACCACTCATAAAATATCCACTAACCCCTGCCAGTATATCAACGCTTTTTGAGACTTTAACATTGTGCACCATCTCTCCAAACACGTCATGAGTTTTACCCCGATAATCTCCAATAGGATTTAAAAATTCAAGAACCATACTGTTATATGTAAGATTTAACTTGCACTCCCAGGATTTACTGACTCTTATATCATAGCCTATATCTCCCAGAAAGCTTGTTAAGTCTATATTCCGCATCCCGGCATTCCAGTCAGGTGCAGGGCCGAAATGGTACTGCCTGCTATTAAGAAATGCACTGTTTATTTTCAGGTCTCCATAATCTATCGATATAAATGCCCCCAGATCCATGTTATCCAGGTTTTCTTTCCCACTGACTCCATTCTCATCTACAGCTTCCAGCTCCCATCCGTCACTATTCTTGTACCTGAGAGCTCCTGTTACATTCAGTTTCCCTTTGGAAAATCCCATTGTCATATCAGCAATAGAAGTATCATTGGAGCCGCGTTTTAAAGCTCCTTTAATACCAAAGGATTCCAGATTTCTCTTTTTAGTTATTATATTAATAATTCCCAGATAGGCATTTGTACCATACAGAACCGATCCCGGCCCTCTTACAACCTCAACCCGTTGTATAACCGATAACGGGAAACTTCTGTATACAGAAAAGTTTCGCCCTCCAAATAAACTCTCTCTAAGTGGCCTGCCATTAATAAGAATAAGAACCTGATTATCAATAGTTGTACCGAGACCTCCTCTTACAGAAGCTTTATTATCCGGGTATATATGTGATCCGGTCATATATATACCAGCTACTCTCTCCAGAAGTTCTCCCAGAGAATTGCCTCCATAAGTGTCGATGGCTTCTTCTCTTATAACTGTGACAATACCGGGAGCATCAAATTCTGATTCTATCTTTTTTGATGATGTAACTACCTCTATTTTCATGAGGTCTGCAACTGACATCTTCAGTAACTCATCATCATTCTGATTCTCAATAGAGTATATGAATCCTGTAAGCAACATAAGTACTAAAACAGATGATGTTAATCTTATTATTCTCATCTCAACAATATCCTTAATCTAATGATATTGAATAAGAACAGAGATATTTCAATAATAGTGTTATTTATCAGATTTAAATCAGAACATCTTCAGCAACATAAAATAGACAACAAACCCTTTTATACCGTGACTCACAACAGGCATTCCCACCTCAAACCTCAGAAGCATATTATTCCACAGAGGCACAGCTGTAGTTCCTGCCACAGCAACACCGGAGAAGTAGCGGTCTTTATGACCTTCATACTTGTTTGTCAACAGTAATGAGTCGTATTTAACTTCAATTCCAAGCATTCTGCTTATCTTGTATCCATATGATAAATTCAGCATGAAAGCTTTTTCAGCCCTTATTGTACCGGAATTAAATCCACTCATTTTAAGCTCATTGAAAAAGCCAAACCTGTATGCACTGAATCTGTCCAGATCTTTACCATCAAGCCAGACCGCTTTCAATTTAAACTGTCTGAAATTTGAGAAATTGAAATCTTTTGAAAGAGATAATCTCCATCTGAAAAAATCTCTCTGAGCAGGATCATATTCGCTATTACCAGGCTCCCCCCAGTAACTCCAGCGACTTCGCCTCCCCCAGACTCCCCACAGAGAAAGATCAAAGCCTTTAAAGAAGTAATTAAGACGACAACGGGCTCCGTATGTTAAAGAGCTTTTGGGAACTATATAATCATCCGCCGTATCTTTATGTTTTGAATACTTATTATAATGACCAAAAAGAAATGTTGAGAATTTCATATTATGCCCAAGAGGAAAACCAAAATTCAGATGAGCTCTCAGGGGCCAGTCTTTTACTGTTTCATGTTGTATCTCTTTACTATTTCTATAGATTCTGTTCCTTGAAGGAAAAGCTATGGCAAAAAGACTTCCTCCTACATCAATTTTAGTACCAAGAAAAGACGGGTCACTGTAGATTGCTGAAAGCAGTGCTCCTCCAAAGAGAACATTCACCTGTCTTCCTTTCCCCTGAAAATCAAAATCCAGATAATTTATGCCTGCCAGAGGCACAGGGAAAGCAAAAGAGCTATCATAAAACCCTCCGAATACAGCCGAAATCTGGGATCGCCCTGACTTCCATTCAACTGTTCTCTTTCCACTCTTCTTATTCTTAACAAGATATCTGAAACCTTTATCAGTGTCTCTTAAAATACGGTAATCAGAATCCATCGCCTCTTTCTTAAGACCACTGAAATTCTCAGGATTAATACTCAGTTTTTCAAGAACTACTTTCTTCTCAATATTTGTAACCCGGCCTCCGGTCAGAAATGCCTGGTGACCTTTAACAGTTACAGGTAACCAGACACCATTAACATTCTGCATGTACTGGGTCTCAGTATTTGAAAGAGCACTTCCAGTAAGATTCAGTTGAACCATTCTTTTTCTTAAACAGATATAACTCTCTTTCTGAATCCATAATCTGCCTTTATAGACAGAGTCATTCTCTCTGCCTTTAACTGGTTTAAAATCAACAATCCATACCTCTTTCCCTTCAACTTTGCCACTTCCCGCTTTTGTATAGACATAGTTCTCTGTTAAGTCGATATCAAGAGGAACGACATTTACTTTTTCCGGCTGAAGAAGAGGAATTTTAGGAGCCTTTTTACTTTTCCATTTTATACCATTCAGAAAGAACTCTTTCTGTACCCAGTCATAAGGTTTGCCTCTCTCTGAATATACAGGTCCTTTTATCATAAGATCAAAGGTTTCATTAAGGTCACTTATTTTAAGGTGGTATGAGGCACTCATATCAGCTGTAAAAGATTTCAATTTCCTCTTCTGCACAGCATTATGACTTCTGACTCCTGCAATAATCTCTTCCACTGAAGGTTCATAAACCCCCGTTACACCTACCTGATGTCTGTTTCCCGGGATCTTTTTTTTAGCAGGAATCAGTTGTACAAAATAGGATGAAGGCAGAAGTTCAGCACTGAAATACCGCATTACCGGAGTCAGATCTATACTCTCTTTACTATTTACATTAATATTGTGTACAATAGCTCGTCTGTAGATACCTTCAGCTATCTTAAAATCTACACTACCTGGTTTATCAACCTTTAAATAAATAAAAGCTGTTACTCCATCCTTTTTATAATAAACCGAAGCTCTCTGCTGCCTGTTCTCCGGCAATCCCACTTCAACTACATCGCCACTGTCGATAAGTTCCATATTAATATATCTGCTCATCTGCTTAAGGCTTTTTTCTGAATAGCTATTTCCATTCATATTAAGAAGAATGAGAGTAATTCCACTTTTACCAAAAGGTTTAAGATCCATTAATTTCTCTTCAGCGCTGCCATTTTCAAGTGAGCAGTATTCCCAGATTCTCAGAACCGGAGCTTTCACTTTTATAAAATCGATCAGCGATTTCTCACAGGCATCAGCTGCAAAAGCATTAAAATATGCGGTAATATCACCTGATAAGAGTGGCTCTACAGCGCCTTTCAGTTTCCCTCCTTTTAGTCCTGGAAATCCAATCCCGATTCTTATAGATGAGTCTACTCCTCTTATAAGTGAAGTGAGTTTTTTAAGACCAAAGTGGTATCGTTTGAGATCTCCATATCCATCCGGGGATGTCAGGCAGATATATTTTATTTTCTTATTGTTTCTTAGAAACTGCTCAAAATTATCAAGATCTTCAGAATAGAAGTTTTCAGAATCGGGATAAACTTTGATACGCAACAGAGATTCTCTGGTGCATTTATCTGGCCAGTTATTCCAGTCACACCTGACAACACTTACTGAACCTCCTCTGGAGTATACTTCATCACTATTACGCCCATTTTCAATTGCTATTGCAATAGATTCCCCTGCCACATTTACCATCAGCCCCCAGAAGAGTAACAGGAAAAACATCTCTGCCTTTTTTATAACCATAGTTGCTGCTCCTTATCAATAGAACTACTACCACAGGTAAGGCAGAGATTTCAATTTAATTAATTTTATTTACAATAATCAGAACCTTATTCCCAGTCCTGCACCAGCTTTTATACCACCTATATCGAGTTCTTTACCTCCGGCACCATCAACTTTAAAAGGAGAGTATCTCAATTCACCACTGAAGTAGAACATTTTTCCAAAGAAATACTTAAAACCCCCTCCAACAACAAATACAGTTTTAGACTGACTCATAGTATTATCCTTAAGTGCTGCAGACTCTATTTCCTGTTTATAAGTATATCTTCCTGCACCAGCTTTCAGATAAGGAACAAACTTCCCCTTTCCAAAACGATATGTAAGAAAAGCTTCTCCACCATAGATCTTCAGAGTGCTTTTTTCATTTTTGATACCAATAACAGCATCTTTCTTATAGCCAAATTCATAAGAAGCTCCAATAAAAAGCCCCTTAACAATTTTCATCTCCAGAACAGGAGCAAACGTTACTCCGGCTCCATAAATATCCCTTACAGAAGATTCACTAATTCCTCTGTAATTGACAGTAATACCAATTTCTGTTTCACCCAGTACAGGAACAGCTATAACAGAAGCAACTATAAATATCAGTAAAAATCTTTTAATCATTATTATTCACCCACTACTACAGGAGCACTTTCATTTCCATTACCATCAACTCCTCTTAACTGATAGGAGTAGCTGTCAGTACCAATATCACGATCATCAAATATAAGATTGGCTCCGGTTATCTCAGTAAGCTTTGTGAACTGTGAATCATCTGAACTCTTTCTATAGATAACATACTTCACAATCTGCCCGTTGTTGGCAGGGTTAACGTCCCAGGTTATCCGGTTTATCTTCTCTTCTCTGAATACCAGATTATTTTTTAAGGCTTCAAATTTCACATTTGCCGGAGGATATAGCGAAGATGCCAGCATTGGTCTGTAATTCATAAGGCAGCACATCATACGGTTACCCTGCTCAGCAGTAAACTCCGTCATACAGGTATCAGGAGTATAGTTCATATAGTTGTGAATCGGATCAGCTGAGCCACAGGTGTGAGTCTGTATACAGCTGTAGTGATCAACAGCTTCAGGGTTGGTATCTGAAATAAGATCCCCTGCTTCATAACCATCCCCGCAACCACCTTCAAAGGTATGGGCCAGACCGAAGTAGTGACCCGCTTCATGTACAAGAGTTCTACCCTGATTATACTGACCATAGCCATTATCTCTTCCTCCGACAGTTCCATAAAGCAAAACTATACCATCTCTTACTGTTCCTGCAGCATCCTGAGGATAGTAAGCATATCCCAGATAACCATCGGCACTGTTAACATAGATATTCATATATCTGTTCTGATCCCAGCCCAAAGCAGCTTTATATGTCAATTCATTTTTATCATCATGCCAGTCATCATTAACTGTTCGTGTTATTCCTGCCAGCTGAAACTGTATTTTGGTGTTGAATCCACTGCTTCCTTTAGTACCTGCCAGAGCACCATAATCTTCGTTAAGCACCTTTATCTGATCTGCAATCTGCTGATCTGTAACATTGCCTACGCCACTGGATTTACTGATTACATGAAATACTATAGGAATAACATACGTTTTTTCCGGCCAGTATTCACTCTTAATTACAGTTTTGCTATTAGTGCAATCCCCCTGGGATTTAAATAGCTTCTGCCTCTCTTCAGGTTTCAGTCTTTTGACAATACAGCGTTTTCCCCTATTTACAAAATAGTCTGAATACTGATAATCCAGAAGACTATTGAACTTATGTTTTCCAACTGTTACCGAACCATCAGCATGAACTGTGAACTGCTCTTTGTTCTTCTTCGCTTTGTCATGAGCATAAACCCCGGTTAAGGCAATAAGAAACAGAGCAATAAGCCCTGCAATAGTAATTTTTTTCATAACATCTCCTGTTTATGGATATTTGATTCTCACTTCATATTATGCAGCCATTAGCATAAAAAATCCATCAACAGAAAGAAGTTTAACTACTGCAGCTCCTCAAAACCTTTACCAAAAACTCCCATAACTCTTGATACAGACATGAAAGCTTCGTTATCAACCTCTTTGACAATTTTAAAAACACTGTGCAGTTCAAAACGCCTTACAATAACTGTAAGAACAGATGTATCTTTACCTGAATACCACCCCTGACCATTAAGAACAGTTATTCCCCGATTAATCCGGGAAGCAATGACTTCAGCAATTTCATTGTGTTTTTTAGAGAATATAAATATCTGAAATGACCTCTTGGACCCCTCAAGAACATTATCCACGACATAAGAGACCACAGCCATTGAAACAAAACCATAGACTATCTTTTCAATAGATCCGAAAACAAAATAGGAGGATGAAATTATCATGGCATCAAGTATCAGAAGAATCTTACCGGGACTTATATTCCGGTACTTATTGATTATCATGGCAATAATATCTGTGCCTCCGGTACTGCCTCCCTGTGTAAAGGCAATCCCGACACCTGCACCACTGAGAATTCCACCAATTATAGCTGCCATAAAGGCATCATGCACTACAGGCCCTTTTATAAGGGTGCCGAAAAGAGACAGAGCCATAGGAAGAGTTATAGATGCATATACAGTTTTAATACCAAAACGGGCACCAAGAATCTTTACACCCAGAGCCAGAAGCAAAAGGTTAATAACAAGAACCGTAAGCCCCACAGGAAGCTCTGCTGAGTAGAAAAGTATTGTACCTATACCACTTACTCCTCCACCGGTTATTTCAGAGGGTACAAGAAAGGCCATCCAGCCAAGTGCATTTAATAATATCCCAAATGAAATTAAAAGATACTCTTTTAAAGTTTTCATCCACACTCCTCCCATACATATAATCATAATGTGGCATCAGATAAACATATCTGACTCTGAGGCAGCGAAGAATAACATAGCTGTTTAAAAGTGTCAATGATATTTATATTAAGAATATATCAATAAAATGATTCCCCTTTGAGTATCGATTCAAGATATAATGTGCCAATAATATCTTCATTCAGTCCGAATTTACGACATATATCCGTTGCATCCTCCCAGCGGGACTCTTCTATACAGATAAATATATCAAGCCCGACTCTAAGGTTATCCTCTTTCCCCTGGAGAGCTTTTTTAAGATGATCCTCTATAGGAAGCTCCTGCACCACCTCTTCCATTGGCTTGTCAAGATATGCATCAATAAGAGAAAAGAGTCCCAGAAGAAAGTAATCTGAACTTATATAAGATCTGTTTTCCATACTATTTGCAACAGTTTCACTAAACACAGCTCTTATAATGGAATTCTTCATCAAAGCGACAGGTTTATCATCTCCCAACTGTATCATAAGCATCATTGTTACCCACTTTCTGAACTCATGTAGCCCGATAAGGTTAATAGCGTGCTTTACTGAAGTAACTGTTCTTACTACTCCCAGTGATGCGGAGTTTATAAAACGAAGCAACTTATATGTGAGAGCAACATCCCTTCTAACAACATTCTCAACTTTACCAATATCAATTTCAGGAGAATTTAACTCCTTCATAATCTCAAGAATATTGAGTTTATACCCCTTAATCTCTTTTCCAGTAACAATAACCGGTTTCTGAAAAAAATATCCCTGAAAATAGGAGTACCCCATATCCAGTGCATCCTGAAACTCACTGTAGGTTTCTACTTTTTCCGCAAGAAACTTTTTACCTTCTGTACCAATCTGCCTTATAATCTGCCTTCGCTTCATAATGCTGGTATTCATAAAATCTATCTTTATTATATCTGCAAGATCTATAAGAGGCTGGTATTCCGGCGAAAACTCAAAGTCATCAAGTGCAAGCACATATCCCTCTTCTTTGAGTTTTGCAAAGGCTCTGATAACCTCTTCTGTAGGTTTAACATTCTCAAGGAGTTCAACAACTACACTCTCTTTGGGAATGAGAGTTGCAATATCTTTAAGAAGTACTGTTTCAGTAAAATTAAGAAATCCCCGGCTTCCTCCTGTGACATCTTTTATATTAAAATTCAGAAAACTGTCAGAAATGGTTCTGGAGGAAGCGTAATCCTGATCAATACTGAGATCAAAAAAGTTATCTGTACCGGAGCGAAACAGAAGTTCATAGCCATAAATCTCTTTGTTCCTGTCAAGAACAGGTTGCCTTGCCATAAAAATATTTTTTACCTGAGCCATGATCAATGTGTAATATTACTATTCTTTTTTGTCCAGCAAATCTTTATATATTTTTTACCTGTCCCCATTGTACGAATCAGATCTTACTCTTATAATAGCTCAATGGATGGAACAAAAAGATCTGAAATAAAACCCGGTTTAAAAGTAAAAATAGTACTAAAACAGCACCAGAGAACCGGTGAGCTTACAGAAGGGATTGTAAAAGATATATTAACCAACTCTCCTGCTCATCCCCATGGTATAAAAGTAAGACTTACATCTGGTGCAGTTGGCCGGGTAAAAGAGATTTCCCGGTAGAGAGTTTCTTACAAAAATTACTTCTTAAAGGGAATCACGGATTCCCTTCTGAAAAAATCTATCCCTGAACGCGACGTCTGTCTGTTGAGGATCTGAAATTTTTACCTGATTTCCTGCTTCTGGTTTCTTTAGTAAAAGAAGAGCCTGATTTATCTTTTTTTCTGAAATTCCCTGACTTCCCTTTACTATTTCCATTTCCGCCTTCTGCTGCTTTCTTATCAGCAATTCTTCTCTTCATATATTGAGCATTACTCTTCTTCTTAAGATATCCGGGCTCAGGAATACTATCAAATCCTTCTATTTTCTCTACAGTAAGTTCTCTTTTAAGAAGTTTCTGTATTGCTTTAAGCTCCTTATTCTCCTCAGGTGCAACCAGTGAAACAGCTCTCCCCTGTTCTCCGGCTCTGCCGGTTCTGCCAATACGGTGTACATAACTCTCCGCAACTGCTGGTAACTCATAATTAACAACATATGGCAAAAGGCTTATATCAAGACCTCTGGCTGCAATGTCTGTTGCCACCAGAACTCTTACCTGTCCCTTTTTAAAATCTGCAAGAGCTTTGGTTCTTGCTCCCTGACTCTTATTACCATGAATTGCTGCAGCTGTTATACGACCTTTATTTAATCTCTCAGAAAGTCTGTTGGCTCCATGTTTTGTTCTTGTAAACACAAGCACCTGGCTCCACTCCCCGTCATTTATCAGTTTGGTCAGTAAATCACCTTTATTTCTTTTGGATACAGGATGAACAACCTGAGCTACTGTCTCTGCTGTGCTGTTTCTTTTTGCCACCTCAACCATTTCCGGGTTAACCAGAATAGAATCTGCAAGCTCTCTTATTTCATCAGAATAGGTAGCAGAAAAAAGAAGATTCTGTCTTTTTTCAGGTACAAGTTTAAGAATCTTTTTTATATCGTGTATAAACCCCATATCCAGCATCTGATCAGCTTCGTCCAGTACCAGAGTTTCAACATAGGAGAGGTTAACTGTTTTCTGCTGTACATGATCAAGGAGTCTTCCCGGAGTAGCTACAAGAATATCCACTCCTTTTCTGAGCTTATTCATCTGGGGTTTGATACTTACTCCTCCAAAAACTACTGTGGATCTTACAGTAAGACTCTCACCATAGGAGTTTATAAAATCCAGAATCTGGGCTGCCAGTTCACGGGTAGGTGTCAGAATCAGGGCTCTTGGATGCCTCTTCCCTCTCTGAGACTTTTCACTCAGAACCTGAAGAAGGGGTAGTGCAAAAGCTGCAGTTTTACCTGTCCCTGTCTGTGCTCCTGCCAGCACATCCTTTCCTTTAAGAATTCCTGGTATCGTTCCTGCCTGAATTGGAGTTGCAGTTTTATAACCTTTTGTATTGATTGCTTTAAGTAACTCGGACCTCAAGCCGAGGTTTTGAAATAACATATATATACTCCTGCTGTATTTAATGCCTGATCGCCTGATATGCGAACCGGCCCAGACAGAAATCTTCTATTAATTTGTTACTGATGAGATTACAGCTTCTGATGATCTGACCAGCACAATCCAGTTTACACCGACCGGATGGCGCCTGAATTTAAGACACGAATATACACTACAATTGAGTAGATGTATATAAAAAACTATTAAAAAAAGCGATTCAACCTGTCTTTAATAGTA
This sequence comes from Candidatus Aminicenantia bacterium, assembly GCA_965225955.1. Classification (GTDB taxonomy): domain Bacteria; phylum Acidobacteriota; class Aminicenantia; order UBA2199; family UBA2199; genus CBDDBX01. The sequence continues at coordinate 15,743 of CBDDBX010000018.1, forward strand.
ATTCTCTCCTTTCATTATGGCTTCCAGATAGACCTGACCGATAATTTTTTCATCAATACCGCTAAGGGTACAGAGACTACTCACTTCATCCCAGCTTGAGGCTTCAATGCCTCTGAAGATATCCAGTATTCTGCTTAAAGAGTTCTCTTTACCAAGAAGAGCATCTTTAATATGATCAGCTATAGGAAGATCCAGAACAATTTCATCCATTGGTCTGTCAAGATAGGCATCAATAAGTGAAAACAGCCCAAGTAAGAAATAGTCTGAAGCTTTATAATCCCCATCAAGTATAGTTGCAAGAGATTCACAGAAAGTGGCTCTTATAATTGAGTGTTTCATAAGTGCTTCAGGTTTATCTTCCCCAAGCCTTATCATCATCATCATAATAACCCATTTTCTGAACTCATCAACCCCCAGAAGACTTATTGCATGTCTTACTGAAGAAACTCTCTCAACAACACCAATAGCTGCTGAATTAATAAATCTCAATAGTTTATAAGTAAGTGCCACATCTCTTCTCAGAATCTCTTCAACTCTTCCGTAATCTGCATCCTCTTCCAGCTCTTTCATTATCTGAAGAATATTGAGTTTATAGCCTTTAACATCTTTACCTGCAACGATAACAGGCTTCTGAAAGAAGTAACCCTGAAAATAGGAGTACCCAAGCCCCATTGCTTCCTGGAACTCTTCATGGGTTTCGATCTTTTCTGCCAGAAACTTCTTACCGGAATCCCCGATAATTTTCATCATCATCTTCCGGTCACCTGCTCTGGTAAGTTTAAAATCTATCTTTATAATATCTGATAGTTCTATCAGAGGTTCGAATTCAGGGAAATACTGAAAATCATCAAGTGCAAGTGTATATCCTTTACTCTTAAGATTTCTGAATGCCTCAATCACTTCACTACTTGGTTTCACTGTTTCAAGAAGCTCTACAACCAGAATATCTTTTGAGAACATCTGGGCAATTTCGCTTAAGAGTACAGGGCCTGTAAAATTGAGAAAAGCCTTTTTACCTCCGGTGATATCCTTCACACCGAAATTCATAAAACTATCCACAAGGGTTCTTGAAGAAGCATAATCCTGATCCACACTAAGATCAAAAAAGTTATCAAACCCTGTTCTGAATAGTAACTCATATCCGTAAATCTCTTTCTTTCTGTTAAAGATTGGCTGACGGGCCATAAATACTTCTCTGCCTTTACTCATGAATTAATATTTAGCATTATAAATCTTATTTAGCAACAGTAATAATTATGCTTTCCGACACACCTGCGGCTTTAATATATAAATAGATTTTCATTATTGAATTCTCCCTTATAAAAAGGTAATATGTCAAAATGCATAAAAGACCAGAAAAAGACCTTTATTATCTTGATATTGCAGAGGTTGTTTCAAGACGCTCAACATGTCTGAAAGTTTTTATGGGCGCAATAATTGTGAAGGAAGATCAGATTATTGCCACAGGTTATGTTGGAGCTCCACGAAACACAAAGAGTTCTATGGAACATGAGTTCTGTTTAAGAAAAAAGCTCAACATCCCTTCAGGTACTCAGTATGAGCTCTGTCGTTCAGTACATGCTGAACAGAATGCAATTATTAATGCAGCCAGAGCCGGGGTCAGTCTGCTGGGAGGAGATATTTTTATCTTTGGACAGCTGAGAGACACTAAAGAGGTTATAAATGCCTTCCCCTGTTTCATATGTAAGAAAATGATTATAAATGCAGGACTTAAACGGGTAATAACATCTGTAAAAGACGGTGATAAACCATATAAAACTTTCGAAGTGGATCAATGGACAGAAGACTGGCAGCAACACGATCTTATTGACGACGAATTTCAGTACGGAAAATAACAGAATCGCAGGAGTAGATAATGGATAAATCATATATAGGCCTTACCGGCATTATGGCATCAGGTAAAGGCGAAGTAGTAAAAATCATGGAAGAACACGGATACAAATATATTTCTCTTTCAGATATGGTAAGAGAAGAAGCTGCAAAATGTGAACAGCCTGTAACCAGAGCCCAGATGCAGAACATTGGCAATCGCCTTCGCTCAGAAGGAGGTGCAGGTGTTCTGGGTAAAAAAATAAGAGAGAAGGTCAGTGACTCTACTGAAATAGATAAATGGGTTATAGATGGAGTTCGTAACCCGGCAGAAATAATTGAATTGAGAAAACTTGAAGGTTTTGTTCTTGCAGGTATTGAAGCCCCTGTAGAAATGCTTATTAGTCGTATAAAATCGAGAGGCAGAGCAACTGATTCTGCTACAGATAAAGAGCTTCTTCTCAGAATAGAGAGAGAAAGAGGCATTGGGGAACCACCAGATGGGCAGCAGGTTGGTAAATGTCTTGCGGAAGCAGATATTACAATACACAATACAGGTACCCTTGAAGAACTAAAGGATAAACTTGCAGCTCAGCTGTTTAATAAGGGAGAATAGAAATGTCAGAAAAAAAGATAGCCATATTTCCCGGTTCCTACGACCCGATAACCCGTGGCCATATAGATATAATAAAGAGGGGTATGAAGATCTTTGATCATATTATAGTTGCTGCTCTTAAAAATACATCCAAAAAATACCTGTTCTCCATTGATGAAAGAGTAGAAATACTCAAAGAGACTTTTGATAAGTATGACAATGTTGAAGTTGACTACTTTGAAGGACTTCTGGTTGATTATGCAAAAGAGAAGAAGGCCCGTACTGTTGTAAGAGGTCTCAGAGCTATTTCAGATTTTGACATGGAGTTCCAGATGGCTCTGATGAACAGAAAAATCGATGAAGAATTTGAGACACTGTTTCTGGTTCCTTCAGCCTGTTACTCATTTGTAAGTTCAAGGCTTGTAAAAGAGGTATACCAGCTGGGAGGCGAGCTAAGTGCAATGGTTACTCCTCTCGTAGACAGTAAGCTCAGGGAAAAATTCAGAAAATAATTTATAGAAAAACCTGAACCTGACAGGCTTTAGCGGAATTTTTTTCACAAATGTTAAGAAAAGGTTAGGTTTGGGTTAATTTTCTGTTTACATAAACAGCTTTTTCTATTAAAATCTCACTTTAACAAATCGGAATTCATTAATGCCGGAAAATCATCCCGGTTTAGATTTCATATTTATCTGCTTTCGTTTTAAGGAGAATTTTGATGAATTGGCAACAGATCATTTTTCAGTGTATTGGTGGCCTCGGCCTCTTCCTGATGGGCATGAAATTCATGTCTGAAGGTATGCAGAAAGCTGCTGGAAACAGATTAAGAAAAACCCTTAACTTTCTGACTAAAAACAGATTCATGGCGATTAGTGTAGGTATGTTAATTACCGCAATAATCCAGTCAAGCAGCGCTACCACCGTAATGACAGTTGGTTTTGTAAATGCTTCTCTTATGAACCTGCAACAGGCAATTGGTGTTGTACTTGGTGCAAATATCGGCACCACAATTACCGGCTGGATAGTCAGTCTCAAAATTGTTAAATTTGCTCTCCCTCTTATAGGGTGCGGAGTATTTCTGAAATTCTTCAGTAAAAGTGAAAAATGGAAATATGCCGGAGAAATAATCTTTGGTTTTGGTATCCTTTTCCTGGGTATGCAGACTATGAAAGCAGGCTTTGCTCCTTTAAGAGAATCACCTGACTTTATTGCTTTCTTTACTAAAGTTGACGGATCTGGTTTTACTTCAATATTACTTGGTATCCTGATTGGAACAATAACAACAGTTATTGTTCAGTCAAGTTCCGCTACTATTGGTATTACTCTGGCGCTGGCATCTCAGGGGTTACTTAATTACGAGGGTGCTGTGTCACTTATTCTGGGTGAAAATATCGGCACAACTATTACAGCTATTCTTGCCAGTATTGGCGGTAACTTCCACGCCAAACGAGCCGCCGCAGCTCACACTCTTTTTAATGTTCTGGGGGTCTGTACGATATTATCGTTATTCTATCCATTTGTATCTGCAGTCGACCATTTTGTTCCCGGTGCAGCTGACATGACAGTATCTACTCAGGCTCAGGTTGAAGAGTTTAAATCGGCTATTGGTACAAAACCTTATATTGAAGCACATATTGCAGCTGTACATACAACATTCAATGTTGCCAATGTTATAATTTTTGCCTTCCTGATTCCATATCTTGCAAAAATCTGTGAAAAGCTGATTCCTGAATCCCGTAAAAAAACCTCAAATGGGGTCGCTTTTTCCCATATAGATACTAATGTAGTGGAAACTCCGGCTCTCAGTATAGCTGAAACAGAAAAAGAGCTTATGGTTATGGCTGAGATGGTTAGTAAGAATGCCAAACATGTCGATAAGATACTAAATGACGAAAAACCAAATATAAGCAAACTCTGCGATAAGGTTATGACCAATGAGAAGGTTATTGACGACTATCAGAAATCGATTGTGGACTTCCTGGTCAGCCTCTCTTCAAACTCAATATCTGAAACTCACGCAAACCATATTGGTAACTATATAACTTTCTCACACAACCTTGAGAAGTTTGCTGATCATCTTGAACATGTTGCCAAAGCATTTGATAAACTCCACAGAGATACTATTGAGTTCTCATCAGAAGCGATGCAGCATATTGTAGATATTTTTGCAGATAATCTGAACTATTTTGAAAGATCAATGACGGCTTTTACAGAGAGTATTGAGCCTCAGAGCTTTATGGATAGTACTCATGTTATTAACAGAAGAATAAAAAAGATGATAAAGCATGCCAAAATCACACATTTTGACAGAATCAGTAAAAAAACCTGTAACAACAGAACTGCGATCTACTATATAGATGTTCTTAACTACCTGGATGGTATGAGATCACAGGCTTACAATATTGCAGAAGTAACCTCCGGTACAAAATTCGGAGGTTAATCAGAAAAAGCAGAGGCAGTCATATCAGTGACTGCCTCATTATGATTAATTATTTTATTTTCTTAATTGTATCCAGCAAAGATCCATCTCTCCACTCAACAACGTGAACAACTTCATCTGTAGTTTCCGGCTTAACAGGAAGAGTTCCAAAAGTCTCAGCTTTTCTGACAGAAAGTTCATGAAGCTCTTCAATTGAAACCAGTTTAACTCCTTCTCTTTCTGCAAATTCAGTTACTGCCTCTTTATAAGAAGATTTACCAGCAGGGTTAACTGCTGCATACTCCTCAGTTACCACTACATCTATTACTTCACCCGGAGTAGTTCTTGTGTACACCTTATCCACTACTTTAGGGAAACCTTTACCATCTTTACCTGTTGCAAGAGGCAGGAACATTATAGTCATATCTGCACCAGCCGCAACATCCTGACCACCACCGATACCACCTATGATACGGCCATTTGCACAAACAGTATTAACATTGAATCCCAGATCAACCTCCAGAGCTGAAAGAACCGCCACATCAAGCATATTCACAGCAGCTTCTTTATTTGCAACAGAGGCATAATAACCAGCAGATATTTCATTATGAAAAGGATTGTTAAGAAGTGACTCAACTACCTTATCACTTGGTTCAAACAGCTGACCATGCATGAGATATTTCAACGTTCCCTCATCCAGCATATCCACATGCATACTGGTAACCCCTCCAATTGCAAAATTAGCCTGGGTTTTCTGCTCCTTAAGCATCTTTCTGATATTATCGAGAACTATCAGACCTGCTCCGCTTCCTACCTGAAAATTAAAGCCTTCCTTAACTACACCAGAAGCTTTCATCACTCTTGTGACACTCTCTGCAATTGTACAATTGAAAGTTTTTGATCTGATCTTTTCCAGATCAAGAGTGCCGGAACCTATACCTGCAGCCAGTCCGGGGTCATCCATCTGTACAACAAAATCAACTTTCTCCATTGATATTGCAGCTGGCATTATAAGGGATTTACTGACAGTTCCTGCAAGAAGACATACATAATCAGCGTACTCAGCATCTGCTGCAAAAAGCCCTACAGGACCACACCAGTGCTCACTTTTCCCCATCATACCATTGGCATTACCATGTACATCTGCAATAGGTACAGGACCAAAAGCCACCTTTACTTTTACTTCACCTGTCTGCAGTTTTCTTACTCTGTTACCGTGAGAGAACCCTACAGTCTGCCATGGCAGAAAATCTCCCTTTACAACATGAGCTCCAAGTTTGCGGTACACATTACCATAAATCCCCCCAATAACACCATCTCTGTATGCTTCAAAAAGCCAGGGATCAGTATTATCAAACATAGCATTACCATAAATAATGACTCCTCTTTTGCCTTTTGCCCTTAAGGTATCCACAATATACTTCAGTCCATTATCACCGGTTCTGTAGTAGTGAGGATAAGAGATTACATCCCCATCGTTGATGATCTCCATTACTGCATCAAGAGATGTGAGTTTACTGAGACCAGAAGGAATAGGAGAAGCTCCTCTTCTGGTGGTTAATGTTGATGAATAAGTTTCACTGTTGAAAGCTGTAGAAAAAGGCTCATAAACCTTTCCGTTGAATTTCATAGTTCCCTCCAAATCAAAAAACAGAATAGTACAGAGAGATTTTTTTTTCAATTTCCCAACAACTCATATCAAAAAGATTTTAAAATTTTGAAAAAGATGCAAATTTTAAAGAGTTTGTACAATAACACGGACTTACACAAACCAGCACTGACATACCTGCCTTAAAATTCTGCAGGAATATACAATAAAATTATTCGTTAAAATGTTGTGCCAGATTATGATGTCACAGGAAGCATCAATCTTATTTTGTGTAAGTCAGTGACAGTCAGTATCAGTCCGAATTCTTTTGCTTCTGTGTTTCTTCTATCTTCCGGTTTATGAGTGTTGCCTGGCATGCTGCACCAAAACCGTTATCGATATTAACTACAGCAACTCCACCTGAACATGAGTTGAGCATACTCATCAGAGGTGCAAGGCCGTCAAAAGCAGCTCCATAACCAACTGAAGTAGGAACTGCAATTACTGGAGTTGATGTTAAACCTGCAACTACTGATGGAAGTGCTCCATCCATTCCAGCCACAACTATTACAGTGGAATAGTTTTTAAATTCCGGCGCTTTATCAAGTATCCTTGCAAGACATGCAACACCTGCATCGTAGAAACGTTCCACTCTGTTTCCAAAGAACTTAAGACTGAGTACTGCCTCTTCTGCAACTGGTTCATCAGAAGCTCCTGCAGAAACAACGAGAACCGGTAAATCCATTGGTGGTTCTGTCGGTGTACCCAATATGCCCACACCGGAAACAGGATAGTATTTCAGATCATACTCCTCTCTGAGAATCTCTCCGTTTTCTTTACTAAGCCTGGTTATAAGAAGAGCATCACCAATACTCTTATATTTATCTAATATAGATCTAAGTTGCTCAATACTTTTACCCGCTCCATATACAGCTTCCGGCAGACCACGTCTCAGTTTTCTATGGTGATCTATCTTTATGCCATCAAGCTTTGAATAGGGATAATTACTGATAAAATCGAGAAACTCTTTCTCACTTATCTGATTTCTCTTCAGCTGGCCTGTTTTTTCTTCCAGGATTGTATCTTTCATTGCCGTTTTTCCCGCCTTTACGAAATTTACGATTATCTCCACCACCATTTGAATAGCGCTGTTTCTGGAACACCGGATGAGGTCTGTATGGAAATTTAACTGTTGCAGGTTCAACACCATTAACTATAGTCCAGCGATTATGCCCCAGTTTCATCTCATTGGCATACTTAATATATGAGATAGAGTTTACATCCATTCCCATAACAAAAGCTGTGAGAGAATCAGCAAGAACAATATCTTCTGAAGCTACTGCAAATCCGTGAAAAACAGGACTACCCTTAACGGGACCTTTACCTTCCATACCATACAATCCATCAATTATTGCAAGATTGGGCTTAACGGCTTCCAGAAGAGTTGCAAAATTCTTACCTGCCATATCAGCAGTTTTCTGGAATCTGTCATTGTTTACATTTCCCAGTTTCCTCATATCGTTTGGAGTTGTTCCGTGCATAAAAGCTCTGTGTTCAGGCTGAACAAAACCCAGCATATTTGGAATAGACATAACAGCTGGAAAAAGATTGTGAGTTTTTGGAGGTACAACAGAGATAAGATAATCGGCTTCAAGCTCTGCAACTGCAGCTTCTCTTTCACCGGCAATGGTATTTACCTTTATTCTCTTACTATGAGGCAGTTCATCAAGGTTAACAAGTTTCGCACCATTAAGTTCCACCTCTTTATATCTGAATTTATAAAGAATTTCCCAGGTTGAAGTATTTGAATAGTATGCACCATCAGATCCTTCAGCAACTAAAATATCTGAAATACCAAAATGGTCCTTAAGATAGAAAATAAGTGATTCCACTGTTTCATAATGGGTATTTGCATACCTCTCTCTGGGACCTGAAAGATTTATCTTAATCGCAACCTTATCTGAAGGTTTAAGAGTCAGCTCAGGAGATATGGTATCCATAATCTTCTTCACAATGCAACTCTGTCTTGTCTCTTTTATTAACGCTATTGCTTTTTTATCCATATATTAATACTCATCCTTTTAATCTCAGATTATTATAGCACCCCCAATAATAAAATAAAAATTCCCTTAACCTAAGGGTTTGAAATTAAAATAACGATTGAAGTGAAAATCCCGTACTACTATAATATTTTTTGACAATTCAATATTAACCAGGAGAGAAAATGAGAAAATTAACATCGATTCTAGTGGTTTTGATCATGCTTACTATGGTCACACCAGCAGAAGAGGGTATGTGGCTTCTGTCACAGCTTAAACATCTTAAGCTGAAAGAAAAGGGATTTAAAATTTCCCCTTCAGATATCTACAACCCCAACAAACCATGTATAGCAAATGCTATTGTTAATCTTGGCGGAGGTACAGCTGAGGTAGTATCAGAAAATGGTCTTATTCTGACAAATCATCATGTTGCTTTTGGAGCAGTTCAGAGAGCATCTACAAAAGGCACCGATTATATAACAAACGGCTTCCTTGCAAAAAACTATACTGAAGAGATTGAAGCACCTGGTTACTCAGCCAGCATTCTTCAGAAAATGGAAGATGTAACAGCAAAGTTCCGTAAATACAACAAAATAAAAGATCATGTAAAAAGACAGAAAGCTATTCGTAAAGCTATCAAGAAAATTACTGACAAAATTGAGAAAAAAGGTAAAGATATTTCCGCAAGAGTAGTAAGCATGTTCAGCGGAAGCCAGTATATTCTCTTTGTTCACAAAAGATTTGATGACGTAAGAGTAGTATATGTACCACCTGCAGCAATCGGTAATTATGGTGGAGATATCGATAACTGGATGTGGCCAAGACATACTGGTGACTTCTCATTTATGAGAATCTATATGGCACCGGATGGTACAGGTAGAGCTTTTCATAAAGACAATGTTCCTTATAAACCAGCTTACTGGTTGAAAATAGCAAAAGATGGCCTGAAACCTGGAGATCAGACTTTCATTATGGGTTATCCTGGAAGAACTACAAGATATAAGACTTCTGCTTCTGTTGCAGAAAGATTCAAACATGGTTATCCTGCTTCAATCAAACTCTTTAAAGAAGTTATTGAGCTTCTGGAGTCTTATGCCAAAGATTCACAGATAGCAAGAGCTAAAGTTGCAGGTCTCCATAAAGGCCTTAACAATGCCATGAAGAACTATCAGGGTAATGTTGAAGGTATGGAAAGGATTAAATTCCTTGAAGGTAAACTGGCCTATGAAAAAGAGCTCACAGAGTTTCTTGCTTCAAAACCTGAATTAAACAAAAAGTATGGCAATGTACTTAAAGATATCAGAGCGATGTATGCTGGTCTTGATAAGACAAGAGACAAAGAACGCCTGATGAACATTGGTATCAGATTGAGTGGAACACTATTCTCTACTGCTTCAAACGCATATCTAACTGCTAAAGAACGTGAAAAACCAAAAAAAGAGAGAGATCCTGGTTTTTCTGAAAAGAGAATTAAAAGAGGAGTTAAACGTCTGCAGTACTCATACATGTCATTCTACGAACCTGTTGACAAAGCTCTTTTAACAAAAAATCTGAAAGCAGCTCTTGCTCTTCCTGAAGGATCAAAAATTAAAGGTCTTGAAGAGTTCTTTAAAAAGAACGGACTAACAGTAGAACAGTTTGTTGAAAAGGCTTTTAAAAACACAAAACTGAAAGATGTTAAATTTGCAAAATCCCTCTATTCAAAGAGTTCAAAAGCTCTTGAAGCTATGAATGAGCCACTGATCAATCTTGCAAAAGCTCTCTATACAGATATCGAAATGATGAAAAAGAGCAACGAAAAATTCAGTGCCAGAGTTGTTGATCTGAGAAAGAAATATATTGCATCACTTAAAGCCTGGAAAGGTAAAGTACTGGCTCCTGATGCAAACAGCACTATCAGATTCTCCTGTGGTGAAGTTGCTGGTTATAAACCTAAAGACGCTGTATGGTACAAACCTTTTACAACAATTAAAGGTATGCTGGAAAAAGATACTGGAAAAAAACCTTTCAACGTACCTGCAGGTATCAAAAAGCTCTATGCTGCAAAAGATTTCGGCAGATGGGCAGATCCTGCTATGAAAGATGTACCGATAGCATTTACTCATAAAGTAGACAGCACAGGCGGCAACAGTGGTAGTCCTGTTCTGAATGCAAAAGGTGAAATGATTGGTATCCTTTTTGATGGTAACTATGAAGCAATGACTGGTGACTGGAAGTATGACGGCGCTATTCAGAGAACTATCTCTGTTGATATCCGTTATGTTCTCTTTGTTACAGAGAAACTTGCTAAAGCAACAAATATCATGAAAGAACTGGGTCTCTAAACCCAGCTTTCAATTCAATACAGTGCGGGCTTTTTAAGTCCGCATTACTTATGGGGACAGGCCGGAATTATTTGTCAGAAAAAATGAATTAAAACATCAGGCACTTCATCTGAACTATTAATCCTTTTTATAAAGACATGTTCGGTTATAAATCTGATTGAAGTTTATGTTTTTGAGATATGTATATGTTCAGTCTGTTTCCGTCGGCCTATCTGACAGGAATCAGTTACTTGTTATCCAGGTAACTCTTCTTAGAGAATCGTATTCAAAATGTAAATCAAGTTTACCTGACGATGGCATAGAAAACCTTGCTGCAAACTCTTTAGCCTGGGTTCTGGTACTGAAAATTCTTATATATTTCCTTATGTGTTCTTTTACAACTTTATAGTTATCTCTGATATCAGAACTGAAAACAAACTTCATATCTGTAGAGTGAGGTTCAGGTATATCACGACTTACTTCCCCATTACTCTTCATCACTTTCTTAGGTTCCAGGCTGACAATTCTGATGATTATTGAGTTTTTCTTAACCTTCAAACGATTAACAACAACCAGATCCCCTTTATGAAAACAGTTTGTACAGTACTGACGCCCTTTAATAGATTTAATGAAAGTTGCAAAATTTCGCCTGTGTTTCCACTCACCACCATCTTTTATCTGCACATAGCATGTACCGTAAGCTGAGTTTCCAAACTCACCTTTTACAGACATTGCAGGAACATTATCCTGAACAATTACGCCAATGTACTTACCGGCAAACTCATCTTTAAGACGATTTTTGATATCCGTCCCAAAGTCATTACCTGCACCATTTAATGAGCAGGTCAGCAAAGCTACTATCAAAATAAATAATGACAACTTCATTGTTACTACCTTTAAATCAGAAGATTCTATACACAGAGACTCTTCCTGCTTATCATAATAACTTTAATAAAAAAAATTTACAAACATTAAATCTGTTTTTTTGAATTTTTTTTTACTCACCCGGACCGGAGATATTTCATGAAGTTGTTTTTTAAAACCTCTTTATCTATAATTATTTTTTATAACAGGTGAAAAAATGGAAATTATTTCGAAACTACTAGGTAAAATTGAATTCGAAGAGCAGAGTATAATAGCGATTCCCGAAGGTCTCATAGGTATATCAGGTAACAGGCGTTTCATACTGATTGAGAAAGAAGATCTCAACCCTTTTGTATATCTCCAGTCAGTAGATGATCCTGATTTTTCACTGGTTGTCATTAACCCGTTTCTGGCAGACAACTCCTATATGATTGATATTGACCCTTCAGATCTTGAAGCTATCGGAGCAAAAGAGCAGGAAGATTTTATTGTGTTGTCAATAGTTGTTCTGGCAGACAGAATCGAACACATAACTGTAAACCTTAAAGCACCGATAATAATCAACGTTAAATCCCAGAAAGGTAAACAGATAATTCTTCAGACTCTGGAGTATGGTGTTGCTGACCCTCTTGTAAAACGCCACACAATTGATTCAGCCGAACAGCAGAAAAAAGAGGAAAGCTAAGATGCTGGTACTGAACAGAAAGAAAAACCAGAGCATAGTAATTGGTAATAATATTGAGATAAAAATATTAAAAATAGGGAATAACTTTGTTGAGTTGGGCATTGATGCCCCTAAAGATTTATCAATATTCAGGGACGAAGTCTTCAGGGAAATAAAAAAGCAGAACCTTCAGTCAGTTCAATCTGTTGATCAGAAAGATCTCAGCAGTATCAAGTCAATTTTCACAGCTTTTACCGACAAGAACAGTGAATAATTGACCAAAACATACATATTCTGCGGATTCTAAACATAACATTAATACCAGAGGTTTGAATAATTCTTATAATCAAAAAGTAGAAGAGAGATTAATACCGTTAATCGGTAAGCTTCGGGAGGATAGATAATGAGTAAAAAAAGATTGTTTATGGGTTGTGGTATTCTGACAGCCCTCGTGTTGTGCTTCCTTGTATTTTCAGGAATCTATGCTGTCAGTGCATACAATACAATGGTAGATCTGGATGAAACAGTAAAACGTGACTGGAGTCAGGTTGAGAATGTATATCAGAGAAGAATGGATCTTATACCCAATCTGGTGGAAACAGTAAAAGGTTATGCTACCCATGAAAAAGAGACATTTGCAGCAGTTACAGAAGCAAGAGCCAAAGCCGGTGGTTCATTTAATATATCCAAAGATGCTCTTAGTGATCCTGCAGTATTCAGTAAATTCCAGCAGGCACAGAGTTCTCTTGGTTCTGCTTTAAGCAGGCTAATGGTAGTAATGGAAAAATATCCTGAATTAAAAGCAAATCAGAATTTCCTTAGTCTTCAGAGTCAGCTTGAAGGTACTGAAAACAGAATCGCTGTTGAACGTAACAGATTCAATAAATCAGCAAAATATTTTAATGTATATATAAAAAAATTCCCTAAAGTATTTATTGCCCGTATGTTTGGGTTCAGTGAAAAGAGTTATTTTAAATCCGAAAAGGGAGCAGAAAAAGCTCCAAAGGTTAAATTCTAATGAGCATGAAACTATCAGTTGAAGACAAATCCCTCCTTAAGGAGGCTGTAAGAAAGGCTGAGTTAAATACTTCAGGGGAAATAACCACTGCTTTTATAAAAGAGAGTGACAGCTATGCTCCTTATGAACTGGCCTTTGCACTGGCTTCAGGTTTCGTATATTTTCTGATTGCCACATTCTATCTTGATTATATTGAAGAGTTCCTGCAATCATTTTTCTGGGACTACTCATCATTCCATCTGGCAGGCTTCTATGGTCTTTCTATTTTTGCGGTTATAACTATTGCATATCTTTTAAGCAATATTCCTGTTATAGACAGATTGATTATTCCACGTAGAGTAATGGTAACTAAAACCAGACAGAGAGCTCTGAGACATTTCGTAGAATCAGGTGTTAGCTACACAAGAGACAGAACCGGAATACTTATTTTCATATCTGAACTGGAACGCAGAGTGGAACTTATAGCAGATAAAGGTATCTCTGAGAAAATAGAACAGAGTCAGTGGGACGATATTGTTGCCAATATAATTGCAGGCGTCAGGAATAACAAACTTGCAGGTAATCTTGCAGAATCAGTGGAAACCTGTGGCAAATTACTGAGTGAACACTTCCCTATTAAATCAGACGACACCAACGAACTCAGTAACGATATAACAATACTGGAGAAGTAACATGAAAAGATCTATAACGATAATAGCTGTACTTATTATATTAACTTTTACCTCCTCTCTCCAGGCTCTGGATATACCAAAGCTGAAAGGCAGAGTAAATGATCTGGCGGGTGTATTAAACAGTTCCGAAAGAGCTGACCTTGAAAACCGTCTTATGAGACTTGAAGAGCAGAGCAGTGCCCAGGTAGCAGTTCTTATTATTCCATCTCTTCGGGGAGAGAATCTTGAAAGCTGGTCTATCAGAGTTGCTGAAAAATGGCAACTGGGAGAAAAGGGGAAAGATAACGGTGCTATTCTTCTGATCTCCATGAGAGACAGGAAGCTGAGACTTGAAACTGGCTACGGACTTGAAGGCAGTCTTACAGACGCTAAATCCAGCTATATAATAAGAAACGTTATTGCTCCTGGTTTTAAAAGAGGTAATTACTATAGCGGAATCCGTGATGGAGTAGATATAATAAGTGGCATTATTCTTAAAACTGCAGATATATCCCCTAAAAAACTGAGAAAAAAGAGGAAAAATACAAGCCACTTCCCTTTCAGTATACTGGTAGTTGTGATATTCTTCATAGCCAGTATATTTAAAGGCGGCGGTCGCAGAGGATACAGAAGAGGCGGAACAGCTGTCTTCTGGGGTGGTTCAGGTTACTCTTCTTCATCATCAGGCAGCAGCTTTGGTGGTTTCTCCGGTGGAGGAGGAAGTTTTGGAGGTGGTGGTTCATCAGGAGGCTGGTAAACAGACTCTGTTGAAAAAATCCTCCAGCATCTTACTGGAAAGGCGGACTCTGAGGTTCCTGCCTTTCCATGGGATATTATATCCCCTGCAGATAAGACCGATTCCTCTTCCCTTCATTGATTCGCCCCCATAAAGAGTGTCTCCTTTTAAAGGAGATACAGAATCAGCGGCATGACATCTTATCTGGTGCCTTCTGCCAGTAAAAATAAAAACCGAATATACGCATGTTCCTGTTTTTATAAAAAGAGTATCAGCAATTTTACCTTTGCTATCCACTCTGGTCCTGGATCCATCACTGGAAATCTTATTAACTATCCTGTACCTGTCCCCTTTATCACTCTCTGTACATGCGGTATACCACTTATTAATCTGCCTGTCCATTATAAGCCTGAACAGTGCTTTTTCACTTCTCTTATTCTTTGGAAAAATTACGAGACCTTCCACCACTCTGTCCAGCCGGGTAACAGGAACAGATTTATAAGAGATACCAGACTCTTCAAGATACTTATTAACTCCATGGTTCAGATTATAAAACCTGGTAGCCGGTACTTCGTGCACATTGATTCCAGGAGGTTTATAAACCACTAGAAGATCCTGATTTTCAAAAATCAGATCTGATGGGGACAGGCGGTACTCTTTTCCCTGTCCGGGACTTGTATATACTCTTACAGTAGCCCCTTTCAGAACTACAGTTTCCTTCTTCATTATTCTTTCCCGTGAGTTTTTCCATACCCCTCCTGATTCAATAACAGTTTCAGGTTCAATATCTGCTGGTAGATTGCTTTTCAGCAACTTATCTACAGAAACATCTTCTTTGGCAGTAATAAAATATCTTGGCATCTTTCTATTATATCAGTATAATCCTAATCAGTTAAATCAAGTCTGAAAAGATAAACTCAGAGTTGATAAAGTAGCTTGGGAATTACATATAGTATTTAATTGAGATCTCAACACCGGGAGGAGTTCATGGGAAAAAAAAAGATCCTTATTGTTGATGACAGTTACATGATGAGAACTGTAATAAGAAAAGAGCTTAACAGAGAAGAATTTCATATAGAAGAGGCTTCAGATGGCAATGAAGCTCTGAAAAAAATTTCTGCCGGTTTCATCCCCGACCTCATTACTTTGGACAGAGACATGCCTGTTATGGATGGTTTTGAAACCTGTCGCACACTTAATTTATTTAAATACTCTCATCTATTCAGTAAGTTCAAAAACAGTAGAGCTCCGGTAATATTCATAACCTCAAGTGAAACCGTTGAAGACAGAATCAAAGGATACAATCTGGGGGCACTGGATTTTATAACCAAGCCTTTTCTGGAAGGAGAACTTTACGATAAAGTTACCCGTATTCTCTTTCCACGTAAATCCCTTGAAGGGGCTACAATCCTGATAGTTGATGATAGTATCCCCGCCAGAATGGCTTTGAGTCAGCCTCTTACTGCTGAAGGTATAAACGTTATTGAAGCAGAAAACGGTATCTCTGCTTACGAAACTATTTGTAATAAGATGTCGGGAATAGATATTGTTATTACCGATCTGGAGATGCCGGAAATGGATGGTCTTGAACTATGCAGAAAGATAAGATCTGAATTATGGTTAAAAGATATTCCTGTAATCTTTTTAACTGGAAGTGAATACCTTCACAGAGTTCTGGAAATTTTCAGAGCAGGAGGTACAGATTATATTGCCAAACCCTTTGTGAAAGAAGAGATGCTTGCAAGAATCTTTGTTCATCTTGATAAAATGCGTCTGAATAAAAAGTTGAGAAACACTGTACTGGAGTTGCAGAAAAATCTGGAGATGAACAATGAGTTTACAGCAATGCTTACTCACGACATGAGAACTCCTCTTAATGGTATTATAGGGTTTGCTGAGCTTCTTCAGTTAGACAGTAATCTTGAGCCTGAAGTAGAAGAGAATATAACTCTCATAAAAAAATCCGGTGAAACTCTTCTCACTCTTATTAATGACATACTGGATTTATCAAAAATAAGAGAAGTAAAAAAGAACAGGGATTTTGATTCAATATCTCTGAATCAGATAGCCCGACAGAGTATAAAAGCGGTTTCAAGTCTTGCTGAAATTAAAGAACAGCGCATTAAATTTATCATGGAAGAACAGCAGTTCAATATTAATGGTGACAGTGCTTCACTTTTAAGAGTAATAAATAATCTTTTAGGCAATGCAGTTAAATTCTCACCAAGAGGTTCCAGTATCGAAGTTGAATTAAAAAGCGGCCAGTCAGAATCTACAGTTTCCCTTACAGTAAAAGATCATGGGATAGGTATTGCTGAAGACAGATTACCATATCTATTTGATAAATTTTCCAGAATATCCAGAGAAGGTACAGAAGGAGAAGCAAGTACAGGCCTGGGAATGTCTATTGTAAAAGAGGTTGTGGAATCACATAACGGTACAATCGATGTTGAAAGTAAGCCAGGTAAAGGAAGTAAATTTATAGTAACCTTCCCGGTTATTTCAGCTATTAACAAACAGGTAAAACAGGAACCTGAAATTATTCACAATATTCCGGCATCAGATTTTTGTGATTGCACAATACTTGTTGCTGAGGACAATCCGGTTAACAGACTTATAATTTCCAGGATACTTGAGAACTATGGCTGTAATGTTGAGACAACAAATAATGGACAGGAAGCTCTGGATGCTCTTGAGAAAAATCTCAGCAAATATTCAATGATAATTATGGACAGACATATGCCGGTTATGGATGGCCTTGAAGCAACACAGGAGATAAGAGCCCGTGATATTAACCTTCCAATTATAGCTATGTCTGCCAACTCATCTCCAGATGATATAAGAGCCTTTTTAAAAGCAGGAATGGATTCATGGATTCCTAAACCCGTTAATCACCAGATAGTACTTAAAATACTTAACAAATGGGTGAATAACAGCTGAATCTATTCAGAATAGTGAAGCAGCTCTTTATTTATACTGTAAGTCCAGGGTATTGAAGAGTTTTTCCAGCCATTTTTCTTTCTGAGTCCATAAAAAGGGCTGCTATTATCTTTTATTTTGTCACCTTCAAAACCATCTGTTACAGAATATACATTCTTAAAACCGGCTTTAAAAAGAATATTGGCTCCCACAGCACTTCTGCCACCACTTCTGCATATAAGAAAGATTTTTGCACCTTTACCTGCAACCTTGGAAATTTGCTCAACAAAGCTCTGATTCTTAACCATAGAAGGCCTTTTCCCCATATACCAGCCACTCTTCATATAAAAGAGGGGTATATTATGAGCCATAGCCGGATGCCCTACAAAAGAGTACTCTTCCGGTGTTCTTATATCTATGATCTTTATTGCCTGATCCTTTTTCCATTCAACATACGAAGCCGCAGCAGTTATATGCAGACCAGCAAGAGTTCTCTTCCGGGGATTAACTTTTTCTTCTTCTGCCCAAACACTAAGAGCTGTCAATATACAGAAAACACTGAAAAAAGATCTTATAAAATTCTTCAAATTCATTACTAAACTCCTGATAAAGATTATACTACGTAACAAAACTACAAATAGATACAAAATATCACCTTTGTGTTGACAAAATCAGGTTTTGTAAATAAAATTTAGTTGCGAAACACAACTGTTGGAGATAGCAATGAAAATTCAAAACATTGAAGAAAATCAGCCATTAGGTAAATTATTAGGTCACACAGCTAAATCTTTTTTTAAAGCAATAAATCAGAGATTTAAGGAACACGACCCGTCAATGAATGCTGAACTTGGACTGCTTCTATACAAAATACACTTCCATGAGGGAATTGCCCAGAACACTCTGGCTGAACATTTCATGAAAGACAAGCCATCAATAACAAGAGCCATAGATCAGCTTGAAAAGAAGGGATACGTCATGAGAGTGTCTGATCCGAGAGATCGGAGGGTTAAATTATTATACATATCACCGGAAGGTAAAAAAATAATGCCGGATTTCATTAATCTGGGTGTTAGACTTGAAGAGGATGTTACCAGAGGCATCCCGAAAGAGGAGATTACCGTAATGAAAAAGGCTTTAGACAAAATCAGAGAAAATCTAAAAAAGATAAACCAGAAAGATATGGTTGACGTACACAATAGTTGTGAATAGCAACTAAGCGGGAGGAACTATGGAAAACAAAAAATTAAAAACGGTTATTGCAATTGCCGTATTAATAGGGCTTGCACTACTGGCTTCATCAATACTTGCAGGCTTCAAAGAAGAGAAAAAACAGCCAGCCAGAAAACCACAGATTAAAACAGTAACAGTAAAAAAAGTAGAAAATAAAACGATTCTTTCATCAATCAATGGATCAGGTCGGGTATCTTCACTTGAAACTTTCGATCTGGTATCTGAAGTATCTGGCAAGATTATGAAAGGAAACATACTATTCAAAAAAGGCCAGAGTTTTAAGAAAGGAGATTTGCTGGTAAAGATATATGATGAAGAGGCAAAACTTGCTCTTTACGCAAAAAAGAGCAGATTTCTCAACTCTGTGGCCAACATTCTGCCGGATTACAAGATAGATTACCCTGACAGATTCGATACTCTTCAGAAATTTTTCAATTCAATTAATATCAGAAAGTCGCTCCCTCCACTACCTGAACCAGCAACTCCAAAAGAGAAGATCTTCATGGCTTCAAGAAATATTCTGAACGACTACTATTCAATCAAAAGCGATGAGATCAAACTTAAAAAACACCATATAAGAGCTCCATTTAGTGGCAGTTTCACCAGCGTTTCCAGAGAGGTTGGCTCAATCGCAAATATGGGAACAAACCTGGCCAGAATCATCAGAACAGATATTCTGGAAATTGAAGTGCCTGTCCCTGCTGAACAGGCAGTTCTACTGTCAAAAGGCTCTTCTGCAATAATAAGTTCTTCAAAAGACAGACATAAAATAAGTGGAACCGTAACAAGAATATCCAGCTTTGTAGTACCCGAGACACATTCAATAGCAATATTTGTATCAATTGATGCAGAAAACAGAAAAGATATTTATCAGGGGCAGTATTACAATGTATCATTCCCTGGAATAGAGTTTGATCATGCTATCAAAATTCCCAGAAGTGCTCTTGTTAACAGCAAACAGGTATTTATCGTTGAAAAGGGAAAATTGAAGCTAAAAGAGATAATAGTAGTAAAAAGAGATTCAGAAGAGGCTATCATTACTGGTCTCACAAACGGTACTCTGGTAGTTTCCCAGGCTCTTATCAATCCTAAAGAGAATACACCTGTTAAGGTAATGGAAAAATGAGAAAAATTATAGAAACATTTGTAAAACATAAGTTTTACGCAAACCTGATAGTAATATTTCTTCTTATTGCAGGTTCTCTAAGTTTCATGAATATGAAGAAATCTTTCTTTCCTGAAAGAAAGACAAGAAGTATAAGTGTACGCCTCTCATATCCCGGAGCTTCTCCAAAAGAGATGGAAGAGAGTATGACTACAAGAGTTGAACAGGCAATAAGAGGCCTGGTAGGAATAAAAGAGACCAGCTCCAAATCATCAGAGAACTTTGCTGTAGTTAATATTACCACTACAGGGGAATACGATATTGATGAAACCCTAAGAGATGTTAAAAATGCTGTAGACTCTATCAGTTCTTTTCCTGCAGATATGGAGAGACCTGTTGTTTCAAAAAACAGAACCACAACTCAGGCTCTCTATATGGGACTATCTGGTGATGTGAGTCTTAAGACCCTCAAAGATTATGCTCAGGAAATTGAAGATGATCTCTATGCATCAGGTCTTATGTCACAGATTTCCATCAATGGCTATCCTTCCCTCGAAATATCAGTTGAAATAGATGAAGAAGAATTACTTAGATACAAACTGACGCCTTCAGATATTGCAAATGCCATTGCTAAAAACAACAGAGATATTTCCGGCGGGATGCTGAGATCAACAAAAGAGGAGATTCTCATCAGATCCAGAGCACGTAGTGTTGATCCTGAAAAGATTGGTGAAATAACTGTTCGTTCCACAAAAGATGGCAGCAGGATTCTTATAAGAGATGTTGCGACTGTTAAAACACAGTTTCAGGATACAACAAGCGGAACCTGGATGAGAGGACACCAGTCAATAAGTATTCAGGTTAATAAACTTGCAACAGAAGATCTTAAAAAGATATCGGATTTCTGTAAAAAATATGTTGCAGATTTCAACAATGAACATAAAGATCAGGGAGTTAAACTTGATGTAACCTTTGACTTTATGGGTATGTTGAACAGCCGCCTTGAACTGCTTTACAGCAATGGAGGCATAGGTCTGGCTCTTGTATTAATTACTCTTGGGCTGTTTCTTAACACCCGTCTATCAGCATGGGTTGCCTGGGGAATTCCTTCAGCATTCCTGGCAATGTACATTCTGGCAGTTATGTACGGTGTTACCATAAACATGATATCTCTCTTTGGGATGATCCTTGTGATAGGTATTCTTGTAGACGATGGCATTGTTATCGCAGAGAACATCTACACTCATTTTGAAAAAGGAGCTTCTCCTAAAAAGGCTGCTGTTGAAGGAACAATGGAAGTGCTTCCTGCAGTTTTAACATCTGTTACAACTACTATTGTTGCGTTCTCTCCTCTTCTGTTACTGGAAGGGGTTTTCGAATTCTTCTTTGAAATGGGATTTGTTGTTATATTCAGTCTCTTCTTCTCACTGTTTGAAGCTTTTCTTGTACTGCCTGCGCATATAGGAACAGAACATATTCTAAGGTCCAAAAAGAGAGCATCCGGCGCGGCTCAGATCAGAGAGAAACTGGAATCTGTAATAAACAAAATAAAAATCAACTATTATGGCAAATTACTGAAAAAGATTATTGCATGGAAATGGCTTGCTGCAATTGTCCCGATAGCCTTCATTATTATAACCATAGGGCTTGTTCAGGGGGAATTCCTAAGAGTAACCTTCTTCCCGACAATTCCTTTTGACAATTTCAATATCGATATAGCCTTTGACGCAGGATCAGGTGAAGCACAGACCAGAAAATATCTGGATAAGTTTGAAAAAGCTGTATGGACTGTTAATGACAGATTCAAAAAGAAATACAATGATCCGGATGACCTTGTTAAATTCACCTTCCTCAATATGGGAAGAGCTTTTAATGGTCAGGATTCTGGCTCACATGCAGGTAGTATAATGGTTCTTCTGCGTGATCTGGAAGGAGCTGCGGTTTCCAGTTTCCAGATAACTCAGGCTATAAGAAAGGAGATTGGGCATGTAGCCGGAGCTGAAAAGTTCTCTATAAGTGGTTTCAACCGCTGGGGTAAACCTGTATCTTTCAGTTTAATAGGCAGAAATATGGATGAGCTTAAGAAAGCGAAAAAATATGTTATTGAACAACTGGAAAAATACCCCGATCTGTCAAATATTACCTCAAACGATGCTCCCGGCATGCAGGAAATCAGAATTAAACTCAAGCCTAAAGCCTATTTCCTGGGCCTTGACAGAGCTGTTATAAGTAATCAGGTCAGAAACGCTTTTTACGGTGCTCAGGCACAGAGATTACAATCCGGCCGTGATGAACTGAGAGTATGGGTAAGATATCCCAAAAAGAGCAGATTAAATATGGGACAACTGGAGCAGATGAAGATAAAAACTCCTTCAGGTGACTATCCGTTAACAGAACTTATAGACTACACTGTTGAAAGAGGTCCCGTATCAATTAACCACTATAACGGTCAGAGAGAGATCAGGATTGAATCAGATATGAAAGATCCAAATGCACCTGTCCCTCCCGTACTGGCAAAAATTCATGCTACAACACTGGCTAAAATGATGGAGAAATATCCAACAGTAAGAGTAACAAGTCAGGGGCAGCAGAAGGAGAGTAACGAAGCCGCTGTAGAGATGCAGAAACTATTTACTATAGCCTTTGGTGTAATCATAATCATCCTGATGATACACTTCAAATCCTTCTCCCAGCCGGCACTTATTCTTTCAATGATTCCTCTTGCATGGCTTGGTGCTGCATGGGGTCATGGAGTTGAAGGTATGCCTATATCCATGCTCAGTGCCTGGGGTATGGTTGCACTGTCAGGTGTTGTTATTAATGATGCTGTTGTTTTCCTCTCTAAATTCAATTCAAACCTTGAAAACGGCATGACAGTGAATGACGCAATCTACGATGCAGGACTTGCAAGGTTCAGGGCGATTCTTCTTACCACAATAACAACTGTTGCCGGTCTTTACCCAATTGTTCTGGAGCAAAGTTTTCAGGCTCAGTTCCTGAAACCTATGGCTATTGCTCTTGCATATGGAGTTCTCTTTGGCACCATGTTTATACTCACATTCCTTCCGGCCTTCACCCTTGTGCTTAATGATATGAGATTATGGGTACACAACATCATAAGAAAAAACAAGGCAGAGAACCCAAGAGAAGTAGAACCAGCAGTTATAAACAGCAGAGTAACAATTGATTAAAAGGTGAAAAGATGATGAAAATATATTTTTTAATAATATCCATTCTGATAATGGCACCTATGGTCAGGGCAGAGAAAGATCTGTCTCTGGCTCAGGCTATAAAAAAAGGATTAAAGAACAACTACTCAATACTCATCGCAGATAAAGATGTGGAAATCGCACAAAACAATGACAACTGGGGAGCTGCCGGCAGATATCCAACGATTTCTGTTGGAGCAGATTTACGTAACAGTATAACCAACCGCCCTCCTTCATCGACAAATCCATCCAGAAGTGATTTGACTAACAATACTATTGTTCCTAAAGTTACACTTCAGTGGAAAATATTTGATGGATTCAGAATAAATATAAACAGAAAGAAACTGGCTAATCTGAATCAACTATCATCAGGAAAGGCCTCAATTGTTGTTGAGAACACTATACATGCGATTATTCTTGGGTACTACAATGCAATTCTGCAGAAGAAAAAACTGGATATCACAGAAGAGGTAATGCTATTATCAAAAGATAGATATGATAAAGCTAAAATGCGTAAAGATCTTGGAACAGCAACTACCTATGATCTTCTTCAGGCAGAAATAGCATGGCTGGACGATAAAGCCTCATGGCACAGGCAGAAACTTAATTACAAGACATCTATCAGAAGTCTTAATCTTCTTCTGGTTCAGCCTTCTGAGGAGACATACAACTTTACTACAGAACTGATTTCAGATATGAAAGATTACGAATTATCCCGGCTTTCAAAAAAGATGTCTTCTTCCAACAGAAATCTGACGAATCAGTTTATCAACCTCAGAATTCTTAAAAACAATGTACAGTTAAGTAAGGGCAGTCTCTATCCAACACTATCTCTCAACTCAGGAGCATCTCTATCCAGAGAGAGAGTTAAACCTGAAGGCGTATCTTCCTCAACCTCCACAACATATAACTACTACGCAAACTTCTCAGTTACAATGAACATCTTCAATGGTGGGAATATTAAGAGAGAAATTGCAAATGCCAAACTTAAACTCAGAACCGGACAACTTCAAATTGAAGAGTTGAAGTTCACTCTTAAAAACCAGCTTAATAACACCTTCGAACTTTATAATGTAAGAAAATCTTTATATAAAGTTGCAAAGCAGAGACTTGCAAGCGCAAAACTTAATCTTAAGATTTCCGGCGAAAAATTTAAAAGCGGTGCAATTAATTCATTTAACTATCGTGATGTTCAGCTTACCTATCTCAATGCTGCACTATCAGAACTTCAGGCAGTTTACAATATAATCGAAACCGATTCAGATCTTGCCCGACTTACAGGAAGTATAGTAACAGAAAGATAAAATCAGACTTTTCCATTCAGCAGTCATTCTCAAATGGCTGCTGTTTTTCAACTACTCCTCTTTTCTCAAATAGAGATCATTTTCATATATCCACATGAAATGTAATTTACCGTTATCTGCCTCTGCAACCCCAATATTATTTATTCCTGATCTGATGCTTACCTGTAAGAATATAAAAATCTGATCAGTTATGCTCTATTCAAGCTCCATTGCAAATATCTGCAATGTATCAATAATCTCATTATAATCTTTAAATTCTATTATAGCTTCAACAGGATTCATTATTCTTGCCTCAAATGTTTCAAAAAACTCCCTGAGCTGCTCCTGTTTTCCTTCATAGACTGGTCTTAGTTTTATTACAATTGAGCTTAAAGTAATTTCCACAACCTCAAATTCAAAGAACTCTGAAATGATTCTTATACTTTGGACAAAGAAGCCTTTGTTTAAACCCTCATCAAGCTTTCCATACCTGTCTTCAATCTCTTCTTTGAGTTCTGCGAGTTCATAAACAGTTCTGGTATTAAGAATTCTTTTATAAACAGCAATACGCTCGCCTGTCCCCTCAATATATTCAGGAGAAATAGAGTAGGTAAATCTTATAGTAAACTTTGTCTCTTTCTTATCCTCTTCTTCTCCCTTCATCTCTTTTATAGTCTTATTAAGTAGCCCGAGAAAATAGTCAAATCCAAGAGCTTCAATATGACCATGCTGTTTATTACCAAGTAAAGACCCTGCGCCCCTTAGTTTCAGGTCAAATTCCGCTACTTTAAATCCTGCCCCAAGATCAGCAAATTCCCTGATAGCTTCAAGCCTGGACCTGGCTTTTTCACTAAGACCTTTCTTACCAATAAGAAAATATCCGTAAGCCTGTTTCGAACTTCTCCCAATCCGGCCTCTTAACTGATATAACTGAGTTAATCCGAATCTGTGAGCATTCATAACAATAAGAGTATTAACTGCCGGAATGTCTATACCATTTTCAATAATTGTTGTAGCTACAAGTACGTTGTACTCTTTTCTCATGAAGCGAAAAAGAACCTCTTCTACCTGATCCGGCGGCATCTGGGCATGAACAACTCCAAAAGAGGCCTCAGGAATAAGTGAAGCCATTCTGTCTCTGAAATCATATATCTCTTCAACATTATTGTAGACAATAAATGTAAGTCCTTCTCTTTTTGCCTCTCTTCTGACAGCCTCAGCAATTAACTGCTTAGACTCAAACCCCACATAGTTTTTAACAGCTTTACGTCCAATAGGAGGAGTATTTATAATTGACACATCCTGAAGCCCGGCCATTGCAAATGACATTGTTCGTGGAATTGGAGTAGCTGAAAGACTTAATACATCTACTTGCTCACGGCCTTTCTTCAGCTTCTCTTTCTGAAACACCCCAAATCTCTGTTCTTCATCAATTATAAACAGTCCCGGGTCTTTAAACTCTACACTTTTTCCCAGAATTGCATGGGTTCCCACAACAATATCTATTTCGCCTGTCCCTAATCCTGCCAGCACCTTTTTCTTCTGATCTGCAGTTACCATTCTGGATAGCAGTTCTACTCTGAAAGGCATTCCTTCAAATCTTTTCTTAAAATTGGAAAAGTGCTGATACGCCAAAACAGTAGTTGGACATAAGACAGCTACCTGTCTGCCATTAGTAACAACTCTTATTGCTGCTCTGAGTGCAACTTCCGTTTTACCAAAGCTCACATCCCCGCAAACAAGCCTGTCCATAGGATATGGTTCTTCAAGATCTCTCAGTACATCCCTTATAGCCTCTTTCTGCCCTTTGGTTTCAACAAACTGAAAGCTCTGGTTAAAATGGTCTTCTATATCTACATCTTTATGAAAGGATTCACCTTTAATAGCTTTACGTTTTGCATACAGATCAAGCAGATCTTTAGCAAAGGTAACAATATTTTTTCTGGCTCTCGCTTTTTTGGCTTCCCATGTAGTTCCTCCAATCTTATCAATTTTAGGTTCATGTCCCTCATAACCGGCATATTTGCTAAGAATATCAAGTTCATGAACAGGAACGTAAAGATTGGATTTATCCTGGTATTCAACAGTCAGAAATTCTGCCTTTTCTCCATTGAGATCAAGATATTTAAAACCAGTAAACTTACCTATACCGTGCTGCTTATGAACAACAAAATCCCCTGGAACAATATCTTCAAGAATACTGTTTCTGCTTTTGTTTTCTTTGCCTGTCCCCTCCTGCCTGGCCTCTCCCCAGTAGGATATAAAAACTTTTCCCTCAGAAGAATCTTTAAAAGAGTATGGAATATCTCTGTTTATAAATCTGAATGTATCAAAGGCTGAAGCAACTCTTGCTTCTCCACCAGGATTGGCAGTACAAAACATCAAATCTGCTCCACTCTTCTGAAATTTCTTTATCTTATCTGCGTCACTTCGATTCATTCCCATAAAAGTAGTTCTTAAAAGAGAGGGCCCAATAGATTCAACATCTATATCATCAAAAATCTCTTCCAGAGATACTGCTTTAATACTATCCACTGGAAAGCTGAATATTTCTGCAACCTCAGGCTCCTCTGTAGTGTCCAGGCTATTTCTCATCGCAGAAAAGCTCTCCATTAACCTCTCATTCTCTCCCAGCAGATAATCGAGTCCATTGGCAACTATGCGATTATCATTAAGAAGTTCTGTTAACCATACTTTCTTCTGAACCTCTTCCTCCGCAGCACCTGTAAAATAGGTTGATCTTGTAATATCTACATGATCACAGATTCTTACTGATTTCTGACTTTCAGGCTCAAACTCTCTTATTGAAACAACCCTGCGACCTTCAAACTCCATTCTGAAAGGCAGATCAAAGCCTGCAGGATACAGATCTACAATACTTCCTCTCCAGGCAAAATCCCCTTCTTTTTCAACTCTGTCCTTAACGGCATATCCCATCTCTGTGAGCATCTTACGAAACTCGATTCTTGAAAGCTCTTCACCACAATTATAGCGCTTAAAAAACCGTCCGGTTTCAACAATCTTCTCCAGCTTTATACTTAATGCAGCTACAGTTGTAATTACAATCATATTCTTTCCTGCATCAATATCAGCAAGAAAACGGCTCTTCTCACCGGACATATCTGCAGCAATGCTATTGTTTATGTATGGATCTTCCCATGGTAGTTTGTGTACATGGATTACTGGTTCATCAAGCTCAAAAAACCTGTGCCAAAGTTGAAGGTCCCCTTTGAGTTTCTGAATATTCTCATTCTCTCCAACGAGCCACAGAATACTCTGTCCCAGATATTTTTTAATATAGGAAACATATAGAGGAGACAACTCTCTTGAAACGCCTTTTACTCTGACGTTACCGTTATCTTTTATCACGCTTCTGAACTTTTCACCAAAAACTGTATCCATCATCAGATGATTATAACCAGACATCACGCTATACCGCAAGGTGGAGTACCTCAGTTAATAATTGAATAAATCGAAAATTTCTGCTATATTCTCAGCAATGTCGCTCATAAAAACAGGGATAATAGTCTTTCTGGTATATTATTGTGCAGGACTACTCTATTCCGACAATATATCTTTAATAAGATCTTCCGATTCAATTACAGATTTTGAGATAAATGCGATGCATTCAAGAAAGGCCAATATGATAAAATGGCTCCCTTTATCTGAATCCACTGAATTTTATACTATTTCTCCAAGCCAGGTTGTAGAGATGCAGAAAGAGAGATTCAAGGAAGGAAAGTTTCTCAAATATCTGTCAATTAAGTGGAGAAATGATATACCTCTTATTGATATAGGAGTTCCTCTATCAGCCGGCGCCAGATTATCATCAATTGACGAGAAAGCAATAAAAGCTCTGATGGCTGAATATGTAACTGGTTTCCATAAAAAAATATGTGCCGTTAAGAGAACAGGTTACATGCTGGAAGTACCCGATTTCTGTATAATGATTTCCCGCAAACTACCAGATAAACTTATCTATAATGTTATGAAAGAGATAATAGATGCAGGCTCTAAATGTGAGGAACTCTATAAGCATAAACTGAAGTTGAAAAACCGCTTAGTTGGTATACAGACTCTTAAAAATGTTATGGCTGATTATCCCCAGTTCAGAAATGGCCTTAAAAAAGCTATAAAAGAGAGAAGAAAACTATCCGCCTCTTCTTTAAGAAAACTGAGAAAAGAGATAAAAAAATGCGAAGCAGAAGAGAAAAGATTATTAAAGCATCAACAGAAACTTATAAGATTTCTTGAATCACCATTCGGACCTGACTATTTCACAATGATGCTGTGGAAATCCGTTACTAACTTTGCTTTTACATCAGGGCATTAAAAACTTTGATGGATTTTACAGCAGCTCCAACATTATGAACCCTTATTATAGAAGCTCCATTCATAAAGGAAACAAGATCAGCTGCAACGGTCTCAATATCCCGCTCTGAAGCATCAGTTTCTCCGGTAATTTCCCCCAGAAATCTTTTACGGGAAAGTCCCATAAGAACGGGGAACCCGAGTTCAGTAAAATCTTTAAGCTTTTTTATTATTTCAATATTATCTACGAGTCTCTTACCAAAACCGATTCCCGGATCTATAACTATATTATCTGTAGAAACACCTGCTTCAACAGCTCTCTTTACTCTATCTTTCAGCCATGTACAGATCTCTTCAACAACATTGTCATAAGAGGGATTCTTCTGCATTGTTTCCGGTGTCCCCTTAATATGCATAAGAATAACAGGCACATTCAGTTCAGCAACTGTTGAGGCCATACTTTCTGAGAATCCAAGTGCAGAGATGTCATTAATTATATCTGCTTTCCCTTCAATAACTGATGCCCTGGCAACTTTTTCTTTATAAGTATCAACAGAAACTACAGTATCAAACTCTTTCTTTATCCTGCTTATAAGAGGAACTACACGATCAAGCTCTTCAACTTCAGAAACCTTCAAAGCACCAGGTCTTGTACTCTCACCGCCAATATCTATTATATCTGCACCTTCATTAATCATGAGTTCAACCTGACGAAGAGCAGCATCAACATCTGAGTAGTTACCACCATCTGAAAAAGAATCAGGTGTTACATTAAGTATTCCCATAATAAGAGGCAAACCTCTGTTTTTGTCTATTCTCTCTTTTATATTAAAAGACACTATAACTTCTCCATATCTTCTGCATTTATCCATCCAGCAATTTCGTCAGATGCAGAAACCTGATACCAACCACTACTTTCTCCACTTACTCTGAGTTTTAGTCCACTATTAACTTCAAACAGAGCAGTATTGTCACTACCAGGTCCACTATAAAGAGTAACCCCATCTTTCATTACAACTCCAACAGAGCGTGATGTTTCCAGATCAACTCTGTATATGTGGTAAGAACTAAGAGCTATAGCCATAATCAGGCAGATTGTACCAGCATAGATAATAACTCTTTTATCAATTCTCTTTATAATAAAAGAGATCACAGAAGCATTAAGAAGAACAATCACCAGAATAAGCATATAAGACAGGCTGTTAAGGCTGATTCCATTATTGATTCTACCGATAACACTATCAATAAAATCAGATTTGACTTCTGGAATTTTATCTTTGAAATAACGATCTGTTATATTAAGATTAAATTTAATATCATCATTAACAGGGTTTAATTTTTCTGCTTTCAGATAGTATATTTTAGCCTGAAGGTACTGCTTTAATTTAAAACAACAGTTCCCCATATTATAGTAGAGTTTCCAGCTATTACTACTCTTTTCCAGGGTTCTGTAATGACTCAGAGCCTCTTTATACTTACCTTTCTGATACAGGTCACCAGCATCCCCGAAAGTCACAGCTGAAACATTAAAGGTACAAACAAAGATAAATATCAGAGCCAATATTCTAGTCATTTTAACTTCCTGTTAATTCTCTCAACAATTCCAGTAATTTCAACAATTACTCTTTCAAACTCATCATTACCGGCTCCACCACCAGAATACCTGTAAGATTCTGAATCACTTCTTATCTCTATAAATCTTTTTGAATCCTGTTTCCCTACTCCGGCTTTTTCAAAAACAGAATCTATATGTTCAACATTGATTGCTGAGTTTCCTGTATCAGTTTTGATTCCTATATAGTTATCAAGAATAGAACAGACACCACCAAAATCATCACAATTTTTCAAAGCAGTTATTGTTTCTCTGAACACTCTGTTTTCAGGCCTTCTACTTCCTGAAAGTCTTGGATCAACAAGATAATATTTTAAAGCCACGGCTATAAGAACCAGAAAAGGTATAGTAACCAACCAGTTAAATATTGAGGTTCTGTAAAATCCATTGCTACGTTCTTCAAACTCACCTCTGGCAATAAACCTGATATCCTCTCCTTTCCGTCTGATATCCTGATTTGCAATAACTACACCACCAGAACTACTTTCTACTTCCTTTTTACCAGTAACCTGAACAACAGCAGGAGAGGTTTTCACTTCCACCACCTTCCCTTTCTTATTGTCGTAAAAACGAAACTTAACTGAAGGAATTGTTTTTTTACCGGCTTTACTGAAAGACACTGGTATTTCCGCTGTTACAGTTCCTGTAACTACATTGCCATTCATATTGGTTCTACGAGTAGTTTTAGCAGGGTACAGCTTATACTCATCTGATTTAGCTATTTCTGGAATATCCAGAGTTTTAACATTCCCTTCACCTGATAATTTTATTTTCAGAGTCAGAATATCATTTACATCAACACTTTTCTTATACGGCAGTAATGAGATTCTGAATCTGCCTATTGGTAATCCGGTAGCAATCTGTGGGAGAGCTGAAACATTCAACTTAATAGGCTTAGTTTCTCTGGTTAGCTCTTCAGTTCTGTTGAAAAAACTGAATCCATTGCCTTTAGATGCCAGAAATCTGTACTTAAATGAGGGTATCTCTGCAACACCACTTTTACTGGGAAAGAGTATAACCTTTGATAATTCAAATACAACATAGGTTTTGCCGTTAACAACTTCTCTCTTACCTACAAGTCGTTTCTTACCTTTCCCCCACTCTACCCAGAAACCTGGAAAAGTCATTCTTGAAGTAATTCCCACATCGTGTATCTGGACCAGAGAATAGCCCTTAACACGACAGACTATCTGTTCGCCCTCAACAGGGTTTCTTTTCGTAACAAAGGCTTTAACCATCAGATCGTCTTTTTCTACCCTGACTCTCTGTCTCTTCATCATTCCAAAATCGTCATCCCATATACTACGTCTACGGCTTCGCCCTGCAGGCTGACTGTTTTTAACTGATCCCTTAACAACAGTAATCCTGAAACCCGGTGTAGTATAACTTTTCCCTTTATGCTTATACTTCATAGCAGGAATAATAAGTGATCCTGTTTTCAAAGGTTTCAGATAATACATGTATTTTATCTCATAAGAGACAGCACCATTAATAGATTGAAAAGACTGGGAATGAGACGTCTGATAG
Source organism: Candidatus Aminicenantia bacterium (assembly GCA_965225955.1). Taxonomy (GTDB): domain Bacteria; phylum Acidobacteriota; class Aminicenantia; order UBA2199; family UBA2199; genus CBDDBX01. The sequence continues at coordinate 47,645 of CBDDBX010000018.1, forward strand.
AGTGTAAAATCCTTTATATGAGAAACTGACGGGGCTTTAGCCTGTCCATCATTAATCAGAGTTACAGTATAAATCAGAAGATCCTTAAGACCAATACGTTTTGAGGAAACTTCAGCTTTTATATTAAAATCTGATGCTCCGATCAGAATACATGGAATCAGAAGAAGTATCAAAGCTATTCTTACCATATTACCAATCCTTCTCTCTTGTAACTACAGCACCAGCAACTCTCTTTTTCTTTTTATGCTGTTTCTTCTCATTCTGATTCAGATAATTCATCAGATTTTTATGCTTCTTATCAGGGTTCTGTTTCTGTTGCTTATTATTTTGCTGTTTTTTATCTTTATCCTGATTCTGTTTTTTATTATTTTTATTGTTCTGATCTTTTTTATTCTGATCTTTCTTGTTCTTGTTTTTCTTATCTTCCTGCTCTTTCTTCTTTTTCTTCTGCTCTTCTATTTTTTTGAGAGTTATCTCATAATTCTTCTTAGTATCCAGTTTTGTACCATCTTCAATAAGGCTCTTTTTAAAAGAATCAAGAGCTTTATCAAACTGCTTCATTCTAAAATAGGTATTACCCATATTGTAGAAATAATCAGCTTTAGAAAGAGTGGTTTTCTTATTATCTATTCTATTTAATTCCTCAAGAGCCTCTTTATATTTTTTCATTTGATAAAGAGTAACAGCTGTATTACTCTTAAGAGCATCCATATCCGGCTTTATCCCTCTGGCCCCCAGAAACTCTTTAAGAGCTTCGCTGTATTTCTTCTGCTTAAATGCTTCCACACCTTTAAGGTTCTTCTTAGCATGAGCTTCAAACCAGTGCCAGTTAATAAGAATCGGCAGTACTAAAAAAATTACAATTAATCTCTTTTCCATCTTAACTTTCTCACACTCAAAAACATTTCTATAATAAGAAAGAACAGTCCGATCATCAGAGGATAGTGAAATCTTTCAATCTTCACTCTGCGCATCTTTCCTTTAAGGGATTTTCTTTCGAATTTCTTAAGAACAGTAATGAAATTACCTATTGCAGCGGGATCAGATAACCTGAAATAAGCGCCCCCACTATCACGTGCAATCGTAGTTAACACCTTCTCTCCAAGCTTAGTTTTTACAATATTGCCCTGCCTGTCTTTCTTCCAGCCCGTTACTTTACCAGCAGAATTCTTAACAGGTATTGGTGCGCCTGAAACCGCTCCAACACCAACAGTAAAAACAACTATTCTCTCTTTTCTCAGTTTATCAGTAAGATTACTCCAGTTCTTCTCCTGATCTTCACCATCAGTTATAAGTATAAAAACCCTTGGTCCCTTATCTTTTTTATTTTCATAAGGTTTAATAGCTGTTTTGAATGCAGCTGCGAAATCTGTACCCTGTTCCTCTTCAGGACTAACAGATGAAACAGAATTCATCATCAGAAAAGCATCATAATCTACTGTAAAAGGACATTGGACATAAGCTACACCAGCAAAATTCACCAGACTTACATAATCTGTTACAAGATTGTTTACAACTGATGCAATCAACTCTTTGGCAACTTCCAGTCGATTTGGTTTAAGATCCTCAGCATTCATGGAAAAAGAAGTGTCAAGGAGAAAAGTTATTTCCAGACCTTTCATTTCAGAATCTGTAACCCGTTCTCCCCACTGTGGACGTGCAAGAGCAATAATAAAGAACAGTGCTGAAATAAAAATAAGAGCTGCCTTAAAAAAGATAACCTCTTCAGAGCTTCTTACTCCAAGTTGCTTATATGCACCTGTATTAACGAATGAAGAGATACATTTTTTTCTTACTCTTTTATTGGTTATAAAAATTACAACCAGAGGAATCAATAAAAAAAGAAGATAGAATGCTTCTTTATTAGCAAAAATCATGCTGTAATTATACCAGATCAATTACAGCATTTGCAAAGATATACTTAACCTCTCAGATCAATGTTTCCGGCAGCCTGAATTGCTGCTACACTATCACTGTTAAGCAGTTCATTATTACCCAGAGTTCTCTGGTTTTCATCTCCCGGGGCCTGTTCTTCCTTATTTTCCTCAGTATTATTGACCTGATTATTTTCACCCTGAGCTCCGGCAGTTGCTGTTACTGCGGTTTCCTGTTCCAACTGCTGCCTAAGCACGGTGTCCTGAGTTTTCTGTACTTCTGTATTTATAGTTGAAACGGTCTTATTCTGTTCTTTCTCATCAGAAGAAAGTCCCGTAACTTCCTCTTCCCTTCTGAGATTTTCTGTATCTTCCGGGCTATTCTGTGTTTGACGTATCTGCTGCAGATCACTGTTAACCAGGCTGTGTTGAGTATCACCTATTTTCATTCAATCACCTCCTCTTGCGGACAGATGTATACCTCTCCGGCTAACATAGGTATATTATGGATGTAGTTTTTTTTCAACTCACCTGAGCAAAAAAAATTTCTTTGTTTGAAATTTGACAATATCAATATATCTTGATATAAAGATGTTTGTGATTTTATATATCTTAATATATAACTACATCTGAATACTATTACTTACTTAAGAAGGAGTTTCTCATGAACATAAGAGAACTGGTAGCAAAGAAGATATTGCTTCTTGATGGAGCAACAGGTACCCAGATTCAATCTTTCGACCCTTCAGCTGAAGATTTTGGAGGAGAACAATACAACGGATGCAATGATTACCTGAACATCACAAGACCGGAAATGATAAAAGAGATACACAGAAGATATCTCAGAGCTGGTTCAGATATTATATCAACCAACTCTTTTGGAGCAATTCCAAATGTACTGGAAGAGTATGACCTGAAAGATAAAACCTACGAAATAGCAAAATTGTCTGCCCAAATTGCTAAAGAGACAGTAACTGAATTTAACTCAGAAATAAAACCCCGCTTCATTGCAGGAAGCATAGGCCCAACAAATAAACTGATAAATATCTCCCCTGACATAACTTTTGATGAGATGAAAGCAAACTACAGAGTTGCAATAGAAGGCCTTCTGGATGGAGGAGCAGACATAATTCTTTTTGAAACGTGCCCTGACACTTCTAATCTCAAAGCTGGTGCCAAAGCCCTTAAAGAACTTGAGGAAGAGCGGAATATTGAAATACCCCTTATGATAAGCGTTACAATTGAAAGAAACGGCACTATGCTATCGGGCCAGGATATTGAAGCACTCTACTACTCAGTAGCTCACCTTAACCCTTTATCAATTGGCATAAACTGCGGACTCGGACCAGCTCAGGTGCAGGAACATATCAAAACTCTAAGTAAAGTTGCCAACTGCGCAACATCTCTTCACCCAAACGCAGGTTTGCCGGATGAAAACGGAGAATATACTGAGTCACCTGAAGTATTTTCAAATACTGTAAAAAATATTCTCCAGAATGGATACGCAAACATTGCTGGAGGCTGCTGCGGTACAACTCCTGAACATATTGCAGCACTCTCGGATAAAATCACTGACATTCCTCCCAGAAAACCATCTGGCCTGTCCCCATCAATTTCAACAGGTATAGATCTTCTGGAATTCAGTGAAGATAACAGACCGGTTTTTGTCGGTGAAAGAACAAATATGTCCGGTTCAAAAAAATTCAGAAAGCTCATAAGAGAAGAGAAGTTTGATGCAGCATCTGATGTAGCCAAAAAACAGGTTATGAAGGGAGCTCAGGTTATAGATATCAACCTTGCAGATACAGAAACTGAAGAGCAGGATAACATCAGCAGGTTTTATCCGGTAGTTTTAAAAAAAATAAAAACTCCTATCATGATAGATTCAACAGCTTCTGCTGACGTAATTGAAACTGCTTTAAAATTTCTTCAGGGTAAAGCAATCATTAACTCTGTTAATTTTGAAGATATGAATCGTTTCGATGAAGTTGCTTCACTGGTTAGTAAATACGGTGCAATGATAATGACTCTGCTTATAGATGAAAAAGAGATGGCTGTAACTCTTGAACATAAAATAGAGCTGGCAGACAGAATGTATAACAGACTTACCGACCTTGGTATCAAACCAGCAGATATTATTTTTGATTGCCTGGTTTTCCCTGTAGGATCAGGAGATTCCAGCTACTATCAGTGCGCTAAAAACACTATCGACTCAATTAAAGCAATTAAAACAAAATATCCTGATACAAAATTTTCTTTAGGTATTTCAAACTGCTCATTTGGTCTTCCGGCTGCAGGAAGAGAAGCTCTGAATTCAGCATATATCTACTACGCTACAAAAGCTGGTCTTGATATGGCCATAGTTAACAGCGAAAAAGTAGTAAGATATGCAACACTGACTGAAGAAGAGAAAACATTATGCTACAACATTCTCTTTGACAATAGCGATGACAATGTTAATGCATTTGTTAATTTCTACAGTGAAAAAAAAGTAAGAGCAAAACAGGACGATGAACATCTTAAACTCCCACTGGAAGAGAGAATCAAGTACTACATCATCGAAGGCCTGAAAACCGGACTTACTGAGGATCTGGATGAAGCCAGAAAATCAACAGCTCCGATGGACATTATAAATTCCACACTAATGGAAGGTATGGCTGAAGTCGGCAGAAGATTCAATGCTAACGAACTGACTGTTATTGAGGTTCTGCAATCTGCAGAAGTGATGAAAAGCGCTGTGGATCATCTGAAACAGTTTCTCGATAAAAATGATGTAACAACCAAAGGCAAATTTATTCTGGCAACAGTAAAAGGAGATGTGCACGATATAGGCAAGAATCTTGTGGAGATTGTTCTGTCAAACAATGGCTACGAAGTAATCGATCTTGGAATTAAGGTCGATTCTTCAACAATTATTGAAGCAATTAAAGAGCATAACCCAGATGCTGTAGGACTTAGCGGACTACTTGTTAAATCTGCTCTTCAAATGGTTACAACAGCTCAGGATATCAGAGAAGCAGGAATTGATATCCCAATATACATTGGAGGAGCAGCACTATCAGAAAAATTTGCGACACAGAAAATACAACCTCATTATGACGGAGAGATTATCTATTCAAAAGATGCTATCAACTGCCTCAATCAGCTGGATAACAGATTTACCTCCAGAGTAAAAGAAGGTGTTGTTAATGATCAGGTTCCTTCTGCAGTTTCAAGGCCAGTTAAATCTGATCAGAATTCTGACGATCTGCCCCTACCGGATCTTAAGGAAGTAAGTAAACTGCCTGTCCCCACCGATTTTGACACTCACCTGTTTGAATCACCTGATTTAGAAGAACTATTTGCAAATATAAATCCCAATATGCTCTATGGAAAGCATTTCGGTCTTAAAGGCGGTGGATATAGAAAACTCATAGCTGAAAATGATCCCAAGGCTATTGAGTTGACTAAGAAAGTAAAAGAGGTGCAAACTGAAATAATTGAAAAGCAACTCTTCAAACCTAAAGGGGTATTCAGGTTCTTCAGAGCTACAAAAGAAAAAGAAACCCTGATAGTTCTTGACGAAAATAGCAAAATTCTGGAACGTTTTCCTTTTCCCAGACAATATAAAGGTGAAAACCTGTGCCTTACAGATTATATTTCCAACAATAAAACTGATATTATAGGTTTCTTCTCTGTAACTGCAGGAGAAGGAATACATGAATTAGCAGGAAAATATAAAAACGAAGGTGAATTTGTTAAATCCCACATTCTCTTCAGCCTTGCTATAGAAACTGCTGAAGCCTTTGCTGAAATTATTCACAGGGATATGAGAAGCTTCATTGGAATCAATGACCCTGCAGATTTTACCCCGGAAGATCTCTTTAAAGTAAAATATCAGGGATGCAGATATAGCTTTGGTTATCCTGCATGTCCGGATCTGAATCTCCAGGAACCTCTTTTTAAGCTTCTGGAAATAACCGAAAACATTGGAGTGAAATTAACTGAAGGAATGATGATGGAACCTGAAGCATCCATTACTGCAATGGTAATGCATCATCCTGAAGCGAAATATTTCTCTGTATAAAAGATATAACTGATCCGGTTTCCATACCGGATCACTACTCTTTACTATCTTAAGCCAAGAATTTTGGCAAGTAACTCATCAGGAGTAAAAGGTTTGTTGATAAAATCAGTTACTCCTGCATTTCTTGCAATATTTATCTGGCTATCATCAGATTCAGTAGTAGCAAGAAGTACAGGTAATTTATTAAACAGCATATGTTCCCTTAACCTTCTGGTAAATTCGACACCATCCATTACAGGCATATTCATGTCTGTAACGACAATATCGACGTTGATACCAGTTTCCAGTTTCTCAATTCCCTGTTTTCCGTTAATAGCTGTATGCACCTGAAAACCCAGTTCAGAACTTACAGCTTTATAGAACCTGAGCATAGCTTCCGAATCATCTACCGCAAGAATATTCAGGCCGCTACCTATAAAACTCAGTCCCTGTAGAAACTCAATATCCCTGCGTGCTCTGTCTTTATCACTTTTACCAAGAACCTCAATAAAAGTATCAACAGTCTCCCCATCATTAAGTTCTGCAAGCTCAGAAATAAGCATATCTGCTATTTTATCTTCGTTATAAAGTTCTCTGAACAACTTTTCTGCACCTGAAGCTACAACACTCTTCAGAATAAGACGGCCATGCTCTTCATTCTCATCAACGTGCTTAATAATGCCATTAATAACTCCAGGGAAAACAATATTCTCAAGAGCAGTTACAACAGCCATCAGCATAAGTCTGTCATCAGTGTTCAGCGCATCAAGGAGTACAACAACTCCTTTTAATGCCCCAATCCGACCTAAAGCTTCATAAATTGAGTATAGAAGATTGGAATCATCAATTCTTCTGCTATCAATAACCTCTACCAGAATATCAGCTCCACTTCTCTTACCAATGATACCAATGATGTTGCTGGTTAGTACCTGCTCATCACTGGTTCCATCTTTAAAAACTCTGCTTAAGTATGGTAGCACTTCTTCTTCAAAACCAGCCAGCACTTCATGAATCAATCTCCTGGCAGTTGGATTCTTGTAATGAATTCTGTCAGTCAGAAAGTTCATAACCTTATCATTAGGTATCATTTTAAGAGCTTCAATAGATTTTGCCAGAGGTACTGAGCAGACTTCGTAATTACCTTCTTTTTCACCGGACTCTATATAATTCATAAGGATATAGAGTGACTCTTCGTCTTTATATCTCGCAACAACTTCAATAGAAAGAGAAGCAATAAAAGGATCATCATCATTGAGTCTTTTTCTGAAAACCAATGGAAGGTCAGGGTGATCCAGCTCTGAGAGAGCCAGTAGAAGGTCAAGTTGAACCTGCTTATCCCGAATATCATCAATAAGTTTAATTATAAGAGGTGCAGCTTCATCTATTTTGAATCTGCTCACAACTTTACAGCAAAAACTTTTGACTTTATCAGCGCCCTTCTCAAGTAATTCCAGGCACTTTTCTTTATTTTCTGACAATAATATTCTTAAAACATCATGAACAATGCTGTCTACAGCATCATCTCCAAGAGGATTATTAAAGAAAACGATCAGAGAATCAACATACCGGACATCACAACTTTTCTCAATATCTGAAAGAATCCCAATCTGCTCTACAAACCCCTTCTGTCTGAAATCATCAAGCTTAATCATTAAAAACTCCCATCAGTAGCTGTATTTCACTCATATTTCTTAATCTACAACATTAAATATTATTATTCAATAAAATTTAATTTGTCAACAAACATGTATATAAGCCAGTAGCTAATAAACAACTATGTTTGAGCCGGCTTTGAATACCGGCTCATCTGTTAAATTTTTACCAGTTTGTATTCAGCTCTTCGAACCATGCCTGTGAATGATTACAGGCAGGACATTTATGCACAGCTTCCGAACCTTCATGAACAAAACCACAGTTCAAACATCGCCATGTTACCTTTCCTTCTCTTTTAAACATTGTACCTTTTTCAACCATTTCGAGAAGATCGTTATAACGTTTCTCATGATGCTTTTCTGCAATAGCAATCTGTCTGTACATTATTGCAACTTCAGGAAATCCTTCTTCATCAGCAACATCTGCAAAATGAGGATAGAGTTCTGTATACTCTTCATTCTCACCCATAGCTGCATTCTTCAGATTCTCTGCTGTTGTTCCAATCATGCCAGCCGGATATGTTGCTGTAATTTCCAGGTCTCCACCTTCAAGAAATTTAAACATTCTTTTAGCGTGTTCTTTTTCCTGTTCAGCAGTTTCTTCAAAAATTATACGTACTTTCTCAAAACCATCCTTTTTAGCCTGTTTAGCAAAATAGGTATATCTCATTCTCGCCTGAGATTCTCCTGCAAATGATTTTAGAAGATTCTTTTCTGTACGGGTTCCTTTTATACTCATTAATTCCTCCTTATTTAGTTAACTAATTTATATTAAGATACAATTAGTCTGACCAGCATCAGTAACTCACCCCAGTATACTCAACATTACAACATTGAAGAAAAAACAGCAATAATACATCTGGTTATTAATTTATATCTGCAACTGTTTTTTTCTCCTTTTATGCTGAACGTATTTGAAACTACCACATTTCTCCAGCTCAGTTAAAATTTCCCTGAAATGATATCCAACCTGTTCTGGTTTATGAGCATCTGAAGCAAGACTTAAAGGTATTTCCTTATCAATCCCCATTTTAACAATATCATGTGATGGGAAAATTTCTTTAATACCCTTTCTTAAACCGGATGTATTTACTTCAAGTGCCATTCCCTCAGATTTAATAAGATCCAGAGTCGCTTCTACCTCTTCAGGACAGAGTTCCATAAGAGGGAACCCATCTCTTTTGACAATATCCAGATGAGCTACAATATCAAACAATCCTGTCTGAATACCTTTTGATACAGATCTTAAATATTCACAGTAGATTTCTCTTACAGTTTTTGCCGGGAAGTTGTAATCAAAAACCCAGTTACCCCCACTCCAGCCCTCTACAAAATGAACTGACATAAGAATAATATCAAAATTGTACTGATTCAGAAATCCTTCAAGAAACGACTCATAGCCTGCAATATAATCTGCTTCAATACCACAGAGAATCGATATTTCAGGATAAACATTACGCAAACGCTCAATCTCATTAAGATAAAAATCCAGCTCGGAAAGCTTCATTCTATGCTCTGTATCAAAGCCATCCGGCAGAGGTATGTGATCACAGAAAGCAATTTCAGAAAGTTCTGTATTAATAGCTTCCTGAACATATTCTTCCATAGAACCCGAAGCATGATTACAAAGTGAAGTATGTATATGATAATCTCTCATGACTGAGGAACTTAGCACACCATTCCTGCCCTGTCAATTTGGGGACAGGCCAGAAAAAATTTTTCACTGCAACTATATAGAAATAGCTTCGTTAGGGTAATTAAGATTAATTAACAGGAGAAACTTCTATGCCAATCTTTTGTCCATTTGAAACAGAAACATATGTAGAACTACGCAGTTCTATAAAAAAAATTTTCATGGAGTATAATATCTAAATGGAAAGTAAAAAAAACTCACCAATTCTGGAAATATGTGGAATCAACAAAATTTATGAAACAAACCATGCTCTAAAAGATCTTTCTCTCAGCATCCCGGCTGGAGGAGTTTTTGGTCTTCTTGGACCTAACGGAGCAGGAAAAACAACACTTATCTCTATTCTTGCAGGCATTATAAGAGATTATACTGGTAAAATAATTTTTAACGGTTCCTCCTTTACGCCTGACAGAAAAACCAGAGAAAAACTGGGTATTGTACCGCAGGACATGGCCTTTTACGAAGAGCTAAGTGCAAGAGATAACCTTATGTTCTGGGGAAGTTTATACAACATTTCCGGTAAAGAACTTAAAAATAGAGTTAAAGAGCTACTTGAACTAACAGCTCTTGAAAACCGGGCTTCTGAAGCAGTAAAAAAGTTTTCGGGTGGTATGAAAAGAAGACTTAATATAGCAATTGGCATGCTACATAAACCTGCTCTATTACTTCTCGATGAACCAACAGTTGGGATTGATGTACAAGCTAAGGTAAATATTCTGGAAATAATCAAACGTGCTGGTGAAACAGGTACAACAGTAATATTCACAACTCACCAACTATCTGAAGTAGAACAGATCTGCACTGATATAGCAATAATGGATCAAGGTTCTGTTCTTGCACGTGGTACAATGGAAGAGCTTATCAAAATAATAGGTGAAGAAGAGATTCTTGATATAACTGGCGAATTTACAATTGATCAGATTATGCCGGTTCTAAACAAAGACAAAGATATTAAAATTATTTCATCTGATATAAACAGGCTCAATCTATCCGTAAAGGACACAAATATTATCCCGGATATTTTGAAGAAACTGTTTAAACATAACATCCATATTCAGGATATGAAAATTAAATCACCAAACCTTGAGACAGTATTTCTGAAATTAACCGGCAGGAGTCTGAGAGATTGAAAAATATAATTAATTTACTTATCAAAGATATAAAAAAAAGAGCTAAATCTCCCTGGGCTATTATTATAATGCTCATAATCCCTCTTATAATGACAGGGATTTTTGGAGCAATTTTTTCACCCAAAAAAAACGTAATGCCTAAAATAAAAATGCTGATATGTGATAAAGACAATTCAGCTGCATCAGGTTTCTTCAGGGGAATTATGGAAAACCAGAATATGAGGGACAGGTTTACAATAAGTTTTGTAAAAGAGGAAGAGGGCAAAGAAACACTAAAAGAAGGAAAAGCTTCTGCTCTTATAATTATTCCTGAAGGGTTCCAGAATAATATACTAAATAATATTAAAACTAATTTTATATTACTAAAAAACCCTTCCGAACAGTTTCTGCCACAAATAACCCAGGAGTTTCTGGAAACATTTTCTGTACTACTGTCAGGTCTTGTAACAGTTTTTTCAGAAGAGATACAGATACTTAAAAACAATGAAAACATATCTCTGGAAAAGATAGATCTTACAGTAATGCTTCCTCATATGAAAAAACTTCAGAAAAAGATCACTGCTTTAAGAAAGTTTCTATCTCCTCTTCTAATAAAACTTGAGAGCTCTGTTGAAGAAACCAAAGATAATGCTGCTAAAAGCATTAATATGTTTCAGGCTTTTTTACCAGGTATCTCAATTATGTTTGTTCTGTTTTTTGTTGAGATTTTTCTTAGAGATATCCTTATCGAAAAAGACAATGGGACATTATCCCGGATAATGCTCACACCAGTTACATCAGTTCAATATATCACCTCGAAAGTATTAACTGGACTGATTATGGGAATATTCTCACAAGGCCTGATATATCTGTCTGGTTCACTATTATTTGATATTAACTGGGGAAGTCCGTTAAAACTGGCAGCAATAACCTTAAGCTCCTCTCTTTACATTGCAGCATTCTTTGCCGTAATAAATGCTTTGTGCAAAACAAAGAAACAGGCAGAAAATATTGCAAGTCCTGTAATACTAATATCAGCAGCCCTCGGAGGAAGTATGCTTCCATATAACATGCTCCCGGATATACTAAAAACTTTATCTCCGGTAACAGTAAATTACTGGTATATTAACGGCATGAATCAGATTATGACAGGTAACGATATCATCATGCCGGTACTTGTGCTTACAGGAGCCGGTTGCCTTCTGATGTTAACGTCCTTCCTTCTACTCCCCGGGAGATTAAACTCATGAATAAGATTTTAACTATAATAAAAAACGACTTCAAAGTAGTCTTCACTGATAAAATGTTTCTTTTCTGGACAGTTATACTTCCTGTAATATTTATTGCTATCTTTGGAAGACTTAACTATTCAGGTCCCGGTACATTGAAAGCCGAGCTACATATTCTAAATAAGGACAGAGGACAATGGGGCAGCCATCTGGTTAAATGTATTGAAAGTAATTCAATGGCAATAATTGAAACTGACAAAATTCCAGATAGATACAACAGATTGTTGACAATACCAGAAAATTTCTCAGAAAAATTTGCAAAAGGCACATCCCAGACAATCAGCTTAACCAAGGCTACCGGAAAAAATATGAATGCAGCACTTCAGGCAGAAATAAGAATAGTGCAGAGCATAGCTAAAATTCTATGTAACAGAATTCTTAATCCTGATGCACAAGTACCAGATGATATCAAATCTGAATACGAAGAATTAATTGGAGTTGACAGTAACTTCCTTCAGAAAATCAGTGCAAGAACCCCATCTGGTTCAGATCATGCTGTTCCTGGTGTTATCATACAATTCATAATGATGTCTCTTCTTATATATGGCGGTGTATTCATCATAATGGATCGCAAAAAAGGAAGACTTGAACGGATACTATATACCCCGGTGACTATGCTTGAATTATGGATAGCTAAACTATCATACAGAACTCTTTTAGGAGTCTTTCAGGCAGCGATTTTAATGGTAATCGGGATAACTATCTTTAACATGAACATGGGCAATATACTATACTCAGCTATAAACGTAGTACTCTTCTCAATGACAATTGCATCTCTAAGTATTCTTCTTGGATCACTTATATCTAAAGAAGAACTTGCCGTAGGAATATCTGTTTTATTATCAAACGTATTTGCAGCACTTGCAGGTTGCTGGTGGCCCATTGAGATCGTTTCAGGTTTTATGAGAAAAATAGCAATGGTTCTGCCATCTTACTGGGCAATGGACGCTTTTCATAAAATAATCTTTTTTGGAACCGATTTCTCTGAACTGTCGGTTAATTTTCTTGTGCTGACAGGCTATACCGTTGTTTTTGCTTTCCTGTCAATAAAGTTTTTTAAAGCCAGATCATAAAATCATATAAGAAAGAGGCAGTACAAACTGCCTCTTATATCTGATAATCAATTATTTTTTTTCAACTGTTTCCAGGGTTTTAACAAGATAATCCCAGAATTTCCCGACTGATTCGATATTTACTTTCTCATCCGGTGAGTGTGGGAATCTTATTGTAGGACCGCAGGAGATCATATCCAGTTCAGGATACACTGCACCAATGAGTCCGCATTCAAGGCCTGCATGAATAGCTTTGACCTCAGGTACAACTCCATGCATATCTTCATAAAGCTTCTTCATCTGTTTAAGAACAGGAGAATTAATATTCGGATTCCATCCTGGATATCTTCCATCGTGCTCAACTTCAGCACCTGCCAGTTCAAAAACAGACCTGATCATTGCACAAAGATCATCCTTAGCAGTATCCACAGAACTTCTCTGCAGGCTACCCATTTTAATTTTACCATTTTCACTCTTAAGAACAGCAAGATTGGTTGAAGTTTCAACAAGCCCTTCCATAGCATCACTCATTCTTATTACTCCATTAGGACAAGCATAGATAGATTTAATTAACCTGTCCTGAGTATCAGTATCAATAAGTGAATCCGGCATGTCATACTTTTCTACTTTAACTGACATATCAGGTTCAGTTCCAGATAATTCTGAGCATACAACCTGCTCATAATCTTTCACAAAGCCTTCAAACTCTTCAGCTTTTTTATTATTCACTACAACAACAGCAAAAGCCTCTCTTGGAATAGCATTTCTCAAGCTACCACCATCAATGCTGGCAATCCTTAACCCCATATCCAGTGAGTTATGGAAAAGGCGATTCATTATCTTAATTGAGTTACCTCTACCCAGAGGAATATCCATACCTGAATGACCACCTTTAAGACCAGTTACAAGGACTTTGTATGCTGTCGCATCTGCAGGGACAGGCTCTTCTTTATATGTGAATTCAACATTAGTATCTTCACCACCAGCACAACCAATATATAATTCGCCTTCATCTTCTGAATCAAGATTAATCATGATATCTGCTTTAACAAATCCAGGTTTCAAGCCAAAAGCCCCTGTCATTCCAGTCTCTTCATCTATTGTAAAAAGAGCTTCAACAGGACCATGAACCAGATCCTTAGATTCCAGGACAGCCATTGCAGCGGCACATCCAATACCGTTATCTGCTCCAAGAGTTGTACCTTTAGCAGTAACCCACTCACCATCAATATAGGCCTGTATTGGATCTTTTGAAAAATCATGTACAGTATCACTGTTTTTCTGAGGAACCATATCCAGATGCCCCTGTAAACAGATTACTTTTCTATCTTCCATACCTGGAGTTGCAGGCTTACGGATCAAAACATTACCTACCTCATCAACAACAGTTTCAAGTCCGTTCTCCTTACCAAAAGCAATAACCATATCTGCCAGTGCCTGTTCCTCTTTTGAAGGATGAGGAATAGCACAAATACCTGCAAAATGTTTCCAGAGTAACTCTGGTTTCAAAGTCAATAATTCGCTACTCATAAAAGACCTCCCTTGTGTCTATTGAAATTTAAACTATATTCTAGTCCAAAATTTTTTATATAGCAAAATCAGGGACAGGCAAAAAAAAATTAACCAGAATAAATGAGTTGCTATTGCAAAATTAACTGTAAAATATCAGTAATTGATATGGATATTCTGAATCAGAATTTAATCACCGAATGGGATTAAATGATTATTATATTTTCATCTCATACTCTTAATCTACTTGGTTAATAAATATATGTAATCTTCACCAGCATTTTCTTTGTAAATGCCTAATGTACCTAAGTTGCATACACCTCTTTTAATTCTTTAAATTTATGTTTCCTCAATATTTTCTGAGAATTAACAGGGCCATATCTGCTGTATATATTATTCAGAAACAATTCCGACCCGATTACTATACTTTCAGAAAAATGTTTTACTCTTTTCATAAGAAAAGTTCCCCTCTCCCACCTATTATTACCAACCTCTATTCCCATATGACTTCTTAGAAAGGCAAGATACTGTTCAATACTATTAAAACAATCAGCATAACTAAGAACATTATCGAAATCCATAACTCCCAATTCTCTGTTAGCCAACCTGTAACTGACTCCTGACCACCTATAACTCTCAGGATCATTAACAATACCCGCTCGTACCGGATTCAAGTCAATATAAGCCATACAATTAATTAATGCTTCACCAGATTCAATCAGAACACTTTTAAATCTATCTCCCCAGAAATAGCCTTTTCTGTTATTACTTCTATTGTACCAAACAGAAAACCTTTGTTTGATATCTTTTACATATTCAGAGAGATCTTGCAATTTCCTCTTATAATTCTCGAACTCCTCTTCTGTAATCACATCTTTGTCCTTACAATTACTCCTGTACCTGTATTTCCTTATTTTTGTTCTAATTTCCTCAAAGGAGTACATTTCAGCGCAATTGACCTTCACAAGAATATGGAAATGATTCCCCATAATACAAAATGTCATTACTTCTACCATATAAACTTCTGACATTTTCACTATTATTCTTAATAGTTTTTCTTTCTCTTTCCTTTTAAGATAAAAGCATCCACCAACAGTACGGGACATAATATGATACCAGGCTGCTTCACCAGTAATTTTCAATCTTTTTTTTCTCATTTCATACCATTTATTCTTTTATAACTATAAAAACAAAAAATATCAACCCAATTATACTGAAATTATGAAATAGTGATAACTTTCAGATACCAGTTATTCATGAACAACATTTAGTTTGGTTTGTAAATTTTTTTTATTTCCCTTATTTTTTTCAATAATATATAATTTGGAATTAACGATAATTAAGAGATCAAAGGAGTTCAAAATGAAAAGTAAAATTTTATCTTTTTCCTTAGCACTGCTAATAGCAATCTCCGGTATTGCCATGACTGCATGTGCAGAAAAACCAGACACTCTTACACCAGAGTATAAAGCCTTAAAAGCAGATATTCTTGCACAGGCAAAGAAAATTAAGAGAGCTGAACTCAGCAAATTTAAAGCTGATACAAAAACCAAATTCGAAGCTCTACTAAAAAAAGTTGAAGCTGCAGATAAAAGAGATTCACACAAATTGCTCAAAGGCTATCTTCTTCTTGACCTTGATAAAGGCGAAGAAGCTAAAGTAATATTTGATGATCTGATTAAAAATAACTCAAAACTTATATCTGACGCTAAAATGGGTAAAGTTATGGTTTTATTAAAAGCCAGAAAAGTAAAAGAAGCATTCCCTATTTTTAAGGAAATTGAAGATAAAATTGCTAAAGATTACAACTATATCAATGCTGCTATTTTCATCGCATTCACTCAGAACGACGTTTCTCTGGAATATGCTAAAAAAGTAATTGCTGCTGATAAAGAAGGAAAATACGAAGAGTTTAAATCATATGCTTACAGCATCATTATAGATGATATTAAAGCTAAAGGTGATAAAGAAAAAACTGTAGAAGCTCTTGAAAAAGCTCTTGCTGATCTCAAAGATGAGAAATACAAAAAAAGATTACAGGGGACACTTAAACAACTGAAAATGGTTAATGCTCCAGCACCTGATTTCCCAGCTAAAGACTGGATAAACACAAAAAAAGTGAAAGGGATAGCAGATCTGAAAGGCAAAGTCGTTATTCTTGATTTCTTTGCTCCATGGTGCCCACCATGTCGTAAAGTTATTCCTGTACTTGCTGAATGCTATGAAAAATATAAAAGTAAAGGGCTTGTTGTTGTAGGTTACACAAAGCTTTACGGTTCATACAAAGACGATGAAATCAACAAAGGTAAAGTTCCTGCAGAAGAGGAAAAAAATCTTATTAAAGGATTCATCAAAAGATTCAAAATGACTTTCCCTGTAGCAATTGCAGAAAACTCAGACGCTTTTGATGCTTACGGAGTAAGCGGAATACCTACTCTGGTAATGATCGATAAAGATGGTAATGTAGTTGATATAGCAGCTGGATCAAAAGATAAAGCCACTCTGGAAGCAAAAATAGAGAAACTTTTAAAATAATTTAACTATCATTTTATAAAAGAGAACAGCAATAGCTGTTCTCTTCTTCATCAATCAATCTGAAACATCTTGTCATAAACATACAACAATATAAAATCAATAAAAGAAAACTCCATGTTCTTTTATATCTACGAAAAACAGCTCTGCCTGTCCCTCAAAGATAAAATATGGTAAATTTTATTTTAACAATATTATCAGGAGAATAAGATGAAATTTTTAATCAGTTGTCTTTGCTCTGTACTCTTCTTATCATTATTTAGCTACAGTGCAACAACCAAGTCTACTAACGCAAGTATTATACCTGACTCATCAAAAGAGAAAATTATTAACTCTCTAAGCACTAAATATCCAACCAGGAAGGGTGCGATAATTCGTTCTGTCAATCATGCAGCTTCACTCTGGCGCAAAGAGAATGGTAGCACAGAAGAGTTCATTAATTTCTGCAATAACAATTACATTGCAGATGAAAAGATGAAGAAAGCTCTGTTTTCAAGATGTTCGGAATATTTTGAATCTCTGTGGGGGCATTCAAACAAAATGTCTCTGGATCTTCAGAAAAACCTTCACCTTGATACCGGATCTCTTCTGAAAATTGATAAACTTTTCGGTTCATATAACCCAGGGGCTCATTTAACAGAAGATTTATACAATAACCGTATAGCATTTATAATAGCACTCAATTTCCCACCATATTCACTGGAAGAGAAAAACGACCTAGGGAATAAATGGTCTGATCTTCAGTGGGGGTATGCGAGAATGGGGGATTTGTTTAATGCAAGAGTTCCGTCAAATCTTGTTCAGGAATACAATAGAGTTAGTACCGAAACAGATATTTACATTTCAGAATATAACATTCATATGGGGCATGTTATAAAGGGTAAGAAGAAATCACTTTTTCCTGAGAAAATGGTACTTCTATCTCACTGGAATCTAAGAGATGAAATTAAAGCTAATTATGCAATCAAAAACAGAATAGCTAAACAAAAGCAGGATACAGTTTATCAGGTAATGAAAAGAATCATTGCCCAGAGTATTCCTGCTAATATAATTAACAGCAACAAATATAACTGGGACCCATTCAAAAACAAAGTGTACTCAAAGGGCAAAGAGGTGGCATTTACTCCTGAACCGGACAAAAGATATCTTCAGATAATAAAAAACTTTAGAGCTCTGAAAAAGATAGATAAATATCATCCAGTTCTTAATACATATATTAAAAGAAAGTTCTCCGGTGAGATGGAAATCCCTCAGCCAGAAGTTGAGAAACTTTTCCACCAATTTCTCAGTTCACCAGTAATGCCAAAAATTGCCAAACTTATAAAGAAAAGGTTAGGCAGAAAGCTCGAAGCATACGACATATGGTATGATGGTTTCAAAGCAAGAAGTACAATATCAGAAGATAAACTCAATTCGATAACCAGAAAGAGATATCCCAATGCGGCTGCGTTGAAGAAAGATCTACCTGCTTTACTAAAAAAGCTGAGTTTTGAAAATGCAGATTTTCTGGCATCAAAAATTGATGTGGATCCTGCAAGAGGTTCAGGTCATGCCTGGGGCGCATCTATGAAATCTGAAACAGCTCATCTGAGAACACGGATACCTTCAACAGGTATGGATTACAAAGGATATAATATAGCTATACACGAATTCGGCCATAATGTTGAGCAGACAATTTCTCTTCATAACGTTTCAAACTACATGATAAATGGTGTGCCAAATACATCGTTTACAGAAGCTCTTGCTTTTCTTTTTCAAAAAAAGGATCTCCAACTACTTGATATAGTAGATAACAATAAAATTAAAGAACATTTAAAAGCCCTTGATATCTGCTGGTCAACATTTGAAATAATGGGTGTTTCAATGGTAGATATGAAAGTCTGGAAATGGCTCTATCAGAACCCTGATGCGGATGAGCATCAACTTAAAGAAGCTGTTATCAGAATTTCCAAAGAGGTCTGGAATAAATATTTTGCTAAAGCATATGGTAAAAAGAACGAACCGGTTCTGGCAATATACTCACACATGATAAGTTACCCTCTATACCTTTCTGCTTACTCTTTTGGTCAACTAATTGAATTTCAGTTAGGAGAACACATGAAAACCAGAAATTTCGCCAAAGAGGTTAACAGAATTTTTAAACAGGGCAGATTAACACCATCTGTGTGGATGAAAAAAGCCGTCGGCAGTGACCTGTCCCCCATCTCACTAATTCAGGCTGCTCAGAAGGCATTAAAATATGTAAAAAAATAGGTAACTAATTATAATGGGCAGGCGATACTTTTCGCCTGTCCCTACATCTACAATCTACTACCAGCTCTTCTCCAGTCTGTATAAACCGGATCATAGCCTCTGGCTTTAAGCATAGCAACAATTTCAGACACACTTCTTGGATCCTGTACATCAAACTGTGGAGCATCTTCTTTATCTTCAGTATACCCACCAACAATAGTTTTGGATGCAGCTGAGATTCTTGTTATACCTAAAGAAAGAGCTCTGTCTCTGAAAGTTGCCTGTTCTCTGGTTGAAAGATTCAGCCCCACTCTTGGGAACAGTATTCTGGTCAGGGCAATGAGCTTAAAAAGATTAATATCGGATACTTCAAAATAGTCAGATTTAGTATCTCCAAAAGGAATAAGACGCGGAAAAGAGACACTATACTCAACACCGGGATAATGTTTTTCCATATATCTCAGATGCGAATATAGAGCAGTAATATCTTCTGCTACCGGAGCCAGTCCAAGTAACACCCCCATATTAATCATTCTTATTCCACCTTTCGCTATTCTTGCAGGTGTTTCATATCTATAATTATAATCTTTTTTACGACCTTTCAGATGCAATTCATCATATCGTTTTCTATCATAAGTTTCCTGATAGATAGTAACCCCTTCAACTCCCGCATCAAATAACATCTTATATTCATCAGCTTCAAGAGGATATACCTCAATAGCAATGTTAGTGAAATATTTTCTTGCTATCAATACTGCATCACGAATATATTCAGGAGAAGACATATTTCTGGATTCTCCTGTTAAGAGCAGGATACTCTGGATACCAGTAGAAGCAATTTTCTTCATTTCATTTTCAATATGTTCTGAATCCAGTCTCTCCCTCTTTATATCTTTCTGATTATGAAAACCACAGTACAAACATAAATTTTCACAATAGTTGGCAAGATAAAGAGGAGTATAAAGAGAAACAGCTTTCCCTACATACTGCATTGAGATCTGGTGTGCCTTCTGCGCAAGTGTCTCTACCGATTCAGGTGAATTATCAGCAAGAATCTGTTCAATTTCTTTTACAGAGATCATTTTTCATCAAAAAGAAAGCCAGATAAAGGAGATGAAGCAACTGCATATGAGCGTGCAGAACTAAAACCTGCCAGATACCCTCTTCTTCCTGCTTTTACCGCTTCAGAAAAAGCAATAGCCATCTGTACAGGATTCTGTGCAGAAGATACTGCAGTATTAGCAAGAACAGCAGCAGCACCCATTTCCATAGCCTCAACAGCATGAGAGGGACGCCCAATACCGGCATCTACGATTACAGGAAGATCAGTTTCGGAAATAATAACTTCAATAAGATCTTTTGTCTGAACACCTCTGCAACTTCCTATCAGAGAACCTAATGGCATGATAGCTTTTGCCCCTGCATTTTCCAGATCTCTCATTATATAAAGATCGGGTGAGACATAAGGAAATACAACAAATCCCTCTTTAGCAAGAGTTTCGGTTGCCCGAACAGTTTCAGCATTGTCAGGCAGGAGGTATTTAGAATCATCTATCACCTCAATTTTAACCCAGTTTATCCCTGCTGCTTCACGAGCCAGTCTGGCTATTTCAACCGCCTCAGTGGCTGTTCTGGCACCAGATGTATTTATCATTATTTCAGTTTCTTTTGGGATATAATTCAAAATATTTTCACTATGTTCTTCTGAATCAACCCGCCTCATAGCAATTGTTATGACTTCAGAACCACTCTCAAGGATAGCGTTTTTCATCTGATTTTTATCACCAAATTTTCCACTTCCAAGAAAAAAACGATTATTTATTTTTTTACCTTCTATTATAAGAGAATCATTACTCATCATCCGCCTCCTACAAAATTAATCAGATCTATCACATCACAGTCAGATATTACAATCTCACTCCACTTATCTTTTTTCACAATCTGATCATTGTACTTTACAATAACCACACCATCGGAATATTTATGGTGCTTAATCAATTCCTGAATTGTAAGCTCTTTATCATATGAACCGGGCTTACCGTTTAAAATTATATTGATCATCTAAATTGACTCCTCTGCAAAGAGCAGGGTCTATTCTAACATAAAAGCTGTTTGCGCAACAGTTTTAAGCATCCTGTTTATTAAAACTTATTCCCGTTTCTGATCAAGCACCAGATTCATACTACCAGAAACATATCCTTTCAAATCCAGTGACACATAACTGAACCCAAACTCCCTAAAAGACTTATATATCTCTTCCCGGTGTTCAGCTACAATTCTAAATTCTGAATCCGGTACTTCAATTCTTGCTATATGTCCATGAACGCGAACTCTTGACATCGAAACTCCCAGATCTGACAGATAATTCTCACTGTTCTCTATCCTTTTAAGCTTCTCAGAAGTAATTGTTTCGCCATAAGGTACTCTGGATGCCAGACAGGTTGTTGATGGCATGTCGTAATTTGATAATCCTAATTTTTTTGCTATCTCAGGTATATCTTTCTTACTTATATCTGCCTCAAGAAGTGGCATAAAAATACCTGCCTCTTTCAGAGCTTTAATTCCTGGCCTGTGCTCCCCAAAATCAGATACATTAACACCAAAAGCAACTATTTTTAAACCAACCGAATCAGCTCCTCTACGAACAACCTCAATCTCTTCATGCTTACAGTAGTAGCATCTATCAGAACTGTTCGCCACAAATTCAGGGTTTTCCAGTTCTGAAGTCTGAACAATAACATGCTTTATGCCTATCTCTTCAGCAATTCTTCTGGAGAAATCAAGTTCTCTCCCTGAAAATACATCCGAATCGATAGTTACTGCTGCTGAATTCATTTTAAGTTCCTGATAAGCCACCATGGCAATTAATGAGCTATCAATTCCACCAGAGAAAGCAACAGCAAGCTCTCTCTTCTCTCTTATTATATCTCTAAGAATATTTAGTTTCCTGTCTAATAAATCCATAGTTTTTACTCCACAGCTTTTATATCAGGAGCTCTTTATATAGTCAAACTATACAGAAATTTTCGCCTGTCCCTCTTTTTCCTCTTTTTAACCATTTTAAAAGTGATTTGAATCATATAAAATACATGTAAATGAGAAACAGGCATGTTAAACCTTTACCAATAATAATCAGATACGGCCATCATATAGTCTTTGCGGTATCGATATTATTAATGGCATCCCTTATAACCTGGTGGTCTATATTCATAAGCAACTCAATTGCAGAGCAGTATAATCTGCAAATGAAGTTACTTATAAATATAGTGAAGAGTACTGCTGGTAAATCCGCCTCAATTCTATCTGATGAAAGAATTGAGAAAGTTCATACCCGTAATGTAACACCGGTTGAAATAGAAAAATCCATAGCAATAGAAGCAGAAGACGGATATTACTTAAGAATAAGGCCAGCAGTCATTGAAGAGATAGAAAGAAACCTGAGGAGTAAAAGATTGATGGTTGCAGGGGAATCAGTCTTTCTTTTTATAATGCTTACAATATGCTGCTTCCTGCTATACAGATTCATCTCCATAAACAGAGCCCTCTCAAGACAGGCAGAAAGATTCTGGCAATCCATTACCCACGAGCTTAAAACACCAATCACTGGTATCAAAATTTTTCTTCAAAGTCTTCAGAGAGGAGCCTTCAGAGAGCAGGACATAGATCAATATCTTAAACTTGCGATAGAGCAGGTATACTCTCAGGAAAAAATGGCCGAAAATCTCATTGCAGGAGCCACAATGGGGACAGGCCAGCAATTTTTCCCATCTGAAGAGTTTGAAATTACTACTTTTCTGAGAACGTATACAGACAATTACAAGTTACTCAACCACAACCTGAGCCTGAATACTATAATTCCTGAACAACAAGTGATATTATTTAATTCTCCTGATGCCATCAGATTAATTTTAAACAATCTCCTGGATAATAGTAGAAAATATGCTGGCAATAACCCACAGATAACAATGACATTGACAGAAGAGAAGCATTCATTAACACTCAAACTGGAAGATAACGGTCCAGGTCTCCCTGCAGGAATTTTAGAGCAGTTTAGTAGTCGAAGGAAGAACAATATGCTTAATGGGCACGGTGCAGGAATTGGTCTCATTATCTCTTCTGAGCTTGCAGAAAGAAATAATGGAGAACTCAGGATAAGTAACAATTCAAAAGGGGCAGTTTTTGAACTTAAACTAAAGATGTAAAATGAAAGATAAAATAATAATAGTAGAAGACGACGATCTTATAAGAAGAATGGTTGAACTGAACCTAAACAATGAAGGTTACGAGATGAAAGGCTTCAGTTCAGGTAAATATTTAATAGATTACATAATTTCTGAATCCTGTGATTTAATGATTCTGGATATGAATCTACCAGATATGAAAGGTCATGAAATTCTACAAATATTGAGAAACAAGGGCTATAATTTTCCAGTTATTATGTTGACTGTTGACAGAAGCATTGATAGTAAAAGATCTGCCTTTGAAAACGGAGCTGACGACTACCTTACAAAACCCTTTTCTATAGAAGAGCTTATCTTAAGAGTTTCTGCACTCATAAGAAGAGCCCAGAGTCAAAGAAATATTCCTGCCGAAAATATTATCACTATTAACAACTACAAAGTTAACTTATCAACCCGGTTATGTAATAGTAACTTTGGGGAATTCAAACTTTCTGACCTTGAAGTAAGATTGCTGAAACATATGGTGGAAAACACAGGTATCCCTTTATCCAGAGCTGATCTTCTGGAAGAAGTGTGGGGAATGGAAAGTGACTCTACTCCCAGAACCATAGATAACTTTATACTAAAATTCAGAAAACTCTTCGAAATAAAAAAATCTTCC
Organism: Candidatus Aminicenantia bacterium; assembly: GCA_965225955.1. Lineage (GTDB taxonomy): Bacteria > Acidobacteriota > Aminicenantia > UBA2199 > UBA2199 > CBDDBX01. The sequence continues at coordinate 71,471 of CBDDBX010000018.1, forward strand.
CCCATCCATTTCATATCTGTAAGAGGAAAAGGATACATGTACGTTGATAAATAACGATGTAATGTCATACAAGTGTCATATGAAGTTGTTTACTTTCACATAAGAAGACATAAGAGTTCCTTTCAGGAGGAATAAATGTCCAGAATAGTAACACTGGCTCTTATTATAATTGTGAACTTTTTTAGCATATCCCTGTACTCAACTAATGATTCTAAGAAAGATAATTCAGTAAAAGAAAAAGAGAGAAAGAGAAAAAGTACTATACTGAATTATGATATTACAGTAACTGCTACGGGTAAAAAAACCGATAAATTTAATATACCAAAAGCTGTAAGCATTATAAAGCAACAGGATTTAAAAAACCTGGCACCAGAAAACCTTTCAGAATTACTTACACTTCTTCCTGGTACAGATATCAATGGAACCGGATCCAATCAGGGACGCCCTGTTATAAGAGGAATGAGAGGACAACGGGTTCTTCTGATGGCCGATGGTCTGAGACTTAATAATTCAAGAAGACAACAGGATTTTGGAGAACTTCCAGTACTTATTAATCAACACAATATTGATCAGATTGAAATAGTGAGAGGTCCGGCATCAGTTTTATATGGTTCAGATGCTATTGGCGGGGTTATGAATATAATATCAAAGCCTGTGTCTACAGCTATTAGTGGAAAATCTTTAGGCGGATCTTTTTCTTACACCTACGGCTCTGCAAATAAGCAAAATAATGGCTCAGCCGCTATCACTGGTAATATTGGCAAATTTAGTTTTTATCTAAAGGGAAATGTAAGAAAAACCAGTGACTATTCAGCGCCGTCAGGTACGTTTGGAAATATCAGATTGTTAAAAAAGACCAGAGTTCACAATACTGGTGTAAAAGATAATGGTTTCAACATAGCAACAAGCTGGCATTTTTCAAAATCGAGCTATCTCTCATTTAAAACGGAAACCTACAAAGCCCGTAACGCTGGATTTGGTTACATTGATCCCTCTGAATATAATGCCGGAGCATCAAAAGTTGAAATCTTATATCCGGACCAGAACATGAATAGATATACATTAAAATATGAAAATACCACACTAAACGCTCTCTGGGCAGATAGATTAAGTGTTTCTGGTTACTACCTTACAAACTCCCGCGATCTTGAGATGAATATAGATATTCCAATGAATATTCCCGGAGCACCTTCTGCTTCTGTACAGATTAATTCAACTAATCATACCGATGTAAAAACCAAAGGTATAAGACTGGAATTAAATAAAGTTATAAATAATCATACTCTGACATATGGTTTTGATTACTATAAAGACAAAAGCAGGAACAGGGATTCCAGTACGACTACAGTCACAACATTCGGGCCTCCCCGTGTCAGCACTTCGGATAAGCCACAGGTTCCAAATGCAGAATATAGAAGTTTTGGTTTCTTCTTTCAGGATGATGTAAATATAATCCCTGAACTTAAACTTATAATGGGCATAAGGTACCAGAATGTTAAAGCATCCACCCGGAAAACCCTGAATCTTGATCAACCTCTTTTATCCAGTAGTGATGATACTCTGGTAGGGTCAGCAAATATCATATACTCTCTTACTGAAAATCTCAAAATTGTATGTTCCATTGGCAGGGGGTTCAGATCCCCAAACCTTATCGAGAGATTTTTTGAAGGCAATACCCCGGATGGAAGCGGGTACCAGATAAGCAATACCTCTCTGAAAGCTGAAACAAGTCTGAATTACGACCTGGGAATGAGATACAGAAACAGTAAGCTGTTTTTTGAATTTGCCTGGTTTAATAACACAATAAAAAATGGGATAAGAGTCACAAGAACCGGTAATAATGTGGGCAGATTACCAGAATATCAGAACATAAACATCGATAAACTCAGAACAAGAGGCTATGAAATCAGCCTCAGCTTTGAACCTTTGAAGAAGTTTAAACTGTCAGGGAATTTCACAAAAATACTATCAAAAGATATGGGGGACCTGGATACACCTTATGTAGACACCTATTCATCCAAGCTTATTATGAATATGGATTACAGAACCAGAAAACTATATGCCGGTTATACAATCAGAATAAATGGGGAGCAGCAAGATACACTACTTGTTGATAACCCGATTGGAACAATTATACCTGGATTTACTACCCACGCATTGAGATTTGGGATAACTATATCAGACAACTCCTCCTTCACACATCAGATTGGCTTTGTTATTAATAATTTAACAAACAAATTATATTCAGAATTTTCGAATACAAGCTTTTTCAGGCCCTCAAGAGGAAGAGAGTTTATTCTTACCTGGAACATCGGCTTCCCTCAAAGATAAATTGCCTGTCCCCATTATTCCGGCTATAATTATTTTATGGATATAAGAAGCGCTATAGTAGTTCCGCTAAAAGCTGAGTTCACCAGATTACTTGGTTTTATGAAGAATCAGGGCTATAACTTCAAACAGTACAATACAGGTACAATTAATGTTCAACTTGATAAAGAATCTGGCATTCTAATCTGTATCGGAGGTCATGGAAAAGTAAATTTTGCTGTTACGACTCAGCATCTTGCTGATACTTTTCAATCTTTAAATCTTATTATCTGTGCAGGAACTGCCGGGAGTCTTGATAAAAAACTGAATATCGGGGATGTTGTTATTGCAACTTCAGTAATTGAGCACGATTATAAAATGAAATTCCTTAAATCACCTCTACCGGAAATAGAGATCTCCTCCGAAAGATCAAAAAACGGGGTATCAGAGTCAACTGAAAACTTCGCAATACATTACGGCTCCATTGCCAGTGGAGATGAAGATATCACCGATATAAAGAGAAAATCTGAAATAAAAACTATCACCGATTCCTTATGCGTTGCATGGGAAGGCATCGGAGGCGCTAAAGCAGCAAAATTCAGCAAAATCCCTTACCTTGAAATAAGAACTGTTTCTGACAGTGCTGAAAGTAATACACCTGATGAATTTATGAAAAACCTTGATAGGGCAATTACTAATCTTGGGACAGTTCTGCTTAAGATATTACTCTGAAGCCACTACGTCTTATTCCCTGCCTTCATCAAACTTTATATCTCCGCAGTATAAATTAATCTTCATAACAGATTCTCTAAAATCCCTGAGGGTTTTAAGATAATTAGCCACTTCATGTTCAGAACAATCTGACTCCTTCAGTTTCATAATAATATCTTCAGTGTTGTCAATGAAAGATCCTGTACGTTTAGTAATATCTGTAATTCTCTGTTCTCTTTCATCATTAAGATCCGTTTCAATCTGCCTGAGATACCCAATTTCCTCGTTCTTATTTTTTAAAAGTTTATTTGCCTCTTCCAGTTCTTTTAACAAATTCTCTTTACTGGTTCTCAACTCAAAAATTTCACATGACTGGTTAAGTATTGGTATAAGCTCGTCTTTAATATTTACAGGTTTTGTAATATAGCGATGTGTTTCTCCTGTTCTTACTGCATATAAAATCCCACCTACATCAGCAATTCCTGTTGCAATAATTCTTATAATATGAGGAAACCTCTTTTTAACAATTTTCAAAAGAGAAATTCCATCCATACCAGGCATCAGGAGATCAGTAACAATCACCCATATATCTTCTGAATCAAGTATCCTGATCGCTTCGTCTCCATTTGAAGCAAAAAAAGTTTTGTAATCTTCATGAATTAGTACTCTTTTAATAGAATTCAGTATTTCAGATTCATCATCTACAAAGAGTATTTTTGGATTATTCCCCATTGATCTCCTCCATACAGTTTACTGCAACAGAAACAATATAGTATGTTTTTTATTAAATAACATAAGGGGATTACCGGAAAAGCATCAATAGCAGTTTCCGGTGTTTAATAAACTATTTTTTACTAGTAATTAGTGTTGAAATAACTGCTGTTAAAGCTGTTACAACAAAAGTCATGATTCTGGAAGTTATAACCGCTTCCATACTTGTTAAATTCCAGATAATAGTAAATATCATACCCGTAATAATTGTAACTACTACAGCTTTACCATTGAATTTTTTCCAGAATAGTGTAAAAAGCACGACAACAGAAAAAGTCCCTCCAATACCAGCCCAGACATAACTAACCAGTTTATATATAAGAGTACTTGGTGAAAGATAAGCAATAATCAGAGCCACCACTGCAAGTAAAGCTGTTATAATCCTGGATCTCAGTAGGGAGTCCTTATGCTCTTCATCTTTACTGAGGGGTTTTATCAGGTTCTCTGACATTTCTGTAGCCGAGAGTATGAGCAGTGAATCTGCAGTAGAAATCATAGCTGCTATTGCACCTGTTATTAATAGAGCTGCTATTGCCGGCGGGAAAATAGTAAGTAAAACTTCAGGCATTACTTTTTCAGGATCAGATAATCCACCCGGACCAAATATCGCAAGACCTATCCATCCAAGCATAAGCGCTCCAATATATGCAACTACTGTCCAGGCAATACCAATGTTTCTTGCTTTTTTTGATTGTGATGCGTTTTTAATTGCCATAAATCTTGTACTAAGCTGTGGCTGTCCCCCAAGATAACCAAAAAACCATGAAAACCCAGCAAGAATAACAATACCTGCACCAAAACCGGAGGCTGCACCAGTAAGAGAACTGTATGAATCCCCTGCTTTTGTTAATGCTTCCCCAATAGATGTAGCATAAAGCCCTGCTGAATTATTTGACAAATATATTAACCCCACAATAGGCCCTGCAATCAGAGTTATAATCATTACTATAGCCTGAATAACATCTGTATAAACAACACTTCTGAATCCACCATATATTGTATAAGGAACAATAACTGCTGCGGTAACCAGCATACCTACATTTGCATCAAGCCCAAACATTGAATTCAGTGTTTTGCCGCCTCCAAGAAACTGTGCTCCAACATAGAAAAAAAAGAAAAAAACTATAGTGGAACTACCGACAATTCTTATCCATTTACTGTTTTCTCCATGCTTATAAGCAATAAACTGAGTAAAAGTATTTACTTCAAGATTCTCAGCCTCCTGCCTCAATCGCCAGGATATAAGAGCCCATGCAGTAATAATACCTGCAACACAACCAATAGCAGTCCATATTTCAGTTAATCCAGTGGCATACGCAGCACCGGGAAGTCCTAGTAGTGCCCAGGAGGATTCCCCTGTAGCTCTTTCAGAAAGTGCTGCTACCCAACCCGGAAGACTTCTGCCTGCAATAGCATAATCGGAATCATTTTTCACCTTTCTTCCCTGATAGAGTCCCCAAAGAATAAGCATTGTCATGTAACCAGCCATAACAATAAGAATCTGAGTCTGTTGATCCATTTCCCTCTCCTTATTTACTTGAAAGCAATCATTCAATTCAGTTCATATAAAATTATAGGAATTAGTAAAATTCTTTTCAAGAAATGGGGACAGGCAAACTTTTATCACGATTTTATTCAGAGAGTTCTTATTAGGAATCTACTAAAAGAGTCCCTTATTTCCTGTTCACAGATCGACAAAATTGAAAAAGAAGGTCCCCTGCTATACCATATTGACCACACTCCATGTAAAGATTCTGAATGGGTTCAGAAAAAAACAGACTCAGGTGAAGTTGAAGCAATAGCAGCTGCAGGAATCAGGAAACTGAGAAACATAATGAGACAGAAACAGCAGAATTATATTTCGATAATAACCATTATGGCAGAAAGTATTACACCAATAACTGATAATACTGCATTGGATAAATAAACTATCTGCCACATTTTTCAGAACTATTCTGATCTTTTAATTCTTTCTATTATAAGAGGAATGAACCCATCACTAATTCGGCTCAATCCTTTCAAAGCAGAGTTTCTGGTTCTATCTTCATTTAACTGTATAGCTATAGAAAAACCCCAATCATTATAATACTTAAGAAGAGACTGATATCCGGGAAACGTGCCGGTATGCCCATATACTTTACCGTATGGACTATCCCAGACTTCAACACCAAGCCCGTAACCTGTATCTGCTTTCCTGCCGGTTTCCATACTTACGGGTTTCAGAATCTGCTTCATATATTTCCTTCCTAGTAATTTGCCACTATAAAGAACTCTTCCCCATTTAGCCAGGTCAGATGCATTCGTTATGATTCCACCACCTGTCCACTCAAACTGAGGATTAACAACATATCTTCCATTTACCACAACTTTTTCAGGAAAATTAAAAGGTTCTTTTCCTGTATATCCCTGAGCAAGATCCCTTATATTTCTACTCTCTGAAGGAGTGGTCTTAGAAAACCCCAAAGGTTTTATCAGTTTTTCTTTCAGAATAGAGTTGTATTTCTTTCCACTGATCCGATTTATGATCAACCCTGCTACAATATAGTTCGTATCTGCATAAGACCATCCTTTGCCCGCCTGAAAAAGCGGTTTTTTATTAAGTACAAAACTGATTAATTCAGAAGGAGTCCAGGTCTTATCAGGTGTTTTTATGATAATTTTATTAAAAGAATCTACCATAATATGCTCTGGAATACCGCTTGTATGATTCATAAGCATCCTTACTGTTATATCTTTACCGTTAGGAAGTTGTTTAAACCATTTATACTCCCTAAGATATTTTTCTATATTATCATCCAGCCCAATCTTTCCCTCTTTAACCATAATCAGCATAATAGCAGAGACTCTTGTTTTGCCAATACTACCGGAAAATATCCTTGTTGCCGGAACCATTTTTACTTTTCTCTCTACATCAGCCCATCCTGTAGAGTATTTCAGAACTCTCCCTCCAGGCATTGCGATAGCCATATTAATTCCTGGTACTTTCAGCTCATTTTTCAAATCATCAAGTTTCTCCTGTAAATCATCAGATATTACAGGTTTAGTAAACAGGCAACAGATAGATAATAGAAACACCATAATGCTGAATTTCATCATTTCCCCCCTCCTAAATCCAGTATCATCTCATACTGTTCAGCATAATCTTTGAAGCCACTATTTTTTACAAAAGCCATTGTATCTTTATCATTGCCATCTATATTAATCACTTTTATACTTTCACTACTCTCAGGTAATTTGTCAAAAAGCTTTTTTAGCAATGCAGTTCCAATTCCTTTTCTTCTGTAGTTTTTCTTTACAATAAGCGTAACAATCCATCTAAGGCCGGGATAGTATACAAGTACGCCACAGTTAATATTCCCGGCTTTAGCCACATATATATCAATTTGATCAGGAATCCTGTGAATTGCATCAAAAGAGGTTTCCCAGGACAATGAACAATTAACTGATTCCTCAAACTCTTTAAGAATTGACCTGTCCCCAGGTTGAATATCCATATCAATCACGCTGTTGAACTCAGCTTCCTGCTTCGTCAGCTGATAACACAGCAGTTCTCTGCTGATTTGAAAACCAGCTCTTTTATAAGCATTTATCGCATGCTCGTTTTCCTGAAGCACCTCAAGAACAAATAACCTGTAATCTTTCTTTAAAAGTTCCACCTTCACCTTATCAAACATAAACGAAGAGTAACCCATACTTCTGAACTCTTTTACTATGCCTGTCCCCGTATCATGAGCAGCCTTAACACCATTAAAGATACCACTACCTGTGAAGACAAATCCCACCATGTTATTGTCACGAAACATTCCTGCAGAGACATCATATCTGAAACCATTCTTCTCCATTCTGTTCAACAGGCGTTCTTCTGTCAGATACCCCATATCGTGATAGTAATCTTTAAAAGCTATAATGAAAGCAGGATGTATTTGCTTTCTATCCTCTTTTTTAAGGATTCTTATAACCATATTTTCGTCAACCATTATTACTCACCTCTTTTATATTTATCAGTACCATATCAACCAGTGTATTGATTGTGCGATCTGTATATGTTTTATCCATAACTCCGGTAAATAAAGCCATTCCATCAATAGTGGCCATTAATATGTATACAAGAGATTTAGTGTCCAGGTTTTTCTTAAACTCTCCGGCCTTCACTCCGGCTTTTAAAAGATTTTCAAAATCTGTGAAAACAGATATAAATCGTTCATCATTAAATCTACGTTTCTCATCATCTGCTTCAGAGCAACTTAATCTGCTTTTAACCCAGAATTCAAAAGAGAACCTTATTCTCCTGGAGTTCTCTTTTTTCAGATAAGAACCAAGAATAGTCTGCAAATATTTTATTAACCTCTTTTCAAAACTATCTACCTCTTTTAATGACTCCATAAGAGCTAACCTGAACTCAGTTACTCTTCTGGCTATACCGAAAAATATTTCATCCTTACTTCTGAAATGTACATAAACACCGCCTTTACTTATTCCTGCACTTTTTGCAATATCGTCCACAGTTGTTTTTTCAAATCCTTTTTCTGCAAAAGTTGTTAAAGCGTGATCCAGAATCAGTTCTCTTCGCTCATTCATAACCGATATATTTTTTCTTGGCATTTCACAACTCCTTAAAAACCGACTGGACGGTTTTTTTAATTATACATGAAAAAAAACTTTTCACAAACTTTTAAAATTACGGTAGAATCTCTTTAACTTTATCTATATTTTTAAGAGGCAGCTCCAGAACATCCTTAATACCAACAAGTTTACATACAGCTATATCTTCTCTCTGTATACCTGTTGAAGAAAAGAACAGTATCTTCTCATGGTGAAGCAGGTCCATTGAATACAGTTTTTTAAGGAGTCCCAGCATATTTTTACCATTTATATTATGCTGAACCATCAGTATAGATTTCCCATGATCCTGTTTCAGATGTTCACTCAACTCAATAGGAGTTTCACAATTAATCCACTTGTATTGAGGGATTTTCTTTATAAAAGCTATTGCTTCTCCCAGTTCTTTCCCCAAAGATATTATTGTAGCCGGCTTTGGAACTTTTGGCTTTGGAGCAGGCTTTTGGGCCTCACTTTTCAAATTTTCTGCAGAAATAGAGGCTTCCTGTTCACGCAGTTTTTTCATCTCTTCTTTTTTCTGCCTGGATCTCTTTACCGGAGTTTTATCATGTTTTCTTGATTCTACAAATCGTTTTACCTCTTTTTTATTACCAGAAGGTATGCTGGTAAATTTAATCCCCAACTTACCATAAGAGGACCATACAACTTCCCCGGAAGCATCAAAAGAGTGAACTCCTCCAAAACTCTTAACCCTCACAAGCATTAGTTTATGCCCTTTTGGCAGATTAGCTCTACTTGCTGAAATCTCTTTCTCTGCTCTTATATCCATCACTCTTACTACTTTCAGACAGATACCTCCGGCACCAATATTAATAAGCTCTCCTGTAATCCCTATTCCACCACCAAACTCTTCAAGAACAGAAACCTGAGGACTTTCTCTGCTAATCAGTGCTGTTCTGTCCTCTTTTCTTCTTTCACTAACCTCAATAAAATCAGGAAATTTCAGAGCAGGTCTTCCATCTATCATATTAAGTTCTGTTTTAAAACCAAAATAGAACCCTTCAAGAGCAAACCCGCAACTAACAGTTTTACCATTAAACCCTGAAACCCTTCCTACATTTTCTATGAGAAGTAGTTTTTTGGAGTCTTCAAGACTATAAGGTCTGCATTCAGCAGACTCTTTACCATACTTAACTGTCAGTATAGATCTGTTTGAGAGAACATCGTCCATATATCCAAGAATTTCATCTTCACTTTTAATTGAATTCGCTGGTGCAGAAACTTTCTTTTTAAAAAACAGTGCCATAATTTTCCTCGTTATTGAGAATATAAATAATACAAAAGAATTATTCAACTTATTGTGCTTATATATTAACACAAAACAGTATATTTCTGATAAATGAAGAGTTAACACTCAGCTTACTGAAACTGATCATTAAGTTCATCAACAGGGCCTAATGGCCTGACAATTCATATAGATCGCTTCTTTAGAATAGAGAATACTGAAGCAGTAATAATCATAAACATGAAAAGTTGTAGAACGGATATCTTTTCACCAAAAACTACAAATGCAGCGAAAAGAGGCCATAATATAGTTGCGCAATACTGTACAGGACCAACAGTAACCATATCTCCTTTTTTACATGCCACCTGAATCGCTATAAAGGATAGAAGAGCAAAAAAAACGTATAACCAGAACCACAGACAACTGAAGTACTCAGAAACACTATACCCTCTTTCACCAATAAGCAGTTTAAGGTATACCACCATCATACCTGCTGATGCACCGGCTACTCCTGCCCATAATGCAGCACTGAATCTGCTCTGCTTTACAAGCTTGTGAATAGATATCACTAATATTGGAAGTAGTGAAACAAGTACAAGCCCAATTATATCCGGTGATCTCTCTGCAGAATCTTTAGTTCCTATAACATTTATAAGAACAATCCCCATCACAATCAATCCTGAATAAACCATCTCCATTCCTGAAATTTTCTCTTTCAGTAAAATCGCTGAGAAAACAATTACAGCAACAATTCCCCAACCCGCAAAAGCTGATACCACATGAGCTGGCAGAACTTTCAAAGCAATAGCACTGGGAATTCCGTACAGGTTCATAATAATAAATCCCAGCACCCATATAAAAAAATTCTTATAAAATAGTTTGCCTTTACTTCCTTTCCACCCCAGCCAGTCTATCCCTTTTTTCATCAGCACCATTCCTGCTGATACAGAAGAATAAGCCAGAGTAGCCATCACTATTGCAAATAAAACATCCATAACTACTTCTACCTGCCCATTCAGCTAGTCATCCTGAGCCATAAAAATTTTGCTGAGGGCTTCCATTAAATCTCTCACTTTCTGATCCGCAAGACTGTAAATTATATATTTACCATCCCGTCGACTAATAACCAGATTTTCATACTCCATTCTTTTCAGGAACTGTGAAATCTGGGATTGAGAACCTGTTGTTAACCGCTCAAGCTCCCCAACACTTCTTTCTCCTTCAAAAAGAACACAGAATATCTGCAACCTGAGAGGGTTTGATAAAGTTTTAAAAAGCTTTGACGCTGCAAGGCAGTGGGTACCTTTGACTGAACCATACATATCACAATTTTGTTTTTCAGAACTCATAACAATATTATAATATTTTTACTTGACAATTCAAGAAAAATACCGATCCCATAATTCTGAGAAATAATCTGTTACTGTATTTTCTACCTATGCAAATAAGACTGAACAATTAACATGGTTATAAAACCAGAGGAAATATGAAAATAAATAACTTAAATTCCGTTACTTCACAATTTATGATTAATATAAAAAAGTAGTTTTGTGCTACTGCTTTTTTGATAAATCTCCTGGCCTGTCCCCTTTATAAGTTGAATAAATAAGTAAAAACTGTAATCTGGTTTATAGTGTTTCACACTATACACAATTGGTTTAAAAGTTTTTTTATGAAAAAGTTGACAAACACTCAAAACAATTATAATATTACAATATTCTAATATGATAATCTGAAATTCATAAAGGAGGAAAATAATGAAAAAACTACTGATCAACTTGTCAATAAAGCATCCTAAAGCAGTAATAATCACAGGTATTATTATTACACTGATCTTTCTTGCAGCTTTCCCTAACCTGAAAACTGATACAGATCCAGTTCACATGCTACCTTCAGATAACCCTGCTGTAACTATGTACAATAGTGTTAAAGAGCAGTTCAGGATTAACGATATGGTAGGTTTGGGCATAAAGAAAAAAGATGGATCTTCTATGTTTACCAAAGACGGGCTTACAAAGATCTACAGGATAACTGATGAGATAATGAAAATCAGGGACGAAGAAAATCCTGAATCTCCGGACCTTATTGTAATAGAGGATATAATGTCTGTGAGTACTACAGACGATATTATAAAAAACAGTAAAGGAGAACTAATGGTAACTCCATTAATGGCCTCTCCTCCATCTGACGATCAGGATGCTCTGAAAATATTTGAACGCCTTAACAGGAACCCTATGCTTGGGGGCAAACTGGTATCTTCAGACGGTAATCTTGTTGGCATCTTTATTCCTCTGCACAAAGGCAAGAAAGACAGGAGTTTCTACCTGGGAGAAAAGATCAGGAAAATAGTTGAGAAACATCTGACTGACGGGGAAGAATTCTATCTGGCAGGTCTTCCAATGGCTGAATCGACATTTGGTAATGAGATGTTTATTCAGATGGGTATGTATGCCCCCGCAGCCGGCCTCGTTATCTTTCTGCTTATGCTCTACTTCTTCAGAAGTGCAAAAATAGTACTGGCTCCAATGCTTCTGGGATTTATGGCTGTTATCTGGTCAATGGGAGCTCTTATATATTCCGGCAATGTGATTCACATCATGAGTTCAATGATACCGATATTTCTTCTCCCAATCGCCGTACTTGACTCAATTCACATTCTAAGTAGCTTCGGAGACAAACTGGCTAAATACTCTTCAAGAGAAGAAGCAATGGAACATACTATTAATGAACTCTTTAATCCGATGTTCTATACCTCAATTACCACGCTTGTAGGGTTCTCTTCCCTTGCAACTACGGGTATTCCGCCAGTTATGGTGTTTGGTATCACCATAGGATTTGGAGTATTTATGAGCTGGCTCATGTCTATGCTCTTTATACCAGCATATACTATGCTTGTAAGTCCAAAAGCTATAGAGGCATTTTCAGGTGTAAGCAAAAAATCAGCAATTATTGAGGTTGTTCAGCTGTTCAGAAAACTTTCAGAAAAACGCGCATGGACGATAATTGTATTATCAATAATAGTGTTCATAATATCACTGGCAGGTCTGAACATGATTACTGTGAACGATAACCCTGTAAGATGGTTTAAAGAAGATCACTTCATAAGAAAAGCTGATACAGCAATGAACAAACAGCTGGCAGGTACGTATATTGCCAACCTGTACTTTTCCATAGATAAAGAGGGACAGGCCAACTCTCAACCGGAAGAAACTGATGATTTCAGTGAAGAAGAAACTGAAGAGTTCTCAATTAAAGATCCGGGAATTATAAAATATATAGAAAATGTTGGTAACTACCTTAAAACTTTACATGAAGTTGACGGAAAGCCTGCCGTTGGAGGAGTAACATCAATAACAGACGTACTAAAGAAGGTTGGTGAAGAAGCCCTTGGTGACCCCTCACTACCAGATACAAGAGAGAAGATCTCGCAGTATATTTTCCTTTTTGAATCTGGTGACATCAAAAAAGGCAGAGATTTATGGAAACTGATTAAACCGGTTAGTGATGATGCTGCTCACATGTGGGTATATTTCAGAACCGGGGATAACCAGATTATGGAATCAGTTATGAATAAACTAAAAGAGTTTATGAAAAATAATCCTTTACCAGTAATTAAGAAGAGTAACGGAGAAGAAGTTCAGCTAAAACTCAACTGGTCTGGTTTGATGCATATAAATAATATCTGGCAACAGGAGATGGTATCAGGAATGAAAGATGCTCTTATGGGTTCATTTCTAATCGTATTCATCATGATGGCTCTTCTCTTCAGAAGTATCAGATGGGGAATAATTGCCATGCTTCCTTTATCACTTACAATAGCTATTATATACGGAATAATTGGCTTCACAGGCAAATTCTATGATATGCCTATTGCAGTGCTATCCAGTCTTACACTGGGACTTTCAATAGATTTTGCAATTCATTTCATAGAACATGCCAGAGCAACAAATAAGAAATTAATGGATAAAGAGAAGACTCTGAAAGAGATGTTTGAAGGCACTGCACAGGCTATATGGTTGAACGTTCTGGTTATATCCATAGGTTTTGCTCCACTATTTTTTGCAGGCCTGGTTCCTTACATTACTGTTGGTTCTTTCTTCTTTGCGATAATGCTTGTTAGTGGCATAACAACTCTTATTCTTATGCCATCAATAGTCAGGGTTGGTAAAAAACTGCCCGGTTTTAATAAATAAACTATACCTCAGGAGGTTAACATGAAAAAAACATTATTAATTACACTCTCTATTATGCTCTCTGTATCTTCACTGTTTTCAATAAATGCTGATGAGGTTATAAAAAAAGCACATCTGGCATCTTATTATCAGGGTAATGATGGTAGTGCACAACTACTTATGAAGGTTTATGCTAAAGGAGCTCAGAAACCTATCAGGAAACTCTTTTATATGTTGAGACTCGATCTTGAAGAGGGTGGGAAACAGATGTTCTATACATATTTTGTCAGACCAACTGATATCAAAAGAACCACTTTTCTGGTTCATAAATACATCAATAAAGATGACTACAGACGCCTCTATATCCCCGCATCTGACAAAATAATTCCTATTGCCGGAAGCAGAAAGCAGGATCCTTTTATGGGCTCAGATTTCACATACGAAGATGTATCAGGCAGACACTACACCAAAGATACTCATAAACTTTCAGGTGAAGAGAACTTTGAAGGAAAAGCCTGCTATGTTACTGAAAGTATACCTAAAGTCAAAGAAGCAAAAACTGCCAGAATGAAAGCATGGATTGATAAAAACTCCTTTATTCCGCTAAAGGTTGAATTTTATAATCATAATGGCAAAGTTTACCGTGTATACAGATCAGAAAAGGTTGAAACTATTGGAGGTTTTCCAACAATTATGAAAAGAATTATGACATCACCTCTTGAAGGAACAAGAACAGAAATGGTCGTTAATCCTAAAAAAGTGAAATACAATCTTAATCTGAAAAAAGATCTGTTTGGCGAGAGATCTCTTAAAAACCCTCCTGTTCAGTATATGAAATAGTCAATTAAAGAGAGGTAAATATGGAAAGAAAAAATATAAAATGGGCAGTTCTCTTCTTTCTGATATTTCTGCTACCAGTGCTTGGACAGGAAGATGATTTTGCTGAATTTGAAGAAGATGATAAAACCGGATCACCATTAGGTATAGTTTTTTCAGGGTTTCTGGAAATTGAACAGGGCAGGAATATAACAGGCAAAGGGCCTCTCAGAAACAATGGAAACAGTGTTGACTGGATTATGGCAAACCGCAGATTCCGCCTTGAAGCAGTAAAAAACAGCGACAAAGGCGGGATATATGCAAAAATAGATTTCAACAGAGATGAAGTTACAGGAGAGACAAAACTTGATATCAGAGAACTCCGTCTTCAGTATCGTCTGTTCAACTGGCTGGATCTATCAATTGGAAGACAGGTTTCCACATGGGGAGTTGCAGATATGTTATTTATAAATGATCTGTTTCCCAAAAACTGGAATGCCAATTTTTCAGGTCGTGAAATGGAATACATGAAAGATAGCTCTACATCATTCAGAGCAACCTCCTATTTCGGAGGCTTTATTCTTGACCTTGTATACCATCCCAGGTTTACATCTGACACAACTCCTACAGGAATCTACTTCTCTGTTTTTGATCCCAATTCAGGAACTCTGATTAGTAACCCTTCGGGCTCTCAGAATAGTATGGTTAAATCCCCTTCCGGTGGCAACGATGAGATAGCAGTTTCCCTTAAAAAGAGAATAGGAAATCTGGAATTTGCGCTATACGGCTACCGGGGCTTCTTCAAAAACCCGAAAGGAGTAGCTATGTCCGACAATCTTCTGAGAGCTTATTATCCAGAACTATCAGTAGTAGGTGCTTCAGTGGAGGGCCAGATAGGTCCCGGCATATTTTCTTCAGAGATTGGTTATTACGATTCCAGGGAAGACAGAGCTGGTAAAGATCCAATGATAGAGAACTCTCTTTTTAAATTTCTTCTGGGTTATAAACTGGATCTGAATGCAAATATAACAGCAGGTATTCAATGGTACAGAGAAATTATGTCAGATTACGAAGAGTATGAAGCTTCAGTAGGATACAGCCCATATCGCAAAAAGAAGAATCACGATACATTTACCTTGAGAATAACATACAAAGCAATGCAGGATACCCTCTTTGCAAATCTCTTTACATATTTCAGACCACAGGATAGAGATAGTTTTACAAGGCTGGATATTACCAGAAAAATTAATGACAACTTTTCTGTAACTGCTGGCATATCAATATTCACAGGTAAAGATAACTATATAGACAGAGAGTTCGGAATGCTCAGACATGACGACAATATATTTGTCCGGCTGCGATATAGTTTTTAAATAATAATTCACTAAAGATTCAGGTACCAGCATGCCTGAATCTTTTCTGCCTGTCCCTCTCTTTTATTCTCCAGAAATACTCCTACTGCACCGAAATACAAATAGGGAGGGACACATGAAAATTCTGAGTCATCATGTCTATTCCGGCGGTCAGTCAGAAAAACATACAACTCACCAGATAAAGGAAAAGCTGGAAGTTGTGTCAGGTAGTACAAGAATTACAGAAGAGAATAGCACATTAAAGATATCGCACAATTCTGAAACAGATATGAATATTACAGATCTGTTCAGAAACCCTGAATCTTCAAAAGATATACAGAAAGGTGAAACAACTTTGCTGCCGGGATTACAGATTATGAGAGCAATTCTTGAAAAGTTTTTCGGGGTAAAATTTGAACTGCCTGATGAAGAGGAAGAGAGTCAATCTTCCGGGAATCAGGTAATAGATGGCAGCAGTGAAACTCAACCTGACTGGGGAATGCGTTATCAGTATGAAGAAGTTCAAATCAATAAAGAAAAGGTAAATTTTAACGCTAAAGGATCAGCCACTACAGATAAAGGAGAAAAGTTTGAGTTTTCCCTTGAACTGGAGATGGCCCATGAAACGAGAAAAGAGATGAACTTCTCTTTCAGTGCAGGTAAACTTACAGATCCTCTTGTTATAAATTACAACAGACAAGGAGCTGCTTTATCGGAAGATAAGTTCAGTTTTGATATCAATAGTGATGGTAAAAAAGAACTATTACCGGAGCTCACCTCAGCATCAGGTTTTCTTGTACTGGACAGAAACGGAAATGGAAAAATTGACGATGGTAGAGAACTCTTTGGTCCCACTACCGGCAATGGTTTTGAAGAGCTTAGAAAATTCGATTCAGATGGTAATGACTGGATAGACGAAAATGATCCGGTGTATTTTAAACTTTCTGTCTGGCATCCCGGGAAATCTGATGCAGACCTGAGTTCTATGAAAGATGCAAATATCGGAGCAATTTACCTGAACAGTTCTGATACTGAATTCACACTTGAAGGCGGCAGATTAAAAAGAAGCAGTATCTATCTGGATGAAACAGGGAAAGCAGGAATTGTTCAGGAAATTGATCTGGAAAATTTCACCGAAGAAGAGATTAATACAAACATTTGAATAAAAAGCGAATTTACAGGCAAAAAAACAGATAATTCACGGCATTAACCAAACTTTTCAAAGATTTTTGTGATATCTATCGCTTTTTTGATATAATACTATATTAGGAGAATGTAAGATGTATAAAAAAATATTATCCATAATCGTTATCCTGGCTGTAGCTGCATGTCTGAATGCAGGAGAAATTAAAGATGGCCGGGAACTCATAAAAAAAATGTACGAAAAATACAATGGGAAGTGGCATAAAAATATAACTTATACTCAGGTGGCAGATCTGTACAATAAAAAAGGAGATTTTGTCCGCAAAGAGATAAGTCAGGAACTTATAAGTATGCCAGGTAAACTCATTGTCAAAGTGGGTAATAAAGATAGTGGCGATGGACATATGTATAAGAACGAAACCACATACATCTTCAAAGATGGTGAACTTGTATTTAAAAAGAAGAGACCACATTTTGTAATTCTCTCCGGTTATGATGTATACAGTCTTCCACCAGATACCACTGCAGATAAACTGGAATGTATGGGATATGATCTAACCAGAATATGCGAAACAACATTTAATAACAGAGATGTTTTTATTGTTGGAGTAACTGATCCCTCTGATAAAAAAAGCAGTCAGTTATGGGTGGATAAAAAGGACCTGTATCTTGTTAAGTCAATAATTTATGACCCTAAATATAAACGCACCCTTGAAGTGATCTTAACCGGTTATAAAAAGTTTGATGAAAAATGGCTCTCTACAGGAATGATATTTAAAGTTAATGACAGATTAAAAGTAAAACAGAAATATGTAGATATAACATTCCCTACAGAGCTTCCTGAAGATCTTTTCTCTGTAGAAGATTTTGAAGATAGTGAATGGTAAACAGTTGATTTAATAATCACTTTTCTCCATAATTATCTGATTAATGAAATATCGATACAGAATCTTTATTTTAATATCAGTATTAATACTACTCTCCTGTAAAGAAGAGAAAAAAATCGCAGCACTGGATCAGCTGGCAGAAAAATACGTAAAACTGGTATTAAAAGCAGGCCTTTACGATTCAAAACTGATAGATTCATACTATGGGCCACAGGAGTGGCTTCCAACTAAATCCAGCACCAGTACTTTTGACTTTGAGTTTTTCAAAAGAAGATCCAATGCTCTGATATCTCAACTTGAAATTATTAAAAACAGTACTCCTCTTCTTAAAGCTCAGAAAAAAAGATGTAATTTCATAATAAAACAGCTGGAAGCATTAAAGACCCGACTTTACATCTTAAATGGCGGCGTTCTTCCTTTTGTTGAAGAAACACGTAAACTATTTGATATAGTATTACCGGAATTTAATTCAGACTGGTACATAAAAAGATTCTACGAACTCGACAAACTCCTGCCCGGTGATGGAGAGTTATACGCCCGACTTCAGAAATACCGGAAGCGGTTCATTATTCCGGCAGGAAAACTTAAACGAATAATGGAGATAATATACAGAGAAGCCAGAAGAGTAACTTCCAAACACATAGAACTACCTGAAAACGAGAAAGTAAGGCTTCAGTTTGTAAACCGCAAAACATGGATCTGCTATAATGAATACAAAGGGAAGAACTACACTATACTGAATGTAAATACCGATAATTTAATAGATATTAACACTGCAATTAATCTCATCTGCACAGAAACATACCCTGGTCACCATCTAATGAATATTAAATGCGAGCAGCTTTTTTATAAGAAGAATAATTGGGCAGAATATTCCATTAAACCTCTTTTCAGCCCCCAATCCATGGTTCTGGAGGCAATACCAATGTCAGCTACTTCACTTGTATTCCCTATGAAAAGAAGAGTGAGTTTTGCAACAGATATCCTTTTTCCTATAGCAGGTATTTCAGAAAAAGAGGCAGAAAAATATTTCAAAATCACCGAACTTGTTCAATCACTAAGCATGATGAGAATAGAAGTAGCCAGAAGATATCTGAATAATATGCTTTCAAAAGAGAAAGCCGCCGATTTTGCTAAAAGGCATATACTAACAGGTCAGGATACAGCTGAGAAATTCATAGCTTATCTTGATAGTTTCAGATCATATCCGGTAACCACCAATTATGGACCTTTCCTTATAGAGAAATATATAAAGAACCTTCAAAAAAAAACAGATCCTACTCCTGAAGATAGATGGAATGCGTTAAAATTAATGATGAAGAGCCACATTCTCCCTTCAGATATTCAGAATTTAAATGAACTCTAATAATAGCACCCCGGGTATTATAATTGCAGGCACATCAAGTGGTTCAGGTAAGACAACTGTTACTTCAGCAATAATGTCTATTCTCAAAGAGAAACTGAATGTTCAGCCTTTTAAAACTGGCCCTGATTATATCGATCCACAGTTTCATACAGCTATTACAGGCAATTTCTCCCGCAATCTGGATTCATGGATGCTGGAAGAAGATACAATAAAATATCTTTACAGAAAAAATTCAGAAAATGCTGACATTTCCGTTATTGAAGGAGTAATGGGGCTGTTTGATGGTTTTGGAATAGATCATAATCACGGTAGTACAGCTCATATAGCCAGAATTCTGAATTTACCTGTTATACTAACAGTTGACGGCCGGGGCGTCTCCTCATCAATTGCAGCAACCATAAAAGGATTCAAAGAGTTTGATGAAAAACTCAATATTGCCGGGGTTATTCTTAATAAAATTCATGGGGACAGGCACTATCAGCTTCTTAAAAAAGCCATAGAAAAATATACAACTGTTCCGGTACTTGGTTATCTTAATTTTTCCAAAGATATAGAACTTTCAGAAAGGCACCTTGGTCTTGTACCTCAGGGTGAAGTTGATGATTTCAACACCCGCCTCATAACACTCAGAGATATTGCTGCCAGAACTCTTGATATAGAAAAGATTGTAGAAACTGCAAATAAACACAGCAAATACATCCCCCTTCTTCCATCTCCTATGGCTATTAAAAAAGTATCTGCTCCTGTTAAAATAGCTGTTGCATACGATCAGGCCTTCAACTTCTACTATAAAGATAATCTTGATCTTCTGGAATCCTGTGGCATAGAGATATCTTACTTCAGTCCTATGAAAGATAAAACTCTACCACATGATATATCCGGTATGATACTGGGAGGAGGTTTCCCTGAAGTCTTTGCATCTCAACTCAGCGAAAACACCCATATTAAAAATGCCATCGTGAATGCCCTCTCTGAAGGCCTCCCCTGTTATGCTGAATGTGGAGGTTTTATGTATCTCTGCAGATCAATAAAGGATTTTGAAGGAATGACTCATAAAATGACGGGGTGGTTCAATATGGATAGTGAGATGACCTCACGTCTACAGAGGTTTGGGTACATAAATATTGAGTTTAGCAAAGATACTGTTATTGGACCCCGTAGCACAACTGTAAAAGCTCATGAGTTTCACCGATCTGTAGTACATGAAGGCAGCAACAAGCCAGTCTATAGCATAACCAAAAAATATTTTGATGATAGTATAAAAAACTGGAAGTGTGGCTTTACCAGAAAGAACACCATTGGGGGCTACCCTCACATTCACTTCTATGCAGCCCCGGAAATAGTCTTTAATTTTATAAATAACTGTAAAAGATTCTCAGAGAATAAAAAGAACGAACACAACAGGAACAACAAGACCTGATACCATAAGTTTCCAACCCCGGTACCTGAATCCGTTTTTTCCCCGGTTAAGCATTAATCCTGTTATAGTTATTATTATCAGAGACAGGGCAAACAGATCCGAGAACCAGATCCACCATGAGTTAGCTGATAGATGAAGTTGTACCATCTGACCAAGCAATGGTCTCTTTTTATAAGCTTCCAGCTCACCTTCCCCAGTTCTTTTATTAATGTTAATTATTCCGTTTTTATAATAGATTCTTACATTACGTCCTCTGACTCTTACTCCACGAAAATCTTTATTCATTCCCAGATGTTCAAAAGCTTTCTTACAGAACGCTTCATCAAAAGATTCACCTTCTCCGGGTAACTCTGTTTTTACTGTTTCTGTATGAAATACATATTTCGATGGATTCCATGACGCTCTATGATTCAGAGCAATACCCGAAAGAGCAAAAGATATAATAAGTCCTGTAAAGAAGAAGCCAAGATCTCTGTGCAGAAAACTGCAGATCTTACGAATATTAATTTTTTCTGAATTAGACATTTGCATTACCTCGTAAACAACATATTCTTAAACATATACGTTGCAGAGTCAATACAGTTTTCTATATAAAAATAACTTCTTGCAGATCTGCTCCCAACAAGTTTCTTCAAACAAAAACAGATGATTGAAAATTATTTCACAATAACTATTTGTTTCTCTACATTTTGGCCCATTCGCTGCGCATTACGATTTCACTTTTTGGGTTTTTAAGATAATCTGTAGAAACAACTCCATTGAGATGATCTATTTCATGCTGAACAAGTTTTGAATAGTTTTTTTCAAATCTTTCAGTAACTATTTCACCCTTTTCATTGCTATATTCAACATCTACCCATAAGTGACGCTGGGTTTTCACAAAAAAGGCCTGATCAAAACAGAGACTGCTCTCCCAGGAATCCACCAGCTCTTCACTAGCACTCTTTATAACAGGATTAATGAGTACAAATGTTTTTCTGCGGGTATGAACATATACGATCTGCTTATGAATATTTATAAGAGGAGCAGATATCGCTTTTGCATATATACCTTTTTTAAGAATATAGTTTAAAGTGTCCTTTAAGTTATTGACAATGTCCTGTAACTCATTATCAAAACTTCTCACCTCATCACAAGGTTCTCTAAGAGACGGATTGCCCAAAAGCAGTACTTTATGAATTGCCATTAATCACCTCTAATGTGCTTTGTTTAAAATTGTTTTCAACTGTTTATAACTTTAATATAATACTCACAACTCTTTGTTTCAAGAATTTCTTTAATGATTTTCTCAGTTTTATGATTCATCTCTCTGTAATTATAGAGATTTCTGATATTTTCAGAAACTGGTTCTTTCATTGTTGCAATCTTATGAGCCAGGCTTCCAAACTCCGGTTTTTCTCCTCTCATACGCTTTATATAGTCTATATGCTCCAGCATAATTGCCACAAAGCTATTAGCATCCAGAACATTCTGATAGATGTGGTGAGGCATTCTGACAGGAATTGAGTATTTCTGTGCAATTTTATAGAACCTCCTGTTAATATCTATATAATACTGCTTAACGCCATTTCCCCACTGATCATTAAATCTGAACAGAACTTTATAATAGTGTTCCATTGAGGGATGCCACTTTTTAAGTTTCTCCATAAAATACTCTTTCTGAATCCCGGGTTTCAGAGTTAATCCGCCGAAAATAATGAAATCAGCTCCAGCTTCTTTCACTTTTCTGACAGTTTCATCAAGCATCTTTTCTGTATCTGTCAGAAAGGGTAGTACGGGCATTAGAAAAACTCCACACCACAACCCTTCTGATTTAAACTTCTTAATGGCTCTTAATCTCTCAGAAGCTGAAGGCCCCCCGGGTTCAAAGAGCTTACTGATTCCATCATCAACAGAGGATAAACTGAAACTAACAACAGCTTCTGTATTTGAAGAAATCTCCTTTATCAGATCAAGATCTCTTTCTACAAGAGTGGATTTTGTAAGTATGTGAACCGGCAGGTTATATTTAAGAAATAGTTTCAGAGCTTCCCTGCTGAACTGATACTTACTTTCAATCGGTTGATAAGAATCTGTTACTCCTCCTCCCAGAAGCATAAAGCATTTCTTCAGAGGTACTCTCTTACGTGCAGGGTTAAGCTCCCTGTTCAGAATATCAATAGCATTTTTTTTAACTGTTACTTCTTTACCAAATTCTCCTTCCACGTAGTAGTTTTCACTTCTACCATCGCAATAGGTACAATTGTGCAGACATCCCCGGTAGAAGTTCATTCCATAAGCAGTAAGAAACCAGGAATCAACTCTCTTGCTTTTTCTCAGGATACTTTTAGCTTCAATTTCAGTAATTTTCATCACACATCCCGCCTGTCCCCATTTATGTTATCATACAGGATAATACTCAGAGGTAAAAAATGGAAGTACTGACTTTCTCTATAGATGAAATATCAATTGCCGGATATATTTTTCTGCTGCTTGCCGGTTTTTCAGCTGGTTTTGTAGATTCCGTTGCAGGTGGAGGGGGCATAATTACCCTTCCTGCTCTTATTAGTGTGGGATTACCACCTCAACTTGCTCTTGGAACCAATAAACTACAATCCTCTTTTGGTAGTTTCAGTTCCAGTATGAACTATATAAGGAAGGGAGCAGTTAAAATAAGAGAAACTGTACTTGGAGTTATCTGCACTCTGGTAGGAGCATCTATTGGTGCATGGGCAGTTCAGCAGATAGATGCATCTTTTCTTAATAAGCTCATCCCCTTTCTTCTTACTGCAATACTTTTCTACATACTTTTTACACCAAAGCTCGGGAGTAGTGAAAAAGAGGCAAAGATATCATCATCTCTCTTCTTTCTTATTTTTGGGCTTACTCTTGGGTTCTACGACGGTTTCTTTGGACCAGGTACAGGCTCTTTCTGGACAGTACTTATAATGGTTCTCCTGGGTTCAGATATGGTAAAAGCTACAGCTATTACAAAAACAATGAATTTTACCAGTAATGTTGTATCCCTTATTGTTTTTTCCATAGGTGGCTGTATAGTCCTTCAGGTTGGGCTGGTAATGGCTGCAGGCCAGATTATTGGAGCAATGCTGGGCTCAGGTATGGTAGTAAAAAAAGGGACAGGTTTTATAAAGCCTATATTTTTAACTGTTGTAGCAATAATGGTCTGTACTATGTTTTATAAAAACTATTTTGCCTGATTCTGTGACTTTTCCAGATACTCTTCAAGGACTTTGAGTGCTTCCGGGAAATTTTTACGTCCCAATCCAAATCGTACATGCTTTTTATCATATCCATATACCGTGGAAGGCAGTAACATAACCCCCGATTCCTCCACAATATCTCTGCAGAATTTATCAACACAACCATCTATATTAATTTCAGGAAAAGCTATTGGTCCTGCATCCGGCTGTTTCCACCTGAACAGATCACTGAACTTCCCGGCAAATTCAGAAGCTGACTCAAGGTTTTTCTCTATTATTTCAAGGTTTCTCTTCACAATCACAGAATGATTTCTCAGACCAGCAAGTGCCAGAATTTCTGAAGGAGCACTGGAACAGATAGTAGTGTAATCTTTATATTCAGATGCTCTCTTAAAAAACTGCCTGTCCCCTGTAATCAACCATCCTATTCTCAGGCCTGGCAGAGAGAAAGTTTTTGACATACCTGAAAGTGATACTCCTTTCTCATATATATCTGCAACTGATGGTAGCCTGTCCCTCTCATTATACTCAAGCATTCTGTACATCTCATCAGAGAAGATGTGTATACCTCTTTCACCTGCAAAAGCAACTATTTTTTCAAGGTCCTGTTTTGAGATAGTTCTACCCGTAGGATTATGTGGAAAGTTTATAACTATCAGCTTAGTATCATTTCTGACAAGATCAAAAAGGCTTTCAATATTAAAATTTCCTGTATTATCAGGAGACCATCTGGAGACACTGCATCCTCTGCTTTCAATAATCTCATACAGAGACTGGTAACCCGGAAATGTCGTAATTACATGCCCCTCCTCCTTAAGAATAGTATTCATTGCGATAAAAATACCCTCTTCTGGAGTTACTATCAGTACATCCCTCTCTTCTCTGTTACTATATAACCGGGCTACCTCTCTTCTCAGCAGAGGATGCCCCGCAGATTCCGTATATCCCAACCACAATTTGTTCCATAATTCAAGAACTTCACCATCAGCCATATTAAGAAGTTCCTTCATACTCAGAGGCTCACAATCAGAACAGCAGAGCAGCCATTTTGCTGAGAACTCATACTGAGCAAAATATCTTTCCAGTTCAAAAGGTTTCATATCACTTTACCTGCTTTTTTATATAATCAAGAATAATTGAGAACATCCTTTTAAGTGGCTCAGCAGCACCCCACAACAACTGATCCCCTACAGTAAACAGAGTAATGTACTCCGGTCCTGTATTTAGTTTTCTTACTCTTCCTACAGGTATTTTGAGAGTACCTGAAACTGAAGCCGGATTGAGATACTTCAATGTATCCTTCTGGTTATTTGGTACTAATTCTACCCACTCATTTGATGATGATATTATCTTCTCTATCTCTTCAACCGGTAGATCTTTATTCAGTTTAATGGTTAACGCCTGACTATGACAGCGCATTGAACCTACTCTTACACACTGACCATCTACTGGAATAGCTGTATCATTGCCTAGAATTTTATTGGTCTCCACCATTCCTTTCCACTCTTCCCGTGTTAAACCACCGGGCATTCCGCTGTCAATCCATGGGATCAAGCTACCTGCAAGAGGAGACATAAACTTCTCTGTGCTGTATTTTTCTGAATTAAATGCTTCCATAACCTTTTCATCTATATCAAGTATATTGCTATCTCTACTATCAAGTAGCCGGGATACGCTTTCCGAGATTACTTTCATTCCATTAAGCAACTCCCTCATACCTGCAGCTCCGGCACCTGAAGCAGCCTGATAGGTCATAGTAGTCAGCCACTCAACAAGTCCCTCTCTGAAAAGGCCTCCAATACCCATGAGCATTAATGAGACAGTGCAGTTACCACCAATGAAATTTTTACAGCCCTTTTCCAGAGACTGATCAATCATCTCACGATTAACCGGATCCAGTACAATAACACTATCCTCATCCATTCTTTTAACCGAAGAAGCATCAAGCCAGAAGCCATTCCATCCACTGTTTCTCAGATCAGAAAAGATACTTTTTGTATAATCTCCTCCCTGACAGGAGATTATAATATCCATTTCTGCAAGTTTCTCAACATCCATGGCATCAACAAGAAGTGATGGACCATTAAATATCTCCGGCCCTTTCATACCTGGTGAAGAAGTCGTAAAAAAAGTTGCTTCAAATCCTTCAGTACAACCATCTTCAAGCATACGTCTTAGAAGCACTGAACCAACCATACCTCTCCACCCTATAAATCCTGCTTTAACCATCGTTACCTCCTGCAGAAACCTGACAACAATTTTAATAAATGAAACTATCCCAGTCAATAGGGCAGTTCAGTTTTATTCTGTTTATTGGTAATCAGTAAGCTTACCTGTTGAAATTTACTTCATCTTTATTTATATTCTCCAATGAGTAAAAAAACGGCAATCTTAACCCGCTCTCCCCTTTTCAGAGGTATTGAGCACGAAGAGATAGACAAATTACTGTCAAAAGTTTCCCATACATTCGCTAGTCACCCAAATGGCAAAACCATTGCTTTGAGAGGATCTAAATGCCAGAATCTTCTGATTATCCTGAAAGGCACTGTTAAATGTGAGATGGTTGATTTTAATGGCAAAGCGATGGAAGTTGAAACAATATCTGCCCCAAGACCTCTTGCACCTGCATTTCTTTTCGGGCAACAGAACAGATACCCTGTAGATGTGATAGTTTCACAGCCTGTAGAGATTCTCTCTATACCAGCCAAATCCCTTGTTGTCCTTTTTCAGATGAACCAGACTCTTCTGAATAACTATCTCAACATTATATGCAACCGAACCCACTTTCTTACTGACAGGTTATGGTTTATGTCATTTAAAACAATAAAAGAAAAATTCATTCACTATCTCTTAAATCTTTGCCCTGAAGATTCTGATGAAGTTATTCTAAATAAAAGCCAGCAGGAACTTAGTGAATATTTCGGAGTAAGTCGTCCCTCACTAAGCAGGGTAATTGGAGATCTTGAAAAAGAGGGTCTTATTGAGCATAACAGAAAGAATATTAAAATAGTAGATAAAGAAGCTCTGAAAAACAGTTATGAAGATTAAAACAAGAGAAATTTTCTCTTAACCTGAATTTTCTTAATAAAAAAGTAACACCTTTGATCAATGCAAGTGTTGAATGTCTGGAGCTCATTACCCCTCTGGCAATGAGTTTCCTACCCCTTTAGTTTTGCGGTTGATCAACGGGCAGAATGGAGAGCTCCTCCATTCTGCTCACATTGTTTCAAACTATAGCTTCATTTTTTTTCTGATATCTTCAGGGATAGCATTCTTATTAATCATGATATTAACTGTTTTGAGTCTGAAGAAAGCTTCTGATACATAGAAATAACCTTTGTATTTTCTATCTGTTCCCCATGAGTTCTTCATGATATAAAATTTTCCACCTTTTTTATCTTTTGCAATACCAACAATATGCATAAGGTGGTCATCTGTTGTCTTGAAATTATCAAAAGTTTCCTGTCTCATTTCCTGAGTAATTTTCTTCTCTTTAACAACTTCAGTAATAGGTTTATTTCTCTCCTCTCTTGTCATATCAGCATAATCTTTTTCAGGAACAAGAGATACGTCCATTCTGTTTTTTGAGAAGAATCTTTCTGACACATCAGCATCCCAGCAGAAGGTATAACCCTGATTAATTGCGTGATCCACCATTTTTACCATATCGTCCATTGGTACATTATAGTAGTTGTCATCAAAGTCCCAGTTATCTGGAATTTCGAGTCTGAACTTTTCATAGAATGGGTGGTGACTGTATGAAGTGATCTCAATATAATTATCCATATCCAGACCAAGTCCTTCAGTTACAAATGCTTTAGGTGTATATTCTTTACCTTTATATTCGAATTTTTTAACAGGAGTACCCAGATAAGCATCCATAATAGCGTTAAATGCATTGAGCCATGCTTTTGACAGGTTTCTGTTTCTCTTTACTGCACCATCAAGGAATCCTTTGGCAGCTCTTGCCAGTTCACTGTGATTATGCTTTTTATGTCCTGGTACAAGTCCTGGATATACTTTCTCAGGAACCAGACCGTGCTTCTTTATCTGCTTGATAACATCGTGAGCCTGCCCACCCTGTGAAAAGTTTGCTCCACCATGAAGACGCACATAATTTATAGCCTTATCTGTATATGCATGACGAACAATATGCATTTCTGAAAGGTCTACTTCTCCTTTACCAGCTTTAATTGCTTCAGCTTCAAGAAAAGAGATAGTAGCATAACACCAGCAGGTACCTGTGCTATCCTGGCTTTTTACCGGTGTATCTTTTACTCTCTTAACTACTTTAAACTGATAAACATCTTTCTTGTTCTTTTTCTTCTTCTTTGAAGCAGCATAGCTCACTTCTGTAGCAGCTGAAAGAAGCAGGCCTGCAGCCATCAATGTACATAAAAGTTTTTTCATAATATATCCTCCTACAAATTCAGGATTTACTATCAAATCCAGAGTATTGAATTAATACGTTACTATGAACCAGAAGGTTCAGTTTTACTTAAATTATGATTATAACGAAAAAATCTTGTCTTACACAGAAAATTGAGATAAAATTAAAAAATCCTATTGACAACTTCTCAAATCCATACTACCATCCAAATGGTAACCAAGTTGGTTACTGTTAGGTGAAAAAATGAAGTTACCATCAAAAATCAGATACGCAACAAGAATTATGGCAGCGATTCAGATTAATGGATCTGAGCCTCTCCCCTTAAGCATCATTGAGAAACAGGAAGGCATTTCTGCAAAATATGCCAAACAGATAATGCAGCCCCTTGAGCACAAGGGAATAATCAAAGGCAAAAGAGGAGTAAAAGGTGGATATATACTGGTAAAGAAACCTTCAGAAATATCCCTGATGGATATTTTTGATGCATTTGGAACCGAAGTATCACTAACCCCCTGCTCAACAACCTCTGAATGTGCTCTGTCAAAATGTTGTTGTGCTGAAAAAACATGGAACAGACTAAACTCAATAATCACCAGCTTTCTCTCAGGTACCTCTTTGCAGGATATGATAAACGAGAAAGAGAAGGAGGAAAAATGAACAACGTTATATACATGGACTACAATGCAACCACTCCTACAGACAAGCGGGTAGCTGAAGCAATGACGCCATTCTTCAGTGAGTCCTACTTCAACCCTTCATCCTTTTACACGAAAGCAGGAGAGGTAAAGCGGGAAGTCGAGAAAGCTAGAAAAAATGTTGCTGCCCTTATAAATGCAGAGGTTTCAGAAATAGTATTCACTTCTGGTGGTACTGAATCCGATAATCTGGCAATAATTGGTTTTGCAGAAAAACACTCTTCAAAAGGAAAACATATAATCACATCGGTAATTGAACATCCTGCAGTAGTGGAAGCATTCAATTATCTTGAGAAAAAAGGCTTTGAAGTAACAAGACTGAAAGTTGATAAAACCGGCACAGTTAATCCTGAAGATCTCAAAGCTGCAATAAAAGATGACACAATTCTTGTATCAATAATGCATGCAAACAATGAAATTGGCGTTATTCAGCCTCTTAAAGAACTGATAGATATTGCTCACAGCAGCTCTGTTGCATTCCACACAGATGCAGTTCAGAGTGTTGGTAAACTTCATGTAGATGTAAAAGAACTTGGTATAGATCTTCTGAGTTTTTCCAGTCATAAAATTTACGGTCCCAAAGGAATGGGTGTTCTGTATCTTAAAAAAGGTACAACAGTAGCTCCTCTCTTCCATGGAGGCGGGCAGGAAAAAAATATCAGAACCGGTACAGAAAATACTCCTGGTATCATTGGACTTGGCAAAGCAGCAGAGCTGGCTAAAGCTGAAATGGAATCAGAGAGAGAAAGGCTTAAGACTTTAAGGGATAAGCTCCAGAATGAACTACTGGACAGAATCCCTGAAATAATCATTAATGGTAAAGGCGGCAACAGACTGGCCAACACCCTTAATGTATCTATTAAATATATTGAAGGAGAAGCTATTCTTGCTTTTCTTGATCAACATGGAATATGCCTGTCTTCAGGCTCAGCATGTTCTACAAAATCACTGGAGCCATCCCATGTTCTCCTGGCAATTGGTCTGGATCATGCAGAGGCACACGGTAGTCTGAGAATCAGTCTTGGTAAACTCACAACCGAAGCCGATGTAGAGAAGTTCATTGAAGTTCTTCCCCCAATTGTTGAGAGACTCAGAAGCATGTCTCCGTTCTGGAATAAAAAATAAGGAGGTCTACTATGCAGTACAGTCAGAAAGTAATGGAACAATTTCAGAATACAGAAAACTACGGTAAGATCGAAAATGCCGACGCTATTGGTAAAGTAGGCAACACAAAATGTGGCGATGTAATGTGGATCTATTTTAAGATTGAAGATGACATCGTTATTGACGCCAAATATGAAACCTTTGGCTGTGTTGCGGCAATTGCTACCAGTTCGATGGCTATTGATCTCATTAAAGGCAAGCACGTTGATGAAGTTATCAAACTTACCAATAAAGCTGTAACTGAAGCTCTGGATGGTCTTCCAAAAGAGAAAATCCACTGTTCAATTCTTGCAGAAGAAGCCATTCAGGCTGCTATGGAAGATTATAAAGCTAAAAAGAGTAACTAAGTAAAATACAATAAATGCGCCGGTTTAAGCCGGCGCAACAATATTAATCGTCACTTCCACCAAGTAAACCGGATCTCAGCAGAAAATATATAAGAGTCATTACTGAACTTACAGCAGCAGCAACATAAGTCATTGCAGCAGCATTAAGTACTTTGGAAACACCTCTTGCCTCATCTCCTGTAACATAAGCAAATTCAGACAGTATCTTCTTTGCCCTTGCTGAGGCATCAAACTCTACAGGAAGAGTAAGAACCTGAAATACCACCACAACTGTAAAAAGGATAATACCCAGTTTAATCAGTCCCATAGCCTGAATAAACATGCCTACCATAATAATTATCCACGAAAGGTTGGAACCAAAAGATGCCATAGGTACCATCATATTTCTCAGACTAAGTGGAGCATATGATTTTGCATGTTGAATTGCATGTCCGGTTTCGTGAGCTGCAACACCAAAAGCAGAAACAGATCTGCCATTGTATACATCCGGCGATAGTCTTACAACTTTGGCTCCCGGATCATAATGATCTGACAGAAACCCTTTAGCAATCTCCACAGATACATTTCCAAGATTATTACTATCAAGTATCCTTCTGGCAACCTCTGCCCCGGTCATTCCTGATCTGGTAGCCACTTTCGAAAATTTTGAAAATGTACTCTTAACCTTCATTGAAGCATAGGCAGATAAGATAAATACTGGTATCATCATAATCCAGTAGAGTGGGTCGATATGAGTAAAAAACATTATTTACCTCCCGCAGCTATAGACAACCACAAAACATCTATAGTTGCAGATTTATTATATATTAGAGATTACCCCTCTTCAATTCAAATTAATGAATCCACATTTGCCTGTCTCATTGAAAATCTTGACCTTGATCTCTGTAGTGCTATAATCTAGCTGATACTTAACTCAAAAAAAAGAACTAAGAGGTAAACTATGGCAGATTCTATGAAATTTCTTGTAACTGGCGGAGCCGGATTTCTTGGTATTAACCTTATAAGGTATCTACTTGACAGGGGGCATCAGGTAATATCCCTCGATAAAGAAGATTTCCTTTTTCCCGATGTTGAAGACAGGATAGAAGTTGTTAAAGGCGATATACGTGATGTTCCAATGGTGGACAAATGTATGAAAGGAGTCGACATTGTTGTACATTGTGCAGCAGCTCTTCCTCTCTACACACCGGAAGAGATATTCACAACAGATGTTGATGGTACAAGAAATGTACTTCAGTCAGCAATCGATCATGGAGTAAAAAGAGCTGTTCACATCTCTACAACAGCTGTTTACGGTATTCCCGACCACCACCCTCTTCTTGAAGAAGATCCTATGCGTGGAGTAGGCCCATACGGAGAAGCAAAGGTTCAGGCTGAAGAGGTCTGTGTTGAAATGAGAAAAAAAGGACTCTGCGTTCCTATCATAAGACCCAAATCCTTCATTGGACCGGAAAGACTTGGTATCTTTGCGATGTTCTATGAATGGGCAATGGAGGGTTACAACTTCCCGATACTTGGTAGAGGCAACAATCTTTATCAGTTCCTTGATGTTGAAGATCTATGTGATTCAATATATCTCTGTTCAACTCTTGAAGAGGAGAAAGTTGATGATGTTTTCAATATAGGAGCTAAAGAGTTCTCAACAATGAAAGACGATTTTCAGGTAGTTCTTGATAAAGCCGGCTTCGGCAAAAAAATCAGATGCTTCCCTGCAACTCCAATGGTATGGGCTCTGAGAATTCTTGAGAAACTCAACCTTTCACCAATCTATAAATGGATCTATGAGACAGCATATGAAGAGTCATTTGTTTCAATAGAAAAAGCTGAAAAACAGATTGGCTATAAACCAAAGCACTCAAATAAAGATGCTCTTCTAAGAAACTATAAATGGTATCTTGAAAACCTTGATAAATTCAAAAATACTTCCGGTATAAGCCATACTGTTCCATGGAAACAGGGTGCTCTTAAACTGGCAAAGATATTCTTTAAATAATAGATAAGCAGAAGAGAGTTACCAGATCAGGTAACTCTCATCATCTCCACATCTCAACAACAGTTTTTTTCATAAATTAATCTGGCCTGTCCCCTTTTTCCACATTGTAAATTTTATTCACCAGTGTTAGAATGGGATTTCAGAAGAGGCAGATTCTAACTGCATTTTCGACTTAATACAATTGATTAGTAATAATTTACTATTAAAGAGAAGTAATCATGAAGAAGTCTTTAATTTTTGCTATTTCCATTCTTTTACCCGTTTTCTATATTTACAGTTCAATTAAAAACCCATCACTAATAGCCACTTATAGTAGCTCTGCAAGTGGAGAAGAGGTTTTTATAAAAGGTAATTACGCCTATTGCGCAAACATTTCAGCAGGACTGCGAATAATAGATATAAGTAATCCTGCAACACCATTACTGAGATCTACTTACAATTGTACTGCTGTTGGTGTTAAGGTTGTTGGAAATTATGCCTATGTAACCACAGATAGTGGTGGCTTGATTATACTGGATATCAGTGATCCTTATGTAATGCCTACTCTTGTTGGTAGCTGTAATACCCCCGGCAATGCATTAATGTCCCATATTGAAGGCAATTACGCCTATGTTGCTGACAGACAGGGAGGCATGCAGATCATTAATATAAGCAATCCCGCTTCACCATTTATAGAGGGTAATTTCCCAACAACTTACTACGCAAGAGGTGTGTATGTTGTGGGCAATCTTGCCTATGTTGCTGAAGGCTGGGGGCTTAGGGTAGTCGACATAAGCAACCCTTCTGCTCCAGTATATAGAGGCGGATATGAAACAGCCAGATCAGCCTACGACGTAAAGGTAGTTGGTAACTACGCCTATGTTGCAGCAAAAGAATCCGGCATGCTTATCTTTGATATCACAAACCCTGCAGCTCCAGGTCTGGTTGGGAGTTACATTACAACAGCAGCAACAGCTGTAAGTATAAGTGGAAATTATGCATATATTTCTGACTCTTCAGGAATGATAATAGTTAATATAGAGACTCCATCTTCTCTTTACCTGATCGGCTCATACTCTACATCCTATGCTGGTAAACATGTTTTTGTAAACAATAATAACGCATATCTCTCAGGTACCCCTGCTTTTTCAATACTCGACGTAACCGCAACTGTTCCGGTTCTTACACTAAATCCGATATCAGGTGTCAGCTATACTACTGCCACTTTCAGTGGTAATGTCACCAATGACGGAAATGGAAATTCTACAGAAAGAGGATTTTGCTGGCACACATCACCATCCCCAACTACATCCAACTCAAAAATTGCCAATGGTTCAGGAGAAGGTTCATATATCAATAACATAACCAGCCTTCTTCCTGGTACAAAATACTATGTAAGATCCTATGCTGTAAATGCTGTAGGTACTGGTTATAGCAATACTGAAACCTTTACAACTCCTGCCTACTTACCTCCCACAGCTACAACAGGCAACGCCAGTGGAATACATTTAACAGGAGGAACTCTTAACGGAACAGTCAACGCAAATAATCAAAACACTACAATTACATTTGAATATGGAACTACCGTAGCATACGGATCAGAAAGAGTAGCCAGTCCCCCATCTTTGTCAGGTAATTCAGCTGTTGCAGTGACATCCTCATTAACCGGTTTATTACCCAATACCACATATCATTTCAGAGTAAAAGCTGTAAATATCGTAGGTACAACTTATGGTGCAGATATGACTTTCACAACAGTCAGCGGGCCTCCGGTTGTTACCACAAGTTCCTCAACCGGCATAACCAATACCGGAGCAACTCTTAACGGAACAGTTAACGCAAATAATCAGAGTACTACAGCTACATTTGAATACGGAACAACAGCAGCATATGGTTCAACTATAACAATAGATCAGGGGACTCTCTCTGGTGTCACTAATTATGCTGTTACTTCAACTATAAGCGGCCTTACTCCCAATACAACCTATCACTACAGATTAGTAGCTGTAAATGGCAGTGGCACATCTTATGGTGCAGATGCTACTTTCTCAACAGGAGTGGGTGCTCCACCCTCAGTAACTACATCAGTTGTGTCCATCATAAATCCCGAAACAGTTCAATGTGGAGGTACTGTCACATCTGAAGGAAACGGACCTGTTACTTCAAGAGGTGTTTGCTGGAGCCTGACACCAACTCCATCAATCAACGGTTTTCATACAAACGATGGAACGGGGACAGGCACTTTTAACAGTATTATAAATAACCTCTTATCTGGACAGAAATATTATGTGAGAGCATATGCTTCAAACTTGTACGGCACTGCATATGGAGAAGAGAAAACTTTTACTACAGAAGCTGGTAAACTGCCGGTAGTAAATACCAGACCGGTTTACTCAATAGGTATCACAACAGCCGGAAGTGGTGGTTCGGTTACATCTGGAGGAGACGCTGCTGTAACTGCAAGAGGTGTCTGTTGGAGTCTCGCTTCCAATCCTGCAATTAACGGTTTTCACACAACCGACGGAACAGGAACAGGTGATTTTGCAAGCTCCCTTAGTAACCTTATTCCCGGACAGAGTTACTATGTAAGAGCTTATGCTACAAACTCTTACGGTACAACATATGGGCAGAACATTAAATTTACCACAAAACGGGAAAACCCTGTAATTCAGATCATTACTCCTTCTGAAGGAGATGCAATAAAGGATACAGTAAAAATAGTAACAATATCTTCTGATACGGTTAATCAGATAAACTGCTATATAGATGAACGTTTGCTTTGTACCAGAACTCCCGACATCTATACCGGAAGAAAGCCTCTTATAAATGCTGAGTTTGAGCCAGAAGAAGCAGAATATCTGTTTATCGACAACAGGAATATTCTTAAAAAGATTAATCACAAAAGAGATATAAAAAATGTTTTCAGCAGGAACCTTCAGATCAGGGATTTTATTTTAAATCAGAGCGGAGTACTCTGGCTGTCACTTCTGAATCCTGTAAAACTAAAAGACAACTCTGTATGTAGTTATTTGAGAATGGACATGATAACTGGATCAGTTACTGGTTCAGAAGAGATACCTGTTTCTTATCATTATGAAGAGACCACCATAGATTTTAACTACAATCCAATGTCAAAGAACTACAAAGTAAAGGTTAAAACCGGTTTTAATAAAGATGATCATGAAACCATAGCATTTTTGAGATATATCCCACGCAGGATTATTTCAACCTCACAAAACCTTCCCGGCATATTAAAACAGATCTCTTTTGAGTACTCAGAATATAGTTCTGAACAGGTTACCCTTAACCGTTACTCTATAGACTGGAACACCCTCAATTATAATGATGGAGTATGCAAAATAAGAGTTGTAGCAGAAGACAGTGAAAACAGGACTGTTTCTGACTCAATAGATGTAGTTATCAGAAATATTAACCTTACACTGAATGCTACACGTAAAGAGGTAAAAGCTTATCTGATCAGAACCCATATAGCAGATCTGAAGTTCATCGTCCAGAACAAAAAAAATAGTAAAATATCCCATTATCAGATACTGAGAAGCACAAATAGTGGCAGTTTTGAAGTTATTACCACAATACAGGCAACATCTGTAACTGATAACACCGGTGGCTATTATGATAAGAACATTGATAAGAATAGTAGCTATAAATATAAAATAGTAGCTTACGATGAAGCAGGAAATATACTCTCAGAATCCAATACAGAAACTATATAGGAATTAACAGAAAGTGCTACCGGATTTCCTGGTAGCACAGGATATTTCTTATATAAAAAATTACTGCAGAAAGAAGATGGTTCCTGCTATTATTCCTATGGTGATAAAAATTGTAAGAAGTATCTTTGATACGCTCCAGGGGCGTTCTCCCTGTACTTCACCGGTTTGTCCATTAATAAGAAAACGATATACTTTATTACGATACCTGTAGGAACTGATCCAGACAGGTACAAGCAGATGTCTGAACTTTGTATTACGGAAATCTGAGTTCAGACTATTGATAACCTGAAGATCACCGCCTATATCTCTTTTAACAGCATCTTCAATATGCAGTTTCATTATACTCCGGGCATTCTCAAAACTCTCTTCAAGACCTTTACTACAAGCTTCTGAGCGAAAACCACTGAGGTAGCGTTCATCAAAAACCACCATATCATTCAAATGCCATGGAGTCAGTTTATTTACATACTTTTCCGGCAGAGTTGTGCCACCTGAAATCATGAGATCATCAAAGCTAAGAGAAACGTGCCCCGCAGCAGGACTCCATCTGGTATGCCTGACCTGTCTCTGCCTGACTTCTGTCTCTCCTTCAGAATTGGTAGTGGTATATGTTTCCGTTGTGTAGTAGTAATCTCCTCTGCTGCCACTATACTGATTTGAGGTATCAGAATCAAATGTCCAGTACGGAATATAAACACCATTTACTTTCCCCGCACCAGCTCTCTTCTTCAGATCTGAAGGAGCAAACCATAAAGAACCTATCCATTTACGAAACCTTTCTCTGGCACTGCTTTTCTCTACGATGAAAGGTATTAAAGCGCCTGGTTTTACAGATTTCATAGTCCCGGCATCAACATTCATTAACGAAGTTGAACAGTACGGACACTCTTCTGAAGTAACTCCGGCTTCCATTGTTACTGTAGCACCACATGCACCACATTTTAAAAAAGATTCTTCTATCTGTTCTTCTTTATCTTTAAGCTGAATCAGCTGTTCACTGTAATCCAGCTCTTCAACTTCTGCAGAACTTTCAATACTCTGATCATATTGACAGTATGGACATCTGAGGTGGTTGGTGCCTGGTTTGAATTTAAGCAGGCCACCACAGCCATTACACTTAAGACTTAACTCTTTTTCTTTCATTATATGGAGTCACTAAAAAGGAATTGGTGGTGGAACTTCTGTAAAAAGGTTTCTGGTTCCTTCAACTTCTGAGGCTTTTGCCCACTGAGCCATTCCTTTAGTCCATACCAGAGAATCTCTTGTAAGTGTTCCCTGTGCAGCCATGTTTTTCAGTACAGCTTCCTCAAAAGGACCTGCCTGTTTACCGTCAACTGCGACATAGAATTTAACTGCATGAGGAAGTGGAGGTGGTGCAGCTTCAGGTGCTGAGGCCGGAGCCGATGACGTCCCTGGTGCTCCCGGAGCTCCCCGGAACATCTGATTCGCCATTGCAAATCCCATTCCAAGGCCTATACCTTCACCTGCTGCTCCAGCAGGATTGTTAGCTGCAGTTTCCATGGCGTTAGCATACTGGTAAGTCGTATACTTATTCAGATCACCAATAACCCCCATACTTGTTCTTTTATCAAGAGCCTCTTCAACTTCCGGTGGAAAAGAGATATTCTCAACCAGCATTTTGGTAATATCGAGTCCATACTCCATAAACTCTTCAGTTACCTTCTTATCTACAATATCTGAGATGTCGTCATATTTTGACGCAAGATCAAGAGCTGGTATACCACTCTCACCAATAGTATCTGAGAAGCGTGTTACAATAATATTTTTCAACTGCTCAGTAATTTCACCGGCAGTAAAATGGCTTTCTGTACCTGCAATTTCTGTAATAAATTTACCTGCATCAACAATTTTTATAGAATATGTTCCATATGCTCTGAGGCGTATTGGTCCAAATTCAGGATCTCTCAACATAACAGGGTTCTTTGTACCCCACTTACGATCTGTAAAATTTCT
This sequence comes from Candidatus Aminicenantia bacterium, assembly GCA_965225955.1. Lineage (GTDB taxonomy): Bacteria > Acidobacteriota > Aminicenantia > UBA2199 > UBA2199 > CBDDBX01. The sequence continues at coordinate 109,737 of CBDDBX010000018.1, forward strand.
TGTGGAAACAAAATATACTTCTGCTTTAAAAGGACTTTCAAAGCCATATTTCCAACCTTTAAGAGTAGCAAGAATCGGAAGATTCTGAGTATTAAGAGTGTACATGCCGGGCTGGAAAACATCTGCAATCTGACCTTCATTTACAAAAACTGCAGCCTGTCCGGGTCTTACCGTCAGTTTAGCTCCGTTCTTTATCTCATTCTGAAAACGATCGAAACGATACACCATAGTATCGCTGGAATCATCCATCCACTCGATAATATCTATTAATTCGTGCTTTAATCTGTCAAAAATGCCCATTACTCACCTCCAATAATTACTTCTGCATTCATAATTATCTCTCTGTGCCTGAGTACCCAGGCTTCGATTTCTGCTGCTTCCTGCTCACTGAAATCAAAAGAGAGGGCCAGAGCTCTGAGAATAACTCTCTCACTATCGCAACACTCTCCATCAACATAAGCCAGAGCTACAGATTCTATCATTACAATTTTTCTGGCTTCTCTTGTATCAAAATTTTGCGCAAGTTCTTCAACTGTACCATCCGGCAATACAACTTCTGTATAAAGTCCGGTTTCATATCTGAAATTTTCAATAAGCTGTCTCTCTCTTTTATCAAAACGTCCATCAGCTTTGACCATCTTAAGGGCCAGAGCAATAAAAGCTTTCTGCTGCATAGGGTTTAATCTTCCCAGAAACATTTTATCCTCCTGTTTTTCTAATTATCTAAGAAAGTGGTATCGACCTGTGTAATCAGATCAAACAATCTACTTCTGTAAACAGTTATATATTCAAACTACCATTTCAAAACTCTTTTTTCAATCAAAAAAAGAGTACCAAAAACAAGTCCCGCAATGCATCCTTTAACACCTAAGTGCACAACTGTAAGCAGAGTGGTTTCAGGCATATCTGTTAAGGCTCTTAAGCCTATTACCAGCAAACCTCCTGCAATAATATTTACAATAGCAGAAACTTTGAATCTCCACCCCATAGATCCTGCACCAATCTCTTTTTTAAGATACCGTCTCATTAACACCATATTAAATGTAAAAGCAAGTGAAGAGGCCAGTGCTATACCTTTATGCCCCATTCCCATCGTCTCTGCAAAAAGGTATGCAAATACTATATTAAGAATAGCTCCTGCAAATGAGATCTTCAGAGCATACTTATTTTTACTGAACAGAGATAGTATTCTGGTATAGTAACCAACAAGGCTAAGAGGCAATATCCCGACAGCATACATCATAAAAGCCTGAGCTGTCAGTATCATTGAGTTCTCATCAAAAGCCCCTCTCATAAAAGCCAGTCTCACAATCTCTTCTGCAGCTGCAAGAATAATAGTTGTTACAGGAATTATAAGCAGAAGATTCAGGCTGATTCCTTTATTCAGCAATTTATTGAACTCCTCTCTGTTATCATTATCTTTCATCTTATTAAGAGTAGGATTAATCCCTCTGGATATTGAGAGTGAAATTATTGCAAAAGGAAGCTGAAATAGTCTCTGGGCATAACTTAATGAAGAGATAGCGCCGGAAAACAGACTTGTTGCAAGAACCCTTGTAAATACCTCAGAGCTCTTAGTCAGAATAGAATTAAGGGTTATTATTCCACTCTCTTTCTTAATTACATCAACTTCAGAACTACTGTCTCTGAATTTCAGGCTATAGATTGCGTTGGTTTCTCTGCGAAAACTTTTTCTGCATACAAAGATTATCTGAATAAGAAACTGTAAAAAAGCTCCAAGTACATACCCGGCTGCAATTGAATAACCACCCCAGGACTCCTCAAACAGATACACAGATATTATTACCCCTACACTCAGCATAACCGGAGCAAAAGCAAATATCCAGTTCTTATCAAAGAAGTTAAGAAGGCTTCCAACAAAAGCTGCCAGTCCTATAAAAAGCATAAAGGGCAACATCACCAGCACCAGATTCAGAGTCATGTCGTAGTCAAAATGTCCGGCAGAAACCAGGAACCCAAAGACTCCGGGAAAACTATCTTTCAGTGAAAAGAGAAGAGGTATAATGAGATAGAAAAGAGCTGTAACACATAAAAGAATTACAAAAAACCAGTTAAATACAACAGAGAGAAACTTCCATGCCCTCTTATGTTCTCCACGATCATATATTGTTTTAAAAGGAGGCATAAAAGCTCTTTCCACCATATCCTCACCAAGAATCTGTCTCATAATATTCGGGAATATCAGAGCAAGACTGAAAGCATCTGCTATCTTCCCGGTTCCAAAATAGTGAGCGACTATCATATCTCTGAAAAATCCGAAAACTCTTGAAATCGTTGTTCCGGTGAAAATTTTGAAAATATTCTTAAAAATCTGTGTCAATCTGATCTATCTCCGTTATATACAGAAAATTGTAACATATTTATTTATCACTTTTCATTTTCCCACGTGTTAAAATAGGTTATATAATTTTTGAAATAAGGGAGTAAATTATGAAATTTTTTTTCATCTTATCAACTATCGCCACTCTGTTCTTTACCAGCTGTGCTTTCACGGATATCAACTCTTTTGCTGATCCCGATTTTGCAGGAGCACGTTATAAGAAAATTATGGTAAAGTGCGAAGGTACAGATATGAGAACAGTAAAAAAGATAGAGAGGCTGTTTTGCGAAAAACTTAACTCTTCATCATCCACTGCAGCTATTGCAGATTTTGAAATTTTCCTTCCTACCCGGGAATATAGTGATGATGATTTCTATTCAACTCTTGAAAGACGTGGAGTAGATGCTTTTCTCATTCTTGAACTTACAGACAAATACTTTGAAGAGTACCAGAATCCAACCTATATCAGCAGTAAAAGGGTTACCCGTTATCGCTATGGAAGAAGAATAACAACCGAAAGAACTATCGTAACCGGAGGGGACATCTCCCAGTTACCAAACCTTAAATACCGCCTGACTCTTTATGATACTAAAACCGGACGAAAAGCCTGGATCGCTTCATCCCATACATCAGGTAGTGAACTTGCAGATCTCTCAATTATGATAGAGTCACTAGCCGGTAAATGCCTTGAAGAACTCAAAGCAAAAGGGATGATATCAAACTAACAGACTCATTTACAAAAGGCAGATTATCTTAACTGGTTAATCTGCCATACAATTTATCTAAATCTCCTCTTCTCTGAGAGTTAAAATTTCACACCCTGTATTTGTTACAGCAATAGTATGCTCAAATTGAGCTGAAAGCTTTCCATCTTCAGTAGCAACTGTCCAGTCATCATCAAGATGCTTTATCCTTCTGCTTCCTTCATTTATCATAGGTTCAATAGTGAAGACCATTCCTTTTGTCAGCTTTATTCCTTTTCCCTTTTTTCCAAAATGAGCAACCTGAGGCTCTTCATGCATCTCTCTCCCGATACCGTGACCACAATACTCCCTGACAACAGTGTATCCTTTTTTAACAGCGTGCTGGTGAATGTGAAAGCCCACATCTCCTATCGTATTACCTGGTCTGACCTGCCCTATTCCCTTAAAAAGGCATTCACGGGTAACAGTACAAAGCCTTTTGGCTTCTTCACTACATTCACCAATCAGATACATTCTTGAAGTATCAGCAATCAGCCCGTGTTTCTTAACTGTTACATCCAGATTAACAATATCGCCATCTTTCAGAACATCATATCTGGAGGGTACCCCGTGACAGACAATATCGTTTATTGATGAATTAAGTGCAAACTTAAAATCATACTGACCAATGGAAGATGGAATAGCATCATAATCTTCCCGAATCCACTGCTCCGCAAGTTTAGCAATATAGTATGTATCTACACCCGGCTTCATCTCAGGTATCAATCTCGATAGAACTGCACCGGCAATTTTACCTGTTTCCCGATAAAGCATCATATCTCTTGACGATTTAAGTGGTATCACTTTTCCTGCCTTTCTCAACTATTTCAGAGATCTTAATATCCGGATATTTAAAAAGTAAATCCCGGATTTCTTCATAATTTATAGAAGGATGCATCTCAGAAAGCATACCGATTTTAATCCAGTGCTCGGCCTGAGAATTGAGAGATCTGTCAAAAACTCCTGCGGCTTTTCTCAATTCATCATGAATCTCTTCTGATATTTTTACAATACCCATATACGATATATAGCATTTTATATATAAAAATACAATCACATATCAGAAAACATATACAACCAACCCGGATATTGATCAGATGTTTCACATTTTCCTGAAATAGTTTTTTCATAAACGGACTCAATAACCACTATCAGAACGCAGGATCACTACCTCTTTTTCAACCAGAACCATCTTATTCAGAGAATCAACTACATTGATGATAATTCTCTATATTCATACCAATATATACTTATCAGATATATTAAAAGGAGATTTATATGAAACCTAAAATATTCTATAGACAAAGAACAAAAGTTGGAGAAAAAGAGAAAAAGCCTCGTTTTCGCATGGTAGCTGTGGCAGGTATTGAGTTGAACTTCTACACAGATCATCTTAGAAAAAAAGAGCTTGAGCAGATAGCAAAGGAGGTTGGTGCCACAATGATTGAACTTAAGATAGAACCAGAAGATGCTGAGGTTAAAATAGATTGAGAGTAGTACAATGAGTTTAACAAGAGACCGCGATAACAAACGCCTGCATATTAAGAGCAAACTCATGGGTGAAAGCCTGGTAAGCAAAGAGTTCAACAACTCTCTGGAAATACCTGAGCAGAAGAGGCTCTTTCCGGATCTCAACATAATGAAAATTGGAGGCCAGTCAATATGTGACAGAGGCAAAAACGGCCTGCCTTCAATTATTGAAGAGATAGCTGCCAATAGAAATGCATATAAGATGCTTTTAACCACAGGAGGTGGAACAAGGAGCAGACATATATACAATATTGGTCTTGAACTTGGAATGCCAACAGGAATTATTGCCAGATTCGGAACATCTGTTTCTGAACAAAATGCTCTTATGGTGTCTGTTCTGCTTGCAAAATACGGAGGCATAAAAATCGGCAACGATGAGCTGGTTAAACTATCACAGTATTTTGCCCAGAAAAGCATACCTGTGATACATGGTATGCCTCCCTACGACCTGTTTGCACTTCCTCCTGCTACAGGCAGAATACCAATTCACAGAACCGATGTAGGAACTCTTATACTTGCAGATCTGCTGGGTGTTAATAAGGTTATCTTCATAAAAGATGAAAAGGGACTCTACACTCATGATCCCAAGAAGAAGTTTGATGCTGAATTTATCCCCCGAATAAGCATTGATGAACTTCTGGCAAAAGATCTTGATGATCTGATTATAGAACGCCCTTGTATAGATATTCTTAAAAACAGTACTGTGTTAAAAGAGATTCATATAATAAACGGATTAAAAAAAGGAAATATAACAGCAGCTCTGAAAGGAGATCAGGTAGGAACAATAATCCACTGCTGATAAAAAGTAATATAAAATGAACAGAGACTAAGATCTTAGTCTCTGTTATATATAATTAAAAAGTAAGAAGAATCAGAACCCGTTAATTTTCATTGTAACAGTAGGTATAAGAAGTAAAAATCCTATAATTGACATAACAAGTATAAAAGGAAAGATCCACTTGAACCACTTCTCGTAAGGTATCCTTGCTACTCCTATAACAGCAATCATAACCGGAGAAATAGGAGTTATCATATTAGTGAAACCGTCTCCAAACTGATAAGCCATTACTGTAGCCTGACGTGAGATACCAACCAGATCTGAAAAAGGCGCCATAATAGGCATCGTCAGAGCAGCTTTTGCTGAAGCTGATGGTATCAGCAGATTAATCCCGGTCTGGATAACATACATAGCTCCAACTGTTGCAGTACCACCCATTCCGTCCATCATACCTGCCAGACTGTTCAGAATGGTATCTATTACTCTGCCATCTTCAAGAATTATTATAATTCCTCCGGCAAATCCAACAACCAGAGCTGCAGATAGAAAATCTTTTACCCCTTCAATAAACAGTTTAACTATTTTATCCGGCGAATAACCTGAAGCCGCACCTGAAATAATACCAAGACTAAAGAACAGGGTTGCTATTTCCATTATATGCCATCCATATCCCATTACACCTACAATAAGAACCCCCATTGCAACAGCAAGGAGAAAAAGAATATAGAAGTGAACAGATCTTCGAAGAGTTAGATAACCTCCAATAGCATATACAACTGTTATTATCGGGAAAAATGGCATAGAAAAAGATGCATCCCCTACAGTCAGAGTTGTAGAAACATCTGTATAAGAGAGTTTTGCAAATATCAGAAGAATAGCACCAAATACATACCAGGAGATTCCGGGTGTAACGTACTTAAGCACATCACCATCACCTCTTCCTTTCTCTCTCCAGTATTCATCCTCTTCATACACAAGGGATTTTTCCGGTGTCTTTTTCACTTTACCTGCGTACTTAAGTATCCAGATAATGCCTATTAAATTTATAACAAACCAGCAGACAATCCGGTATTCCATCCCCGAATACAGAGGCAGATCAGAAAGTCCCTGAGCAATACCAATAGTAAAAGGATTAAGAACAGCTCCGGCAAACCCCAGCCCTGCAGCAACAAAAACTACAAGAACCCCTGTAATTGAGTCATACCCCATCGATATAACCAGAGGCACAACAATAATAATGAATGGAATAGTCTCTTCACTCATGCCAAAAACAGCACCAAACACACTGAATAGAAGCATAATAAGTGTCAGTACAATATTCTCAACGCCTATTTTTCTGAAAATTCCTTTACCATCAAGGCGTTTTGTAAATTCAAGAAAACTGTTAATTCCAGCATCTATTGCCTTACTGCAGTTTATTATCCAGAAAGCTCCGCCGATCATGAGAATAAAAACAATGATCCCTGCCTGCTTTTCAAAGCCTTTGTAAAATGCGCTGAAAATCTGCCAGCTCTGAGGATTACTTTCTACAGCTTTATATACTTTCTGAGTAACTCCGGCTGAGTTTTTGACCTCTTCATACTGCCCCCCTGGAATTACCCAGGTTGAGAGTGCAGCCAGCACAATAATAAAAAAAATGATTACATAAGTATTCGGTATCTTCTTCATAGATGGATTGTAAAAAAAACAGGAGAGATCTTCAACTCCGGATTTAACAAAAAATTCATTTAAATCAGACTTTTCCATAACTTCGCAGATTTAAAATACCTATATATCCTTTTATGGAGATTAAGATGAGAGTAGCAATTTATGCAGGAATGTACAAAGAGAATCAGGATGGTGCTACAAGAACTTTGTATAAACTAACCTCTCATCTGCTGTCAGAAGGAATCGAAACAGGAATATGGGGTTTCTCAATAACTCCCAGATCCCACAGATATTTGAAATTGCATAAAGTTCTCTCTGTTCCAATTCCTTTTTATAAAGACTACCGCCTTACCATACCTAACCCTGTAACTATTAATCAGATTAAAGAATTTTCACCGGATATTATTCATATAACTGTACCGGATCTTACAGGGCAACTACTAACATCCTGGGCCAGAAAAAGAGATATTCCGGTTATAACGTCATATCACACAGACTTCATCTCATATCTTCCTACATATAAACTAGGAGTTCTGGCCGGAGCAATGAAAAAATATTTCAGGTACTTTTACAACAGGAGCCTTGCAGTATATGCTCCAACAACAGAAGCAGAAAGCCAGTTAAAAAAGTATGGAATAAAAAATACCAGAATCTGGAGCCGGGGAATCAATCTGCAGGAGTTCTCACCGGAAATGAGATCATACTATCTACGCTTAAGATGGGGAGTAGAAAAAAGTAAAGTAATTTTGTTTGCAGGACGTTTCGTATGGTACAAAGGCCTGGATGTATTTATAGATGTTTACCAGGAACTGCGATATAGAAAAGATATCAGATTTGTACTTGCGGGAGATGGCCCCATAAGAACAGAACTTGAAAAGAGAATGCCGGAAGCAATTTTTACAGGCTATCTTAAAGGCAGAGAGCTTGCCGAAGCTTACGCCAGTTCAGATCTCTTTCTTTTTCCATCTGTTACAGAAACATTTGGTAACGTAGTTCAGGAAGCTCTGGCATCAGGTATACCAGCAATAGTATCTGATGTTGGCGGTTGCAAAGAGATTATTAAAAACTCCGATGCCGGGTTAATTGCTGAAGCCGGAAATTCAGAGGAATTTGCATCCTGTTGCCTTGACCTTATAGATAACCCTGTAAAAAGAGATTCATTTAGAAATAATGGATTGCAATATGTTAAAACCTGCAGCTGGAAGATAATAAACAGTAATCTCGTAAAAGACTACTCCAGCTATATAAATGGGAGTTCAAAAACAACAGATCAGAATGAAAATTCTAAAGTGGCGGATTATTCAGCCTCATCTTCAAGTACTACAGCAGTTCCATAAGCCAGAATTTCTGCAGCATTACTCATAACAGTTGAAGTTGAAAATCTTACACTCACAATAGCATTGGCGCCAAGGGATTCTGCAGAAGCTTTCATTCTGTCCAGAGCCTGCTCTCTGGATTCAGCAATCATTTTGGTATAATCAATAATCTCTCCACCAATAAGATTTCTGATTGAAGCCATAATATCATGTCCCACATGTCTGGCTCTTACAGTATTTCCCTTAACAAGACCGAAATTCTTTACAATCTTTTTGCCGTTAATGCAATCTGTTGTGTACACCTTCATATATCAATCTCCTCATATCTCTCCTTTTTACGATAGAACAGTTGCTCCTTAAGGATAGATACAAAAAGAATAATACTACCGCTTATAAAAGTAAATAACCCTATAATAAGAATCAATGAAGCATCAGGATCAGTTATAAGGTTCTCCATGAATTTCCATCCTGCAAAAGCAAGAATTATCAAAACTCCTGCAATAAAAACTATCCATGCAGTTTTTCGCTCAAGCCTGTTGTAGACAGAATCACTATATTTTTCCCACACCTCTTCATCAGGTTTTTTATACTGCATCTCAGTCAGTACAGCTTCAAGTTCTCCAAACTCTTCAAACTCTCTTCTGCACTCTTCGCACTCACCAAGATGCTCTTCTACAATTCTACGCTCTTTATCATCCAGTTCCCCTTCAGCAAGAAGAGGAATCATGAATTTAATCTCTTCATGTTTCATTTCAGACACCTCTCCATATTTTCTCTCAGCCTCTTCTTAGCATAATAGAGTCCCGACATAACAGTTCCAAGAGGCTTCTCTATAATTTCTGCAATCTCTTTATAAGAGTAGTCATGAAAATACCTAAGAATAATTATCTCTCTGTGATCAACTGAGAGTTTCTCTATAGATTTCCATAGCTCCATTTTAACCTGATCATCCATATCTTCAGGAGAAGCTAAATGCAGATCCTCTATCGGAGTCCGGGAGAGGTTCTTATTTCCCTTTATCCAGTCAAGGCACCGATTCTTCAGAATTCTGTAAAACCATGGGAAAAAAGGGCTGCCGGACTTAAACTTATCAATATATTTATATGCTTTTATAAAAGCATCCTGAGATACATCCAGTGCATCTTCCTCTGACTTTACAAAACCAAGAGCTATATAATAAGCTTTTCGCATATAGGACCTCACAATGAAAGAGTAAGCTTCCCTGTTGCCCTGTTTCACTGCCTCAAGACATTCTGCCTCAAGGCGTCTCAACTCGTCATTATTTGTCTCTTTCATAATCAACTCTACTCTCCGTCTGAAAGATTAATTCAAAAGAAAAAAATACAGTAACATTTAACTTCACCACCTGTAAAATGTCAACAGCTCAGATATAGCTGACTATCTGCTAAACCTGACTCTGATATACAATGATGACAAACCCTTCGTGATTAAAGGAACAATCAGGAGACTGCTTCCCTGAACCTTCGTCTGAATAACCTTTTCAGTACCCCGGCTTTTCCATTAAGTGAGACTTCAGAGACTCCTATCCCCAGTACCCTTTTGTCTTCAGGATTTACTTCTGAAGGATAGTACGGTTTATCAATTGTCAATTCTATTTCAAGCAGAATATCCTTTATACATGGCAACTCAATATTATACTCCTGCCACCCTGCTTTGGGAATAAACTCTGCCACTTTGCTACCATTAACAACAACAGAAACAGTGCGTTTTTCTTCAAGTCCGGGAAAAGTAGCAGATAATTTTAGTGAAGGCTTCATACTATTTCTGAGAAAAAAAGAACACGACTTTTCTGACCAGCGAAACCATCTGTCTCCATCTTTTTCCAGATTGTTCCAGCCGGTTCCTATCTGAGACTCTTCAACTCCGATTCTAATATAATCCAGAGGTATATCTTTTTCAGGAAGTCGTTTACCCATTGCCAGCATTTTAAAACGCTTATGATAATAACTGATCCGGTTAGGCGCAATTCCCGGCTGATCCAGTACAGACTGGCAATTTGTTCCGGCAACGGTAACTACATTACGATCTGAAATCCACCCATTGTTACGACAAACCTCATAAGCATCTGTTCCGGGGAATGGATAAAATGTCCAGCACTGCATATCATCAGCTTTTATCTTCTGATTCAGCGCGATAGTCTCTTTTATGCTCTCTTCAGTTTCAAAAGGTATTCCCACCATATTGTGTACATAAAGAAAAATTCCGGCTTTTCTCAACAGTTCTGAAGATTTAAGAAGCTGGTTATTGGAAACATTCTTTTTCAACACATTCCTGCGCATATCCTCATTACCGGTTTCTACGGCCATATTTACCCTTATACAACCAGATTCTTTAAGATTTCTTACAATATCTTCATCAACAAGATTGGCTCTTACATTGCAGTAGTAAGGTAGCCCGATCTCTTTTTTATACTTCTCAGCAAATTCAATAAACCAGCTCTTTTTAAGAATGAAAGTATCATCAAAGAACTCAATTTTTTCTATTTGGGGAAATTGTTCCAGTAATTTTTTTATATTGCTTATCACCTTATCTACAGACATAAATCTTATATAGTTTTTAAGGCCGTATGCTTTAATCATAGAGTGATTGACGCAGTAACTACATTCATAAGGGCATCCTCTGTTTGCAAAGAACATAAGAACACCAATATTGTCATATATCCCCATATAATCAAAAAGTTCATAATCCGGGAGAGGTAGATTATCAAGATCTTTTACAAGCTCTCTTACTCCATTTCTTTTAATTCCATTCTCAGTTTTGAACCACATTCCACAAATATCATCAGAACAGCCATGGTTCTCAAGCTTGTTAATGTATTCAAGAAAGGAGTATTCCCCTTCACCAATACAGATTGCATCTATACCATCAGTAGCAATAACATCTTCAGGATTAAGAGTAACATGCACTCCTCCTGCAACAATCGGGCTATCAGACACCTCTTTTACCGATCTTATTAATTCAAGAGAGAGAGAAAACTGATTAGTAACAATAGAAAACCCTATTACATCAGGTTTGAATTCTCCAATTACTCTCTGTAGATTTTCTGAATCATTCCAGTTTGTATGAAACAGCTTTGTGTCATGTCCGTCTCTTTTCAGTACCGCTGAGAGACTCCCTATACCCGAATTATATATCTTCATATCTGAAGGGTAGACAAAAAGTATACGCATATCTGCTCCTTAATCTCATTTACCATATTAGATGGAACTGTATTGTTTCTTCTTAAATATACCAAAAGCATTTTTACTGTCAAATCTGAAAACATCGATTACAACCAAATTAATTTTCAGAGTTGACAACGAAAAACAATTGTATTATCATAGCAATACAATTTGGAGGAAATGTGAAAGAAAGAATTATTGATCACTCATCTCAGCTACCAACATACGTACAGATTGCACAGTGGGTCAAAAAGGAGATTATAAAAGGGAATTTTAAAGTTGAAGATAAATTACCTCCTGTCAGGGATCTTGCAAAACTCCTCAAAGTAAATCCTAACACTATTGTTAAAGCGTATCACTTACTAGTTACAGATGAAATGGTAGAAAGTAAACCCGGTAGTGGCTATCGTGTTATCTATCAAAAACAGAAACTTGATCCTTTCAGAACCAGTCTTCTGAAATCTGAATTTCAGAATTTCATAACTCATGCTATGGAACTGGGAGCATCAAAAAATGAGATCAGAGAATTAATGAAGGAGTTTTTAAACAATGATTAACGAAACTTTACTACAAATCAGAAAGCTGACCATTACCCATAAGAAAAAGAATATTCTGAATAAAATAGACCTGGATATAACAAAAGGAGAAATAATCCTTCTTGCCGGAAAGAACGGATCCGGCAAGAGCACTCTTCTTAAAACAATTGCCGGAGTTTCTGTTCAGGATACAGGATCAATTACATTCAACACAGATAGCAGGAAAAATAGTATTGGATTTCTTTCAGATAACTGTTCAATGTACTCAGATTTCTCTATTAAAGAGATGATTAAACTTCACTGCAGAATTCATGATATCAGAGACTTCAACTGTCATATTCTGGACAGATTCCTCCCGGACAGAAGCAAAAAAATCAAATCCCTGTCAACAGGAATGAAAGCAATACTACTACTATCTCTTATTATTGCTCAGAAACCTTCTATGATACTAATTGACGAAATTCTTCAGCACATTGATCCCTATGTAAGAGACACAATTCTAAATCAACTCCTCGATATGGCGGTGGAACACAACACAACAATTATAGTAGTCAACCATTTCACTGGAGATATAGAGAGAATACCAGACAGAATCATATTAATGGAGGAAGGGAAAATCCCTCTGGACTCAACACCAGACAATCTATTGGAAAAATGCAGAAAAATTGTTTCCAGAGACAAAATTGTTGTTAAAGATCTTCCAATTATTCACTGCAAAGAGGACGGCCATTTCAAAGAATACTACCTATACCCTGTTGAAGAATCTTTTCAACATCAGAACATGGAAAAAGCGACTCTTTCAGAAATTATTTCAGCCCTTATCGGAGGTTACTATGTTAATTAAGGAACTCAAATCAGCCACAAAAAAGCTACTAACATTAACAGCTCTTATATCAATCACATTAATATTCATAAATAGGTATAACCTGGCTAATGTCAGCCTTGACCTTACCCCTACTCTTATTCTTGGAATACTCAAAATAATAGTAACCATAAGCGCCATAGCAATGGGGTTAACTCTATTCAGCGAAGAATATAGTCAGAATGCAGAAAATTACCTTTTCTCAAATCAGACATCACGTATGCTAATATTAAGAAATAAAATTACTGCAATCATTATACTAATAGGGTCATCACTAATCTTAATATCATTAACAGAGAACATCTGGTTTCCCCCAGGAACTGAAAAATTAACAGTTAATACAATTCTTCCGTCATCAATGTTTCTGTTTCTGATTATGTGCATATTTTTCACAATCCCTTTCTCTTATTTCAGAAACACTGCAATAAAAACTATTGGATTTGCAGCATTTCTGGCTATATTAACTCCATCACTCCAGATACTTGGTAACTTTGTAATATCTATTAAATATTCAGCATTCTCTGCATCAAAAAGCTTTTTCTTATCTCTACTAGGAGACCACCCTGTTTCATTAGTAATAATACTCCTTATACTTTCCGGCATGCTCTACTACCCATTTATATCCGGCTTCAGACGCTCCGGCGGAATATCCGGCAGATACAGCTATTTTTTCTTTAAGAATCTTGCAAAAACTCTACCAGTTGCAGTAGTTGCAATTTCAGTAACAATATACGTATCCTTTATCAGCAGCATAAGTCCCAGTTATTTTTACTACCTGCTCAGGAATGGAAATCTTGTTACAACCAGTTACTACTCACAACCGGAAATAGATGGCAAAAAAATAGATATTCCTGGTACTACAATTTCTGTAACAGGTGAAAATACCCCTTATTTTCTACAAATCAAAGATACATTCTCCCCAAATATTTTCAGCTACAACCCTTCATCTATGAAAATAAATAAACTATACAGCAGCAATAAGAGAATGCTCTCTTTCCACCTGAAACATTTCCAGCACTACATTATGCTTTTCACTGAAGAAGAAAATGACGCAATAGTTCTTAAAATAATTGATACAAAACTGGGAAAGGTTAATACCTGGCCTGTTAAGACAGGTAATAAAAAACCACAATCAATAAACATTATCAAAACAAACAGAATCGGAACTGATACCATCGACATGATAATATCTGTCATGTATCCTTCAAACTTCAGGAAACACATCTTTCACCTGAAAGACAGAAAACCTTTGGTTCCTCTCGGTGAATCTATAAAATACCCAAGGGTCTGCAATAATTACCTTATCACCTTTACGCACAAAAGCATCTCTTTCAAAGATTTATCCACTCCTTCAGCGCCATCCAGAACTATAGAGGGTAATTTTGAACCTGGCCAGAACTATATGAGAGGTAACTATCCTGTAATAAATAACAGTAACAACATCTACTGCCTGAGGGACAAAAAGCATCTTGTAACAATCGCCCCCATAACCGGAGAGACCAAAACAATCTACTCCTCCCATAAACCCGGCATATACCTGACTCTATATTCAGCTCCGAATAACAGATTTATACTAATCACTTCAGTTTCAGGTAATAATGAACAGAAAATACATAAAGTATCTGGCAATAAGGTTCAGCTTATAAAGCACTTAAAAGAACAGGCTATTATAAGAGTTATGACAAACGGGATTATTATAAGGCAGTCTGATAAAATTTCTACAGAAACATGGGAAACTCTGAACATGTAAACAGAAAACTCATACTGAATAACCCGTAATTGTTAATATAGAAACCGGATTACCTGTATTCTGAACAACTATCATTCTGGAATTTTCCCTGGAAATTAAACAGAAAAGTGGTATTCTGTCAACAGCTTTTTTTTGAAACATTGACTAGTTATCAAACAGACGGATTTCTCTCTAATATATCAGTTAGAGGTATTTAATGCTTCTCCCTGATATTCATACCGTATCTCTTAATTTTATTGTAGAGAGTAAGCCTTGATATTCCAAGTAACTCAGAAGCCTTTTTAACGTTATTACCTGTTGCAAAGAGGGCCTGGGAGATATGTTCTCTTTCTACATCATCCAGGGAAGCAATCTGTCTGGTTTGAGCTTTAACTCCCCAGATACGAATCTCTCCGATATCCAGAAAATTGCATATTTTAACCAGTGATTTCAGCGGCAGAGCCTGCTTTTGCCTCATAAACAGGCTGATTGAGGATTCAAGAATTCCGGTTCCCCGAGCTACAATCTTCTGGTTAATACCTAACTCAACGATTCTTCTTTTAATCTCAGCCGCAAGCTGAACTTCTGTCTCTGTAAGTGCCATAGTATTAAATTATCATTATAATTCTGTTTTAACAACTTTATTGTTCATTTTATATCAAAAAATTTTTTTCACTTTAAAAGACCTTTCTGAAAGACAACTTTTTTCTGTAACAGGCAGTCCACAAAAGCTCTTTGCACTCTTTTCTGTCAAGTTTAAAAACACTGAAACCTCTCTTACATCTTCCTGCCTTTTTATTAAGAACAGATGGAGTTTTTTTGAAAAAGAGCTACTATGTATTTTTTGAAAATTCTTAGGAGATTTAAAATGAAAAAGAGTTTTTTCTTAATGCTTTTCACCATATTATCAATATGCTGCACACTTAATGCTCAATCCCCTTATCAATATAATAAAGGCACCTGGATTATATTATCAGATCTTAACCTGACTCTTGGATCAGATCATAAAAATACAGGCATTCTTATAGAAACCGGAACAAAACTCAACAGCACAGCAGATCTCGGTATTATTGCCGGCTACAATAGAAACTCTACAGATAGCGGTAACTATGAGTTTGTTACTGCAATAACAACTCTGGGAATCAGAGCAGGGAAACTCATAAAGCTCTCTTTTGGGAAACTCAGATCACGAGTGGATTTTGCGGCTTATGCCTCTATCTTCAGACCAGACAACAGTGTAAGATTTGCTACAAATCAGATCACTGTTGGTAATAATGGGTATACCTTTTTAAATTTCAAGTTGAAATACTTTGTCTTTCAACCAATAAAAACAGGCTCCCGACTAAAAATTTTCCCTGGTATAGGAGTTGAAACAAGATATAGTTCTTCATCAGATAAAGAGGTTAACAACAGAAAAGAATTTAACATGCGGTTGTTCATGAAAGTCCCTTTTATATTCAAACTTAGCAGAAAATTATCTGTTATAGCCGAGCCATCCTTTTATACAGGAAACTCAGTTTATCTGAAAACCGGTATATCATTCTGATAAAGTACTGACTTAAAAGGCTTCAGATAAAACTACAGAATGGCGTAATTCCTTTATTTATAAATGTGATTCTGATATAATTTTGTTCCGGACATTGGAGGAATAATTATGAAAATATTTATGGATACAGCCAATATTGATGATTTAAAAAGAGCTATGGAATACGGAGTTGTGGATGGAGTTACAACAAATCCTTCTCTTATCGCTAAAGAGGGCAAAGAGTTTCTTCCTCTCGTTAAAGAGATTATCTCTATAGTTCCCGGCCCGGTTTCTGTTGAAGTAACAGCAACTGATCCGGCTGGAATGATCAAAGAGGCAGAAGAGTACGCAGCAATTTCAGAAAATGTTGTTATAAAAGTACCAATCAATCTTGAAGGTCTTAAAGTTGTAAAAACCCTTTCAGAAAAAGGTATCAAAACAAACGTAACACTGGTATTCTCAGCATCACAGGCTCTTCTTGCAGCTAAGGCTGGGGCAACATATGTATCACCTTTTATAGGTAGAATAGATGATATCTCATCAGATGGTATGAATCTCATCGAAGAGATTATTCAGGTTTTCGACAACTACTCAATTGAAACAGAAATTATCGCAGCATCAGTAAGACACCCGCTCCACTTTATTCAGGCAGCACAGTGTGGTGCAGATATCGCAACTATCCCATTCTCAACAATGGAAAAGCTGCTTAAACACCCTCTCACTGATATCGGAATGCAGCAGTTTCTGAAAGATTGGGAGAAAGTTTCCAAATAGTAAAACTACGTGACTAAAAAGAAAAAAATTGCAATAGGTTTTTTTTTGCACTTTGCCTGTTTACAGGACTATTTTATGCAGCAAAATATTACCTGTTAGAAAAGATAAACAGTTCTCTGCCGGGGATACATGTAAAAAGTGAAGATCTCCGGCTATCCCTCTTTCCTCCGGGCATAAGACTTCAAAACCAGAAGATTCCAATAAAAAAAAGCAGTCGTATTTCTTTCAATCGCTTTGAAGTGACTCTGCCTTTTTCAACACTCTTCTCAAAACCAAAAATCAATTTCACGGTTATTAAACCTGAAATAAATCTGGACGCAGCAGAGTTGAAAAGTGATAAGGCATCTGAACCAATTGATCTGTCAGGTTTAATGGAAAGACTTAACCGGATGAATATCTCAAAAGGATCTCTTAAATTCAAATCCGGCTCAACCAGTCTTACGTTACTTGATTTTGATCTTACCTCTGCAAATATAGGAGGAAGAACAGTTCACAAACTATCTTCTCCCCACTTCAAGGTAATACTTCCTATAGAAGATGATCTTGTAACTATATCAGGCAATCTGAACGCCTCTTTTTATCAACAGAGAAAGAGTATCAAAATCAATCTCTTTGAGTGGCGCACAGAAAACATGATTATTAAAACAAGTGGCCGTATATACTTTGACAATCGTTTTCATGTAAGAGCTCAGATTCAGGGGACACCAGTGGAGCTCCTTAGACCTCTTATTGGAGGACTTGCTGTTGATGGTCTGGTATATGGAAATGCTGACTGCAAAACCGATGATAAAGGAGTAGTGGTAATTTCTGCCCGTTTTAAATCCCCCAGATTTATATCCGGGGAGCAGGTATTTACAAATCTTAATGGCACTGCAAACTGGGATAGTAAAGATAAAAGAATAGATATAAAAGCAAAATTAAAGTCTGATAAACACAGGGGCACTCTGGAAATAAGTTCTAAAAATGCAGATACCAGAATTAGAGGAACCAACATTTCTGCTCCTGTAATATCCAGAGCTATCGGACTATATGAAACAATACCTTTTGGAGGAGTAATCAAAAAAGGGAACATCAGAATAAAACCCCCAATGATTAAAGGGCATCTGGAAATAGCAGATGCTTCTACAACTCTGCCGGAAGAATTCCCTCTTATGGGAGATATGCAGTTTTCATTTAATACAAGAAAGAAAGAGGTTGAATTTTCTGCAGATAAAATTGGAGCAGAATTTGGTAACCTCACCATAACCGGAGATGTTAAACTGGCAACATCCCAGCTGAAGATTGATGCTTCAGCTGGAATAAACAGACCATCAACTATAAATAAGTATTCTATGTTCTTTATTGACCTGGATCTTGCCAGATGGAAATTCAATAATGGAAACGGCACTCTGAAACTTCATCTGAATAAAAACGGAAACCGTCTTAAATACAAGTCCTGGTTCAATTTCAGTAATATGAGATCAGCAAAAGAACAACTGTCAACTTTAAAGGGGCAGATTGCAGGAAACAATGGAATATCCACAGGGTCAATTGAACTCGATGATACACTTCTACAGGGTAAAGCCCAACTTCTTATAACTCCTTCCCGTGGCATAAGAGTAGATATCAGTGATATTGAGGGAGAGAGTTCAAAAATATTCAGAATACTTGGTCTTGCAGTTCCTGGTTCAGGTAAAATGACCGGGTGGGCTACATATATGTCCCCTCAAAACAGTCCTGCATTTGTAGTTAATGGTGCGTTTACTTCCAGTCACTTCATCTTCGGTGGATACAATTTCAGAAATCTGAGCGGTAATTTTGCATCCGATTCAAACTTTATTGATCTTACCAATATGAGATACAGATTCAGAAAAGGTAGCGGTTATACTAACCTTTTCATAGATTATCTTAATAAACAATATGATGCCGATGGAGCGATAAAAGATCTGGATGCATCACAATTCCACCAGGAGTTCAGCGGTAAAGGCAGTGCTGTTTTCTCAGGTTCCGGTGATTTTAATACAGATCAGATTGAACTTGAATCTGAATTTAACAATCTGTCTTTCTACAAAGACAGACCTTTTAAAGCATCAGGTACTGCCTGGATTTCAACAAATTTTGAAGATTTCAGAATAAAGGGTGAAGGGAATCTCGAAAGTAATAAGATACTATCTCCCCTGGATTTCACTTTTAACTCAATAAGTAACAGATACTCAGGAGATCTTAACCTCAATATAAATGATCTGGACCTTATGATTCCATGGAAAAACAATAAAGGGAAAATAAAAGTTAAAGGCGAATTTTTTGCCAATTCTGCCAGTGAAATAGATATGAAAGGAGTTGCTGAAATAAATGGCAAAACCCTCTCTTTCCCCAATTTTCCCCATACTCTTAATAAGGCACATGGTCTGATTCTGTTTACTGACATGTCAAACTTCAATCTCACTTCTCTTAAAGGAGAAATGGGCAAAGGTACCGTAGAGGGAAATGGACACATTAAACTCAAGGCAGATGGTTTAAAGTCCCTTTCCATGAACTTCTCAGGTAAAAAGATGACTCTTTACCCGATGCATAAAACCCGGTTTAAACTCAATGCAGATCTGTCTCTCAACCTGGTTAAAGACAAACTTGTTCTGTCTGGTGATCTGCACTGCCTGTCTGCATTATGGGAACGGGAGTTTGATGAAGGAGTATCCTTCTATACAGATGATGATATCTCCTCCTCTGAAACAAAACTATATGAGAAGCTGGAATTTGATGTAAAAATACATGGAAATAATGATATAAAAATGGTTAACTACTATGGACGTGCTGAAGGTAAGTTCAATCTCCACCTTACCGGCACGAAAGAGTTTCCGTTTATGACAGGTACCATTGAGAGTACAAGAGGTACTTTTAACTTTCAGGATACCAAATTCAATCTGGTTAAAGCAGAAATTATATATAACAATAAATATACATTTGACCCTATTGTAAGACTTGATTCAGAAGCTTTCATTAAAAACTACAGAATCAGATTTACCATAGATGGAACTCTGTCGAGACTGAAACCCGAATTTAAAGCTTCTCCTCCTCTTCCGGCTCAGGATATTTTTGCACTACTTTCAATGGGGGAACTATTTGAAAGACAGTCTCCCACACAATTAAGTTCTCATGTAGGTACTCTAAGTGGTTCCGCCGGCGGAACTGGCTTAATTTCAAATTACTGGAATGAAAGGCTAACAAGAAGCGCAAAGAAACTACTTGGAATAGATCTTCTCATTAAGGTGGATCCGGTTATAACAGGATCATCTGTTGAGTCCTCTTCCAGACTTACTCTTGGATGGCCTGTTACTAAAAAAGTAATGGTAGTCTACTCAACGAATATATCAACTACAAAACAGGAAGATGTAAGGAAAGAGATATACTATCTTCAATACAATATATCTCCTTCATTCTCACTAATATGTATGAGAAACGAAGAGAACAGATTCAGTTTTGACTTCAGATTCAGGAAAAGAAGCAGATGAGAAAGATTCTGATAACCCTAATATTAACGCTGATAATTTCACCACTTTTCTGTTCAGCCTCAGTGGATCGGGATCTCATAATATCCTCTGTTAAATTCACAGGAATTACTAACAACAGGAAGGCTATTGAAGAGAAATACAAAGCTCTTATACTTATTAAAGCAGGCGATCAGTTTGACTTTAACAAAATACGTAACAGTATATCAGTTCTTTTCAAAACAGGAGATTTTGCTGACATTGAAGTAAGAAAGGGACCTTCTTCAAAAGGCAGAATACCATTATATTTCCATCTGGTTAAAAAATTCAGGGTTTCAAAGATAAAGATAAAAGCTCCACGCCCTCTATCCAGAAAAAAGATAAAGAAATCTATCTTCTCTCTGAGAACCGGAGGATGGTTTGACTCAGATAGTCTTAAGAAAGCTGAAAGTGAACTGGGAGACTATCTCAGAGCTTCAGGTTATTTTAGCCATAAAATTGTTACAGAACTTAAAAGAGACATAGTTAAAGGCACTGTTAGTCTTAACTTTATAATATCACCAGGTAATCAGACAAAACTTAAATCAATTAAGCTTATAACCTCAAGTCTTACACTTAAAAGTAAAATGTCTGAAGATCTGAAGTTTAAAAACTACTCCCCTGCACGGATAAACAAAATTGTTGAGAAAATAAAAACTCTGCTTAAAAGAGAGAAGTATTTCTTTCCAACCGTTGATGTAACTGAAAACTTTAAAGATGATAAAAAGACTGAAGTTTCTGTACTGATTAATGTAGTCCAGGGCTACAAATATATATTCAGATTCAAAGGTTCTGGTAGCAAAAGAGGACTAATCGAATCTATATGGCAGAAAGATGTATATGAAAAATGGGCTGAGCGTGAAAGTAAAGCAAAAATATCTGCAGATCTCAAGAGCCGGGGTTACCTTAAAGCTGAAGTGGATTCATCAATAGAAGTAAAAGATTTAATAAAAACAATAACCTTCAACATAAAGAAGAATAGTAAATTCTCTCTGGGCAAAATAAATATCGAGGGAAATAAGAGCTTTACAGATAAAGAGTTATTAAAATATTTTGCAACAAAAGATAATATTTTCGACAAACTGTTCTGGCTCCGTCCAATGAGCATTCAGAACGACCTTGCTCTTCTGAGACTTTTCTATTATGACAGAGGTTATCCCAGATCAATAATAAGAATGGAACCATCTTTCAGAAAGAAGAAGGCTGATATAAATATTACAGTTAAAGAGGGTGACAAGTACACTATTGAGTCGATACTGTTTAATAACAACAAATATTTTAAAACTGAGCAGCTAATGCCACTTATTTCAAGTAAAGTAAGAGGTCCGTTTTCACAGCTCAGAGTCAACAAAGATACAAGTGAACTGAAGAAATTCTATATTTCAAAGGGTTTTAAAGACATAACAATTGATAGATCAATTTCACCGGGAACCCGCAAATCGGTGATGTTTGTAATAAATGAGGGTAAGCCTTTCAGAAGAGGTAAACTCATTATAATGGGAGCTTCAGGTAGTCAGGAATCTATGCTCCGCAATCTTTTCCCCTTTCCTCAGGGATCTCCATGCAATACTGACAAAATCAACGCTTACATGGATGAAGTATCAAAGCACTCTCTCTTTACAGAGATGGAGATTCTCTATATTGAGAAGCCGGGAAATGTTCTTGACATACTTCTGAAAGTTACTCAGGATAAGAGTACATTCTATGGCGCAGGTATTGGCTGGGAAGAGAGACGGGGTCTGAGAGGAACCTTCGAGTATCAGAAGAGAAACGTAATCGGTTCAACCTCTACATTCTCTGCTATTGCACAGGTTGGCTTCAATGAACAGAGAGGTGCCCTGACAATGGACACACCATTCTTTCTTAATACTCCGCTTCTTTCATCTGCAAGAGTATGGAAAGAGTATGAAATCTATCCTAGTTACAGAGTCGAAAGAATCGGTTTTGGAGAGACTCTTACATACCAGATAGACCCTAATACCTTTACCGCAGCCTCTCTGAGATGGTATTCAACAAAATTAACTGAACTGAAAGTTGAAGAGAGCGGTCTTGACAGATTGAGAGATCCATTCAGAACTCTGGCAATAACTCTGGCCTACACATCGGATAACAGAGATGATCCATTTAATGCCACTACAGGGGATTTTTTCTCTACAAATCTGAAAATTGGTACTCCATTCATAGCAACAGATACAAAATTTATAAAGTTCAGCTGGAACTATCAGCAGAATATAAGATTGTTCAAAAACGGAGTATTCTCATACTCCCTGAGAAACGGATTTGCCTGGGGTGATCTCTCCATTACAGAGAGGTTCTTTGCCGGAGGCTTCCGTACCTTCCGTGGAGTAAAGAGCGACCGTCTCGGACCGATCTCCTTTACTACCAATAATCCGGTAGGTGGTAAGGCAATGCTACTTATAAATCTGGAAGCAACCTTCCCTATCCACTTTATACCGGTTGAAGACTTTTACTACACAATATTTACTGACCTGGGTAATGTCTTTAAAGATCCACTTCAGTTTAATCTTCAACACCTCAAATGGTGTGCTGGCCTCAGTCTTAAATATAAGACACCAATCGGGCCCGTAAGACTGGACTTTGCATGGAATCTTAAAAAGGTACAGGGCAATGATTTTGTAATACAGATAGGTATAGGAAATGTTTTTTAAAGCACTATTGATTATCCTGGCAGTAACTACAACAAAACCTCTGATAACTATAGACAGAATAGCAGCAACTGTTAATAGTGAAGTTATAACCCAGTCTGATATAGATAAAGCAGTACTTCTTTATCCTCATCTCAGAAACCCCGGAGAATCAGTAACAAGCTACTATAAAAGAGTTCTTCAGGAGCTTATAAACTATAAAGTGCTTGCTCTGGAATATGGTGGTACAAAGAAATTCACCGAAGAAGATTATGCAGATCTCCAAACCAGTATAATAAGCAGAATGGGGTCTATGGAAAATGTTCTGAAGAGCCTTAAAAAGTACGATATGAACTGGGACAGTCTGAAACTTTTTATAAGAGACAAGATGATACACGATCAGATTGTAGCAGATAAGCTCCAGATCAGAATAAGCATAGACCTTCAGGAAGTTGAAAACTATTACAACAATATATATGTACCTTCCCAGAAAGCTCTCAGACTGGAACCTAAAAGTTTCATTGAAATAGCCAATACCATTGAGAAGCACCTGAGAAGTGGCAGAACAAAGTTGAGAATTAAGGAATGGCTGGACGAAATTAAAAAATCCTATAAGATAATTAATCTCTTTGAGAAGGAGAATAAATGATCTCCTCTTCGGTCAATAAAGGAGCGTAGATTCAATTGAGAGAAGAGAAACAGCTTCCTGTCTGCCCATACTGCGGATCTGACGATATCTGCCCATCTCTGGTTAAAGAGCATAAAAGTGATAACAGCCCCCTGATAATATTTATATCAGCCTTTATTCTTCTTGGAGGATATCTTCTGTTTATACTATACTCTTATCTCTTCTTCCCGATAACTGCTATTATTTTTGCGATTATAGTCTCAGCATGGTTAAATCGCAAAGATCCTTTTAAAAAGAAAAAGAGAATTGAAGTACTTCCTCCACAGCAACCTGAAGAGTGGTTCTGCAAAGCCTGTGAAGAGATTTTTAAATTTAATTAAGAAGCAGGAACAGAACTCATTTTGGTATCCTGAAGCTGCCTCCCATTCCGAAAGACCATTTTAAAAAGCTCTTTTCTGTTTTTATCAACAACTCTGATAGTCATATTCTCACCGGCAAACATGTTACTTAGTCTTTTTCCTCTGAATACTGCAAGTCCTTTAAAATCCTCATGTTTTTCAGTATCCACAACTATCTCAATAGTACGTTCGGTACCGGTAGCCGAAATAACCCCATCTGATCTCTCAATAGAGGTGCACTCTCCATTAATAATCCCCATCCTTTTCTCAATAGGATTACTACTGACGGAAAGATAGATAAAGCCGGCAAATATCATAAAGAGACCCACTGCCACAGCATAGATCATCTTATTTGATTTTTCAGGATTAACCTTCTTCAGAATCTTCTTTTTTTTACCCAAAGTATACCTCCTCAGGGTACAACAACATTATCAAAAATTTCTGAAATAATATCATCAGATGTCATCTCTTCAGCTTCAGCTTCATATGAGAGCAGAACTCTGTGTCGAAGCACATCCCTACCGATCATTTTAACATCTTCAGGAGTTACATAACCCCGGCCTCTTATCATTGCAAGAGCTCTTGCTGCTTCTAAAAGACTAATTGACGCACGGGGAGATGCTCCGAACTGAATAAGATTTGCAAGTTTGGGTATACCAGCTTCTGCGGGTTCTCTTGTAGCCAGTACAAGATTAACTATATAGTCAGATATCTTCTCATCAACATATACCATTGATGCTACTTTTTTAAGGTTCTCAAGCTGCTGTGCATTACAAACAGGTTTTACTTCTATTGATGTACCGGAAGTCATACGATTTACAATGGTACGCTCTTCTTCTCTTGTAGGGTAGCTCAGTTTTACCTTAAGCAGGAATCTGTCTACCTGAGCTTCAGGAAGAGGATATGTACCTTCCTGTTCTATTGGGTTCTGAGTTGCCATTACCATGAAAGGAGAGGCTATTTTGTGAGTTTCATCACCAATTGTAACCTGTAGTTCCTGCATTGCTTCCAGCAAAGCACTCTGAACCTTTGCCGGAGCACGGTTTATCTCATCTGCCAGAAGAAGGTTGGTAAAAACAGGCCCCTTTTTGGTATAGAAATCAGAGGTTTTTGGATTAAAAACCTGAGTTCCGATAAGATCCGCAGGTAGAAGGTCCGGTGTAAACTGTATTCTGCTGAAGTTAAGATCCACAACCTGTGAAAGAGTTTTTACTGCAAGAGTTTTGGCCAGTCCCGGAACACCTTCAAGAAGAATATGACCTGAAGTTACCAGAGCAATAACCATTCTTTCAAGCAGAAGTCTCTGCCCTACAATTACCTTTTCCATTTCAGAGAGAATACCAGTAATAACCTGACTCTCTTCTCTTATTTTTTCATTAATAAAAGCTATATCCTGTTTCATTAAAACACCTTGATTTATTTAGCCTTGTCCCTGGTTCTTTAATCTGGAATCCAGTCCCTGAACAGGAACAATTTCAGTCATTTCAAAAAGTCTGCTTCTTATTCTGTCTCCCACTCTCTGAGTAAGAGTCTCCATTCCACTACTATCAGCTGAATCTGAGAAGTTGGTAGCACAGATTGTAACCAATCTGTTATTATATCTCTTGTTTATCAGATAGTAAATATAGTCATGAACCCACGGGCTGACTCTTGAAGCTCCAATCTCATCAAACAGAAGCAGATCAACATCAGTAAGCCTGTTAATGAGATTATTAATAGCTTCAAAATCCCTGACATGTGAATCCTGCCCTGAACGCATCTCTCTTACCAGGTCGTTCCAGTCAATGTAATATACGTCAAGATCTTCATACCTTTCCATTAACATTGTGGCTATAGCACACATAAGTTTGGTTTTACCTGTACCAACTGTGCCCTGAAACAATAAGCCTCCTGTAACAGCCGGATAATCTTTGATAAACCTGTCTGCTATCTTTTTAGCCCTGATCTGGGTCTGATGGTACTGCCTCTCATCGAAACAATAAGTGCTTAGATCAAAATTCCAGAATCTTCTGGGCAGATTGGCTCTCTCGTTACGATTTATTTTCTGAACCTGGCGGCGACAGTCACACTTTTTTGCAAAGCTTTCACCGTTTTTCTTAACAGTGACCCAGCCTGTGCCGCCACATTTTTCACAACTTTCTGTCAATTTAATACTCCGTAGACCCCCTGCTTCATAAGAATAGCTTTCAGCTTACGCAGAGCTTTCATCTCAATTCTGCGAACACCTTCAGGGCTCATTCCCATATTTTTGGCAATTTCCCTCAACTTCATAGGGTCCTCATTACCAAAACCAAAACGCATCCTTATAACTGCAGATTCCTTTGGAGTGAGACTACTTATGTCATCAATAATAAGATTGTTAACAGAGTCCAGCATGAGCATCTCCTGCGGATCTTTTGAATCATCCGCAATAAAAGTCATCAGGTTTGGAGCACTGTCATCATTTACGCTCTTATCAAGTGATACGATCTCATCAGGTACAGCCAGCATAACCTTAATCTTCTTCTCGGAAATATTAAGTTTTTTTGCCAGCTCAACAATTGTAGGTTTACGTTTCAGCTCTCTGTTAAGCTTGAAATACTGTTTCTTAAAATTCAGGTAGTCGTTATAGAAGATATCAGGAAAAGATATTATGTTCTGCTGTTTGGAAAGATAGCGTCTTATTTCGCTTCTTACCCACCACCAGGCATAAGTATAGAAACGGTTATTCATTGCAGGATCAAACCTCTTAAGAGCTTCAATTAACCCCTTGTTTCCCTCATTAATGAGGTCAAGGAAGTTATCACCCTTAAAGTAGTATTTCAGAGCCTCCTTAACAACCAGTTTCTGGTTAGCTACGATAACCTTCTTAAACGACGTTTCATCACCGGCCTTTGCTTTACCAATCAGATCCTTCTCCTCTTCCGGTGTTAAAACCGCTATTTTCTTAATCTTCTGAAAATAGAGATTCAAAGAGTCGAGAGATTCGCTTTTTCTACTTCTGCCCATCTTTAAAAAGTGCAATGTTAGAGGAAGCGAACTTTACAATAGCGTTCTTCTTTTCCTCTACAATTGTTTCCTTTCCCGTAAATTCTTTTTTTAGCTCATCAACGAACTTAGCAAATTCAAGTTGCATCATTTCCATTTTCTCCCGCATGTTGAGAATTACCTCAATACCCGCGAGATTCACCCCCATTTCCCTGGTTAAATTGAGGATCACTTCCAATCTTTCAAGATCAGCATCAGTATACAATCTTGTATTACCTTTTGAACGGGAAGGAATAAGTAAGCCTTCACGTTCATAAAGCCTGAGAGTCTGCGGGTGAATATCGTACTTTGTAGCAACAGCCGAAATTAAATAGGTTTTATCTTTCATATATACCTTCTCTCGGATTATACGGTGCTTTTTTGTCAATTTTCTGAAGCAGCTTTCTCACCTCAAGATCTTTTATTGAGGGTGGTATTATTCTTATTTCAATAAACATATCACCCTGCTGACCCGATTTTGGATTAAGTATCCCCTTACCTCTAATTCTCAATTTTTTACCCGATGCTGTGGATGGAGGAATTTTAACAAGCGCAGTACCATCAAGAGTAGGCACTTCCACCTTCGCTCCAAGCGCAGCTTCACTGTATGTAACAGGAAGTGTTACAGCCAGATCAAGCCCCTCTCTTTTGAAAAACTGATGAGGGGTTACATTTATAGTTATTATCAGATCTCCGGTAGATCCGCCATTTTTACCGGCATTTCCTCTACCACCTATTCTGACTTTTGACTTATCATCAACACCTGCTGGTATTCTTACTTTAATTTTGGACACCTTATCGATGCGTCCATCTCCATGACATTCAGAACAGTTCTTACCTGGTATAACACCTGATCCGCCACATGTTGAACATGCAGATGCAAATTTCATGAACCCTGTCTGTTTCTGTACTCTTCCTGAACCATCGCAGGAAGGACATGTAACTTTTGAGGATTTAGGATCCACACCTTTACCTTTACATTTTGGACAGGAAATTTTTCTTACAACCTGAATAGGGGTTTCAATACCTTTGGCAGCATCAAGAAAGCTGAGGGTCATTGAATAACGCAGATCTTCTCCTGCTACAGGTTTTTTACTGGTAGCAGAGCTTCTACGCTGACTTCCGCCACCACTGAACCCGCCACCAAAAATAGTTTCAAAAATGTCACCAAAACTGTTAGCTCCGGTTTTGTTAAAATCAAAACCATCAAAACCGCTTCTGCCTCCATTGTTAAAATTCTGATTTCCCACAGTTCCGAATGTATCGTACTGCTTCCTTTTATCACTATCTCTCAGTATTTCGTAAGCTTCTGTTATTTCTTTAAATCTTGCTTCTGCAGTTTTGTCCCCGGGGTTGAGATCCGGATGGTATTTTCTTGCAAGCTTTCTGTATGCTTTTTTTATATCTGACAGAGTCGCTTTTTTATCTATTCCTAAAATCTTATAGTAATCACTCATGATAAAAATTTTACTCAACCAAACTTGAAAAATCAAGAATTATCGGCATTGTCTTTCCTCTTCTCAATTCCAACCCAACAAATTATTTACCAGTTAATGAAATATTATCATACTTACAGACTACTTTTCAATAGATCAACAATATAACAGTATATTAACTTAACAGTAACTTTCGCACTGCCTGATTAACCTGATAAGCCTTTGCATAACAGGATTACAGGCTTATTGTTTTAAAAAATATATTATGTTAAACTTTCAATCTGAAAGAAAATGGTGTTGGACATTTGTTCAAAGGAGGGCATAAAATGAGTTTAAGAATTCTGGTTCCACTTGATGGATCAGCATACTCAAAAACTGCTACTGATTTTGCAGTTAACATAGTTAAAGAGAATGGCGGTACTGTAGTAGGTGTTGGTATTATTGATGTAGAAGAGATTGAAGATTCAACTATAGGCGCAGGAGTAGGGGCCAGTTATTATGCAGAACATCTGGAAAATTTTAAAATAAATGATGCGCTTGAGAAAGTAAGAAACTTCCTTGGTGAATTTGAAACTACCTGTAAAGACGCAGAAGTTGAATTTGAGAAACACTCTAAATCAGGTTCACCATTTGAACAGATTGTTGAGCTTGGCAAAACTGCTGATGTAATAATCACAGGAATGAAAACATTTTACCATTTTGCTACTACACCTGAACCAGGGGATACTTTGAAAAAGGTTCTTGAATCAGGTGTCTGCCCGGTTTTTGCTGTACCCGCAAAACTACCTGATTCATCAGATAATGTCCTTGTTACTTACGACAGCTCATCTCACTCAGCAAGAGCTATGAGGCTCTTTACCAATCTGGGTATTGGAGCTTACAAGAACAGGAAAGTTCACATTCTGAATATTAATGATGATCTTGAAGCATCCGAAAAGATTCTCGATGCAGCATCAGATTATATGGAAGCAAAAGGATTTAAAAATATTGAAAAAATAAGAAAAGTTGGAACTCCAAATCAGGAAATTCTTAAGTATGCAAAAGAGATCAATGCCTGCACTATTGTTATGGGTGCTTACGGTCAGAGCGGTCTCTCGAGTCTCTTCTTTGGCAGAACAACTCTTCGTATTATTGAAGATGGCACAATGCCAATCTTTGCCTACCACTAAGAAACAGTCATTAATTAATCATATAAGGGCACGTAAATCGTGCCCTTTTTTTTATAGTAGCTTCACCTTACAGCTTTAAAATCCTCAGTAACAAGTTGTGCCTCTGATACAAAAAACAACCATAGATTAACACAGATTTTTTACTCTTAAAACTCGTGGCTTACGTTTTTCTGAGGCTGCTCCTGCTTCTTTTTCGGTTTCTTATTAGATGTCTTTTTATTATTAACAGGTTCTTTTTTCTTTTCCTGATATTCAGAAGCAAAAGACTTTGCAGCCAGCTGCTCTTCCACTTCCCCAAGACTCTCTTTTACAAGAATTTTGTCCCCGGTAATAGTAGTTACCAGCGTTTTTTCACCGTTCTCTATACTTCTTATATAATCACTATTCACAAGAACTTCATTACCATCTATTCTGTTTAACACAATCATATTTTCTGCTCCTTACTATCCTGATCATTCTTTAGGAAAAAGACTTCAGAAAGCTTTTTATATTCATCATAATCGCTTATTTTTTCAAGAGCCGCAGCTGCAGCTTCCTGCTCTGCCTGCCTCTTATTACGACCAACGCCTTTTCCGATTTCCCTGCCATCAAGCATTGCAACAGCCTCAAAGACAACATCAGGTGGCTTCCCCTGTTCACTCACAATTTCATATGTGGGAGCAATGTTTCTTGTTTTCTGAATAACTTCCTGGAGTTCGGATTTGTGATCATTGATTCTTACATCCTTATCCTTTATTTTAGCCAGAAACCCTTTGAAGAAAGGTATAAAAACTGTATAGGTAACCTTAAAGTTGGAATCCATATACACAGCACCAACAACTGCTTCAAAAAGTGAAGAGACAATCTTCTTGTTGTTACGCCCTCTGTTCTTCTCCTCACCCTTTCCCAGAAAAAGATAATCTGACAGTGCGATTGAGTTTGCTGCATCATTAAGAAAATCTGAAGATACCAGATGGGCTTTGAGCTTTGAAAGTTCTCCTTCCCTTAATCTTTTGAATTTCCGGAAAAGATACTCAGTAACAATAAGATTTACTACTGAGTCCCCCAGAAATTCCAGCTTTTCATTATCTTCCTGCTGTCTGTCGTGTTTGCCTTCGTTAAATGATCTATGAGTTAAAGCTATTTTTAATAGTTCTCTATTTCTGAAACTGTAACCAAGTTTTTTCTCTAATGTGTCCATCTAATACTATTTTACCTTAAGAATAATAAATGTCAGATCGTCCTCATTCTCTTTGGAGTTGCCAAATTTAATACTGAAATCCAACAGTTTCGCTTTTATTGTTTCAACACTTTCGTTTCTGTTATCTATAAGAATTTTCTTCAGATTATCTGTACCAAGCAGTTCACCCTCTTCATTCATAACTTCTGACAGTCCATCTGAGAAGAGGAACAGAATATCCCCACTCTGAAAAGGTACTTCAACCTCTTCAATTTTGCGACTGATAAAGTTTGTCATACCAATAGCCATTCCCTGCGGAAAGAGCTCTACAATCTCCATCCTGCTGTTACAGAAGAAGAGGCCTTTTGTATGACCGGCTCTGGCAAAACGGAAAACTTTCTGCCTGAAATCAAATCTGGCTACATTCATAGTGATGAAAGTTGAACGGTCAATTGAACCCATTATACTCTCATGGCACTCTACAATCATTCTTGCAGGAGAGTAATCATACCTCTGAAGGTAGTTAATGATTCCTTTCATTTCTGCCATATAAAATGCTGCGGAAGCTCCATGACCTGATACATCTGCAACCAGTACAGATATGGATTCAGAATCCTCATCGCTGAAGTAATCAAAATAGTCACCCGCAATTTCTGTAGCAGGGATATTTGCTGCGGAAATCTCACACTTTTCTGAAGAGAACTGCTCTTCCGGCAGGAGCCTCAACTGAATGCTACGTGCAATTCTGAGCTCTTCCTCCAGCCTCTGTTTAACCTTCTCTTCCATTAAAAGGCGATCAATACCTGAAGCCATTTCATTAAAAGATTCCCCAAGGTACTGTAGCTGATCCTTGGATTTCAATCTTACCCTTGCATTGAAATTACCTCTGCGTATATGCTGAATAGCAAGAGTCAGCTGGCTGACAGCACCTGTAATTACCCTGATAATACTAAAACCAATACCAAAAGATGCAATAATGAAGATCCCGAAGAAAACAACCAGTCCGTATATAATTTTACGGGTATCAAATCTCACCTTAAGTGACCCTGGCTCAAATCCTTTGAGCATCTTCATCAGCTTATCAAAGTTTATCTTAAGAAGATATGTGTGCTTTCTCTCTACAATCTCATCATTCTGCGAATCAAAGTCAAGGAACATATATGGATAAGCCCATGGGAAATTGTTCTCTTCACTGTCACTTTCAACATTGGTCAGCATCTCTCTGGGATTAACAACATTGAACTGTCCTGTATAGCTGACGTCGTTGATTGAGAAGTAGTCTATAATAGTGGAAAGCTCATCAAGATACTTCTGATTAACTTCCATTCCTACCAGAATAGCCATATTATCATTCTGACGCAGGCTACCAATATAGAATTTATTGTCGAGTTTGAAGTGACCTGAAAAATCCAGAATGCGAAGGTTTGTTATATCCAGATCTTCGGGGTATTTACAGTAGTTTTTAAAAGAGCCATCTACTTTTTCAAAGCAGACTACAATACTGTTGTCTCTTACTCTGCTCTTATCAAGTGCCTTATATCTTCTGGAGAAATATTTATATCTCTCAACCTGTTCCAGAATAGCCTGCTTATCATTTTTTGAGAGATATCCTGTTGCAGTACGCTCAAATCCAAGTATTCTGTTATCAATTGCACTTTCTACAATTACGACACCCAGCTGGGCAACAATTA
The DNA here is from genome assembly GCA_965225955.1 of Candidatus Aminicenantia bacterium. Classification (GTDB taxonomy): domain Bacteria; phylum Acidobacteriota; class Aminicenantia; order UBA2199; family UBA2199; genus CBDDBX01. Next base: position 142,335 of record CBDDBX010000018.1, read on the forward strand.
TGTAGATCGTAACAAGAAAAAAAGACGCCAGAAGTACAAGAGGAGTAATTACAAAGAAGATACCTGACAGAAACATTCTGTTACGTATTTTCCACAGGAATTTACTCTTAAGATAGGGGAAAAATTTAACCAGCAGAGAAGCTCCGAACCCCCAGAACAGAACCATATATGCAGATGAATCTGTAAAGAAGGCAACTCCTGTCAGAACAGCCAGAATAACAATCAGTACATCAATTTTTCCAAATCTCACCCGCATTTCTAAATTATATTATTAATAGCTTCAAAACACAACAGCCCACCAGCTCTAACTATTTTTCATTATTACACCCTGAAATTGCCGTATAAGTTTTTCTGGGTTATAATTTCAGAATCCGGCTTATGACTTAATATAAGCCATCTATCTGAATGGAGGAACTAATGAATGAAATAAAACAATCTATTTTCAGAGAGTACGATATAAGAGCTATTGCAGAAACAGAGCTGCAGCCAGATGTAGTTGAAAGAATAACTGCTGCTTTTGCTACAGTTTTCATTAGAAACAACTGTAAAGAGATCGTAATAGGCAGAGATGGCAGACCAAGTTCTCCTGCAATGCGGGAAATAGTCAGCACAACTCTTGCAAAATATGGTCTGGATGTAATAGATATAGGCCTTGTACCTTCCCCGCTCCTCTATTTTGAAGTATTCAGAAATCACAGAGATGCCGGAATGATGATTACAGCATCTCACAATCCTGGTGAATACAATGGCATCAAGTCTATGATGGGACACAACTCCATATTTGCAGATGACCTTCAGGAAATATACAGAATTGCTGTTAGTGGAGATTTCCCTGAAGTAACAACCCCAGGCAAAATAACAGAAATAGATATTATTCCTGAATATCTGGAATATATAAAAGAAAACGTTAAACTCAAAAGCAGCCTGAAAGTTGTTGTTGATGCAGGTAACGGTACTGGTGGCATAACAGCAGGAGACCTATACAGATCAATAGGTGCAGAGGTTACTGAGATCTTTTGTGATGTTGACGGCACTTTCCCAAACCACCATCCCGATCCTACAAAAGAGAAAAATCTTCAGGATCTTATAAGAACAGTTAAAGAAACAGGTTCTGATCTGGGTATCGGTTTTGACGGCGATGCTGACAGAATAGGAGTTGTTGACGCAGAAGGTAATATTCTCTGGGGCGATCAGCTTACTCTGATATTTGCAAAAGATATTCTGCAGAGAGATCCCGGCGCAACAATTATATCTGAAGTTAAAGCTTCAGAAGTGCTCTATTCAGAAATTGCAAAACACGGTGGCCGCCCGATAATGTGGAAAACCGGTCACTCTATTATCAAAAAGAAAATTGTTGAAGAGAAAGCTGCCCTTGCAGGAGAGATGAGTGGTCACATATTCTTCTGTGATAAATGGTTCGGTTTTGATGATGCTGTTTATGCAGGTGCAAGACTCCTGGAAATTCTAAGTAATACAGGGATGTCTCTGAATGAGCATCTGAAACTGATACCTGTAGCATACAACACTCCTGAACTGAGAGTAGATACAACAGAAGAAGCAAAATTCAGAATTGTTGAGAAAATCCGTGATCATTTTAAAAAAGATCACGAAGTAATAGATATTGATGGAGCAAGAATTAAGTTTGCTCACGGATGGGCTCTTGTAAGAGCTTCAAATACCCAGCCATCTCTTGTGGTAAGATTTGAAGCGGATTCAGAAGCAAAGCTTAAGGAACTGCAGAGTTTTGTAGAACCAATAATTGAGAAAACAAGAGTAGAGTGCGAGAAACAGTAAAGTGGCAGAAGTTGTAAAAGTAGTTCTGCTGGCATTAATACAGGGAATAACAGAGTTCTTCCCTGTAAGCTCTTCGGGGCATCTGGTAATTTTTCAGAAACTGATGGATCTGAAAATCACTGACGAAATAATGCTGGATATTTTTCTTCATGCCGGTACCCTGCTATCGGTTTTCATCTTTTTCAGAAAAGATATTAAAGAGCTCATTACGGGATTCAGAAAAAAAGAGAATACAGAGTTCATTTCTATGGTAGTTGTTGCATCAATTCCTACAGCAGCAATAGGCCTTTTCTTTAAAAAGCCTCTTGAAAAGCTATTCCATGCTCCTGAAGTAGCTGGTATAGCCCTGATGGTTACAGGACTTATTCTGATAGCTTCACGTTACCTGAGACTCGTTAAACTCAATCCCTATCTCACAGCTTTTCTGATAGGAACCTTTCAGGGGATAGCTATAATACCCGGCTTATCACGATCGGGTCTTACAATAACAATTGCCCTGATACTGCTTATGGGTTATGAGTTCTCCTTCAGATTCTCGTTTCTCCTGTCAATACCGGCAATTATGGGGGCTACTGTACTTAAACTGAGTGAATTCTCATTTAATGGTGATACTGGTCTTATGCTGGCAGGTTTTGCTGCGTCTGCTGTTTTTGGCCTCACTTCTCTATGGCTTCTGAAAAAAATAGTATTGAAAGAGACATTTCACTATTTTGCTCCCTACTGCTTTCTGGCAGGAATAACAACCCTTATAATTTTTTAACCGGAATTTCTGCCAGCCATAACATCAGAAACCATTTTTGACATATCTGCGATACGGTATGGTTTCTGAATAAAACCCTGGGCTCCGTCAGATTTAGCAGTTCCTCCAAAACCATTTTCACTATAACCTGAAGATATGATAGCTACTACATCAGGGTTTATCTCTTTAAATCTACTCAGCACTTCCCCTCCGTTCATCTCAGGCATCACCTGGTCTATTATCACCAGATCGATATCTTTCCAGTTTTTCTCATACAATTTTACAGCCTCCGGCCCACCTCTGCAGATAGTTACCCGGTACCCCAGATTGCCGAGAATCCTTTTGCCCAGCTCACATATAACTTCCTCATCATCGATAAGCATTATATGTCCGTCCCCCTTTTCAACTGAATGTCCACCGGTTACCTTTTTTTTATCAACCGCAAGATTCTTCTCAAGTGGAAAACTCAACTTAAAAACAGTCCCTTTATCCTTCTCACTATATACATAAATTGCTCCTTTATGGCTTTTCACGGTTCCATAAACTGCTGCCAGTCCCATTCCCGTTCCTTTACCAAACTCTTTGGTAGTGAAGAAAGGCTCGAAAATTTTATCCCTGATCTCTTTATCTATTCCAACACCTGAATCTGTTATCGATATTCTGAGAAATTCTCCCGGAATAACCTCATATTCATGGTTACTGCAGTACTCTTCATCCAGTTCAATAATATCTGTTCTGAATTCAAGATCTCCACCATCAGGCATTGCATCTCTTGCATTAAGGCCAATATTAAGAATGGCACTCTGCAACTGGGATGGATCTCCTGTAACAAATGACGATTCAGCATTGAGCATCTTTCTTATGTTTATCTTTTTATCGATGCTATGAGACAGCATTGATATTACATCTTCAATTATCTTATGCATGTCCACAGGAATTGAGAAGTAGTTACCAAGCCTTGCAAAAGAGAGTAGCTGTCCTGTAAGGTTTGCAACATGTTGTGCACAATCTATAATCTTGCCTGAATACTCTTTAATAAACGGATCAGCTATACCTCTGTCCATTATAAGATCTGCAAAACCTATTATTCCTCCCAACTGATTATTAAAATCGTGTGCAAGGCCTCCTGCCAGTTGCCCCAGAGCTTCCAGTTTTTCTGACTGCTTGAGCCTCTTCTCCATTGCCCTCTGTTCTGTTATATCCGAAAAGAGACTGTAAGCGTAACATACCCCTCTCTCCATATATACATTAACAGCTCTGTTGTTAATAAGGATCCACTTACCGTTACGACTCTTTATTCTGAATTCTGAATCCACATTGGTTCCATACTTAAAAAGACTGTGCCAATCTGCCTTAAGTCTGTCTTTATCTTCAGGATGAATCCGTTCAAAAAGATACTCTTCCGGCTTCTCACAGATCTCATCTGAAGTATAGCCAAGAACCTTTTCCACATTGGGGCTCATGTAACTTATTCTCCGTTGCCTGTCAACAACCCAGGTTACATGGGGAATATTCTCTAAAAGAGTCCTGTACTTACTCTCACTCTCTTTCAGATTTCCCTCAGCTTCAATCCACAAGGTTACGTCTCTTACAAGCCCAATAACATGGTGATCCCTGTTTTCCCTATTCTCTATTCTTGCTGCAGATAATTCGAACCACCTTACCTTGTCAGGCATATCGAGAGAGTAGATCACTCCATGCACCAACTCTCCTCTCAATGTTTTTTCAAGACTTTCGGCAATCTTCATACCTGCATCAGGTGGAAGTACTTCTTCAATTGTTTTACCAAGAAAAACCTTTGGTTCAACATACAGAAGACTATCATCCGGCGTGTTATAACTAACAATACGCCCTTTATGATCAAATTCAAGAAGCATGTCGGGCAGAGCAGTAATGGTAGCATCAAGTTTCTCATGCGCCATCCTCAGTTTTTCTTCAGCTTTTTCTCTCTCTACAACACGTTTCCTGATCATATAAAAACCGTAAAGAAAAATAGCAACCCCCACAGACCAGAAAGCAAAGACCATGAGCCCATGATAATATATACTTTTCTTCTGCTGATCCATAAGATCTGTCAGAGGCATGGATATACTTACTCCACCTCTTATATCACCTACTTTATACCCCTGATACCCATGACATTTAAGACACCCTTCCTTAACAACCATAGGCCTCATAAACCGGAAATATTCCTGACCGTTAATTACTGAAACACCACTGCATTCATCAACTCCTTCTTCGAAATTTTCAAGAGCTGTTTTCTCCCAGTCATCCGGATAGTTATCTTTATTCAGAGGCTTCAGGCTCCTTATATCTCCCACTACCCCATACAGATGGGAAAACTGCCCCATCATCTGCCTGAGCATATACGCAGGATTCATAAGAGTAAGTTTTTTCCCTCCTCCGGTAGTGATATTTTTCTCAAAATCCCCTTTCAGATACGGATTCGGAAGAGTTTCCTCTGTAACTGGTACATAGACACCTCCATGTTTTGTAGCCCATAATCTGAAAGCCTGGTCTTTATTGAAATTGGAAAGAGCTGAAGCGTGAGCAATACTATTTGTCTGCTCTTTATACATATCGACTCCTCTGAAAAACACAAAAAAGCCCAGCACAGTCCAGACACAAAGTACAACTACTACATAGAACCTGAAATAAAAAACCTTGCCTTCAGATCCCCTGAACCGCCTCAGTAATTTTGACAACACATTGTGAATCATTACTTTAAAGCCTCCACAGCAGGCAAAGATGTTCTCTGCTATCTCTTATCAAATATAGTTCTTATTGTTCTCAGCATCTTGTTTTTTGAAACAGGTTTAATAAGCAGCGCATCAACACCACTTGAATTGAGCACCTCTTCCTTTGCAATACCTGTATATCCGGTACAGAGAATTACCGGAATCCCCTCTCTTTTTTCTCTCATCCCCTTTAACAGACTCAAGCCTGTCATATTAGGCATATTAATATCTGCCACAACAATATCATATTTATCAGGGTTTTCTTTAAAGGCATCAAATGCCTGCAGACTCTCTTTAAAACTTTCAACTTTATAACCTGCAGCTTTAAGTACCATATCCCAGAGATCAACCAGTGCCGGCTCATCATCAACAAACATTACCCGTTCATTTCCTCTCAGGGATTCTGCTTTTTCTATCTGCTTTCTTACAGATACATCTGCAGCCTGCCCAACCGGAAGATATATATCAAAGGTAGTTCCTTCACCCTCTTCAGATCCTACATTTACAAAACCACCATAGCTTTTAACAATACCATAAACAACAGCAAGCCCCATACCTGAACCTTCACCACTCTTTTTTGTAGTAAAATAGGGTTCAAAGATTCTACCAATTATATCTGTTCCTATTCCATCTCCACTATCTCTTATTGTAAGCTGCTGATACTCTCCGGGCTCTATTCTCTCCTGCTCCCCAACTTCCTGATTTACAATAACATCCTTTAATCCAATATCTATGTATCCCTGTCTGTTACCTATTGCATGAGCTGCATTGGAGCAGAGATTCATCACAATCTGGTTTATCTGAGTTGGATTCACACATACAAGAGCCAGCTCCTTATCGTGTTTGAAGTCAAGTTTTATAGAGGTAGGCAGAGAAGCTCTCATAAACTTAACAGCTTCCTGAACAATTCGTACGACTTCTACAAAACTCTTTGATGTTTCTGTTTTTCTGCTAAACGCCAGAATCTGATGAACAAGATCTCTTGCTCTGAGAGAAGCTTTAAGGACCTGGTTCATATTCTCAATAAGTTCAGGTGTATTAACACCTCCCATAGATATCTCAGTATATCCCATTATTACACTTAATATATTGTTAAAATCGTGAGCAATTCCTCCTGCCAGTGTTCCCAGAGATTCCATCTTCTGGGACTGCATAAGTTCGAGTTTAAGCAGCGCTTTCTCTTTTTCCGCTCTCTTACTCTCTGTAAGATCCTGTCCAATAGCAATAAGCCCTTTATTTGATCTGCCGGAATCTGTAAGGCCGGTGACATTCCATAATAGATATTTACCTTCTCCATCTGAGGTAATGGTTCTGTACTCAAAATGTTCTGTAGCCAGTCCATTAAGAACCTTTTTAAAATCTTTCTCCACAAGAAGGGCATAGTCAGGATCTACTATTAACTGCAGATAGTTTTTACCTATAACTTCGTCTCTTCTGTAACCAAAAATATTCTCTGCTGCAAGATTCCATTCAATAATGCGGTATGACTGATCAAGACATACAATAACACTCCCTGCAGTACTGAATACAGATCTGTATCTTGCCTCACTTTCAGAAAGTTTATCTTCTGCTACTTTTCTGGCTGTCAGGTCCACTACTGTTGTCAGGAATATGATTTCACCTGTAGTAATTTTCTTACGAACGGTTGATACTGCTCCCCAGAAGTAGCTTCCGTCTCTTCTCTTCAGCTCAAGCTCTTTACCCTGTATACCTGAAACTTTTTCAAGAAAATTACACAATTCACTATACTCACTCTTATCAGGAAAAAAATCAGACCAGTTAAGCCCTGTACACTCTTCTTTATTAACAAATCCCAGAAGTTCCAGAGCGGTCTTATTTATATCGATTATTTTACCTGCTTTATCTGTCTGCAGTATACCTGCCGGAGCACTGTCCATTATTGTTCGTAATTTCTGTTCACTAAGGCTCAGATCCTTTGTAATAGTTCTGATAGACTGGCTCATCTTATAAAAAGTCTGCCCCAGTTCATCCTTATCTGATCTTGGTGGAATATCGTGACTAAAATCCCCATCTATTATTTTTTTAGCCTGCCCGACTCTGTATTTCAGATCCCTCTGAAGAGCTCTGAAAGAGTCGGCAAGAATACCGATTTCTCCTTTACCGGTAATTGTGATATCGTCTGACAGGTTCCCTCTGGCTATATTTTCTATATTAGCAAGGATTTTACTAAGTGGTCTTACAATACTTCTGGCTATAGCAAATGAGATTACCATTCCCAGAGCAATCATAAGAGATACAAAAACAATAAGAACGACAATCATACTCTTTTTTTTATCTCTTGCTCCCTGCAGGAAACTATCAGCTTTTGAATTGGCAAAATCGATCATCTTCTGAATACGGGTATTCATTTTAACTACATGTGCAGCACCTTTACCACGGGTAATTGCAACAGCCTCTCTCTTATTACCTGAAAGGCTCAGTCTTATAACTTCATCTCTTATAGATTTCCACTGTTCAAAAGACTCATGAGCACTATAAACATCTGTCATATCTCCAAGAAAACGCTCAAATACAATCCTGAAACTCTTATAAACTTCAATCTCCAGCAGATCAACAGCTCTTATTGCCTCTTCAATCTCTGCTTTTGACTCACCAGTAGCAACATCTTTCATAGACCGGTGCATTCCGTTGATATTGGCCTTAATATCCCTTACAGAATAACCTACATTCAGTGGATGATAATATATCTTCTCTGTTAGCTCAGCTACCTCAAGAAGGCGGTACACAGATACTGTACCAACAATGATAACAATAATAATCACAAGCCCAAACCCCAGTGCCAGCTTGTTGCCAATTTTAAAATCACGAAATTTCAATTTGCCACCTGACTATAGAGATAAGTTAATCACAGAACAGCGTACTTCTCCTGACAGTTAATTAATGTAATGATTATTCAGATTTTTCAAAACTGAATATGATAATCTATATCAAAGACACTGAAGATTTACTGTGAAATATTAAATATTAAATTTTTCATTTAATTTAAACCTTTCAATAACAGCTGCCGTAATAGTAAGTAATTAATTCTCAAAAACCCAACTATTTAGATCCCGGTTTAACTAATCCCTGAACCGGGATTTTTCTTTATCATTAAAATCACAAAGGACAATGACTAAAACGGACGATCGCAGACAGACACAGACGACTTTATATAAAGGAACCTTTGCATGTCTCTGTTTGCATTGTCTGTCAGTTCTAATCCTGAGCTTGTCGAAGGGTAACACAGAGATTAAATAGCAGCTACTTACCTCTTCGGCAGAATCTTAACCAGCTTACCCATTCTGTAGACTTCATTGGAAATAACCTGCCCCTCATCATTATATACAAGAGCCTGCCCATTTCTTTTGCCACTCCTGTATGTTATATCTGACACCATCACTCCCTTATTATTGTATAATACCTGCCGCCCATCCTCAGTACCATCAATATACTCCTGTTCTCTAATTATAAGCCCATCACTATTACGGCACTCCCATAACCCCTGCTTCATACCTTTAACATATGCTCCCTTCCAATATATAATCCCATCATTCTCTTCCCATTCACCGCTTCTTTTATCAAATTTCAATTCCCCTTGTTCAATTACTTTCCCATAATTATCGAATTTAATATACCCCCCATGCTTCAAACCATTACCATAAATAACTTTTTCAACAACTTGTCCATCTTTATTGAAAGTAATCCACTGATCGTGTTTTTTTCCTTTACGGTATTCTCCTTCTGTTTTTATTCCGGTTTTACGATCTATACTCCAGAACTTTCCATGCCTTGTATTTTCTGCAAATTCAATTTCTGAAATCAGAGTTCCCTCTTCACTCCATGAACTCCAACTGCCATCTTTCATTCCATTAGTAAAGCGTCCTGCGCATTTTTTGGAGCCATCTTCATACCATTGCCCCCATATTCCTTCAAGTATTCCGTTACCGAACTGCATCCCTTTCATCTTATTGCCGTTTTTATACCACTGAAGCCACTTACCGGTTTGCAGATTGTTTTTAAACTTCCCTTCACCCTTCTTCTCACCGGTGCTATACCACCACTGCCATTTTCCCTCCAGTTTCCCATTTCTGAAGAGACCTTTTCTTTTCATTACAGAGTTATCGTGCCAGGTCATAAAATCCCCGTGTCTTTTACCGCAGAGAAACTCCTCATATTTCATCCTGGAACCATTGGGGTACCAATAGGTTCTTCTTACAGATTTCTCACGGGCAATCTCTTCAAAAATTAGTTTGCCATTTTCGTCATGCTCTCTTCTGGTATAGTATACAGAGCTATTTACACTATTATCATTCTTTTTTTTCTGACCCATAATGAAATCCCGACTAAAAGTTATTCTATTATACCAATACCTCCGAATCAAGAAGAGATTGTTTACATCTTAAGAAACACAAAGACAGCCAGGAACAAACACTTGAATGGAATAGAACTACATGCTATTAAGCCACACAAAAAACAGGGACTGACAGGGACAAACAGAGACACCCACAGGTGTGAGTTAAAAAAAAGATACCTTTAACAAATTGTACTGAACCAGGGAATAAGAAACACTATGCTTTATTTGATCGCCTGCTTGTCATGGCGTAGCCGAAGGCGAAGACTAGTGTTTGTCATTGCATGTCCGTGTATGTCTGTGCTCGGTCCGGCGTAACTCTAAGAAGAATTGATGAATCTGTGAACATGTTAAAAGAGCGCTGACGGGTTCTTTGTGTGGCTTAATCAACTCTTTATAAAGCCTGTAAAAATACCTCATAGCACACCCAACAGGTGTAAATAAGCCCCTTGATAACTCAAGCAAAAGACTTTAAATGTAAATTTTATTTTCTTATTGTAACAGCATTTGAAATGTGCTAAAAGACGATTATATCTACATATAAGGAGGTAGTTATGTTAAACAAATCTTTATGGAGTATTACTATACTGGTTTTCTTTCTAATACTTTCAGGATGTAAAAGTTCTGACAATAACAAAGCTGGCTTCAGCAAGTCCTATGGTTTTTTTAATAATCAGGAAGGATGGATCTGGGGGTTTGCTGATTATCCACCAGGAAGTGAAGGCTTTTACGAACTCTCAGGAGGGTTTTCTAAACTTCCGGCTCCCCTCAGCAGTTCAACAGGTTCAATAAAAATCAGCGGAAACAATCATAGTGATGATCTCTTCATGTATATAAAAAAGCTTATTACCGGGCTTAAACCGGATACAGAGTACATCGGCACTATAAGCATGACCCTGGCATCAAATGCTGCAGAAGGTTCCTTTGGTATAGGAGGTAGCCCTGCCAGTAGTGTTTATCTTAAAGTTGGCATTGTTCCACAGGAGCCTCTATCTGTAACTAATGGGGGATACTACAGAATAAGTATCGACAAAGGAAATCAGGCTACAGAGGGTAAAGATATGATGAATATAGGGAATATATCAAATGGAATCAGCACTACTGAATACAGGATGATAGAGAGAAGAAGTTCTGTAATAAAGTTCAGAAGCAGCAATAACGGAACATGCTGGGTGATTATTGGAACCGATTCCGGTTTTGAAGGAACAACAACCCTCTACTACGACACAATTAATGTTGAGCTGGAGGCTGTAAACTGAGAGTAAGGCAGGTATAAAATACCTGCCTACCCTATTAAGCAATTATTTAGAAATCTCTTTCCAGATCTCTTTCATAGTCTGTTTTACTACTTTTTTACGATCAGTATATTTGGTGTGAAGATACTTGTGTGATCTTTCTGAAGAGTAAGGCTCTCCATAGTAATCTTCATACATTTTCTTAACCAGTGGGTTATTGTGTGACTGACGAATCGGAGCATCTTTATCTATATTATAGATAGCATTTTTTCTTGCTTCCAGATTACCTTTATAGTTGCCTTTATGTTTAGGCTGTCCGCCACCACCAATACATCCACCAGGACAGGTCATCATTTCGATGAAGTGGTACTCTTTTTCGCCACTCTTAACCTTCTCAATAAGATCTCTTACTGAACTCAGGCTGTTTGCAATAGCGATTCTGACAATACCTTTATCACCAAGATCAACTTCTGCTTCTTTAATACCTTCAAGTCCTCTTGCAGGCATATAGTCAATACCAGGAAGCTCTTCTCCTTTCAGAACGAAGTATACTGTTCTGAGAGCAGCTTCCATAACACCACCTGTTGCACCAAAGATTTCAGCAGCACCTGTATATTCTCCCATCCATGGGTTATCATAATCACTCTTTTCAAGTGAAGGCAGCCAGATACCTTCTCTTTTCAGAAGTCTTGCAAATTCACGGGTTGTGAGAACTACATCTACTTCAGGATCCCCATCGATAGTCATCTCAGGTCTCTTACACTCATCTTTCTTTGCAGTACATGGCATAATTGAGATAACTCTCATCTTTTTAGGATCAACTTTCATCTTCTCTGCAAGATATGTTTTCGCAATAGCACCAAAACACTGCTGAGGAGATTTTGTAGTTGAAACATTTGGCAGCATATCAGGATAGTTCTTTTCTACATAGTTAATCCAGCCTGGTGAACAGGATGTAATCAGAGGAAGAGCTCCACCATTATTGATTCTGTGAAGAAGTTCTGTTCCCTCTTCCATAATAACAACATCAGCAGTGAAGTTTGTATCCAGAACTACATTTGCCCCAAGATTTTTAAGAGCTGTAATCATCTGGCCTTCAACATTTGAACCAGCTTCCATGTTGAACTCTTCTCCAAGAGCAACTCTTGTAGCAGGAGCAAACTGAACAACTGTGAAGAGTTCAGGATCATAGAGGTAATCAATTACTTCTTCTATATCATCTCTTTCTGCAATAGCGCCTACAGGACATACAAGAACACACTGCCCACAACTTACACAGTTTGATTCAATCAGTGTATCACTGTCTCTTACGCCAATTTCTGACTCCAGCCCTGTTTGCTGATACTGCAGAACATCTGTACCCTGTATTTCACGACAAACAGTAACACAACGGTTACAACGGATACATTTGCTCATATCTCTTATAACAGATTTAGCTGATTTATCTCTTGTTCTTTCACTATAGAATTCAGGATAGTGATAACGTACAGATTTGAGACCTACAAACTGAGCAATATCCTGCAGTTCACAGTTACCGCCTCTGCTACATGTTGCACATTCCTGATCGTGATCAGCCAGAAGTAGTTCTGCCTGCAGTCTCTGATGCTCTCTTACCTCTTTACTTCTTGTAAATACTTCCATTCCTTCTGTCATAGGAGTATCACATGATGTAACCATAAGGGTGTCCCCTTTGGTTTTTATTTCAACCAGACAAACTCTGCAGGTTCCCGGAGTATGATCAATCTCTTCCATTTCACAAAGTGTAGGAATAAAATAACCATTTCTTCTGGCAACTGAAAGAATTGTTTCGTTATCCTTAAATTCTACGGATTTTCCATTTATATACGCGTTCATCTTTTACCTCTGCTTAGTGCTCTGTGATAACAGAATATACTCTGTAACATCTTAGACAACGTTCAGCTTCATCGTAAGCTTCATCTTTACAGATAGGTTTTTCAACCTCTTCAAAAATCTGCTTTCTCTTTTCAGGTTCAAGTTCTTCAACTTCCACTCTGTACTGGTGTCTGATAGGTTTGATAACCTCATCTGATTCAAACTCTCTGATACTCCTGAGAAGTGTACTCATTCTTTCTGATGGGTTGAACTGTACTCTGCCATATGTCAGATAATCATCAATTGAGTTGGCAGCAATTTCACCCTGAGCCATTGCCTGAATAAGAGTAGCGGGTCCGAGAACACAGTCACCACCGGCAAAGATACCTTTCCTGCTTGTCATCAGAGTTGTTTCATCAACTTTGAAAAGACCCCAGGGGTGAACTTCAACTTTAGTATCATCTGACTCTTCACTTGCAAGGAAGCTTGATTCAACAGCCTGACCAATTGCAACTACAACATTATCAGCATCTACTACATATTCTGAACCTTTAATCGGAGATACGCCTCTTCTGCCGCTTTCATCCGGTTCGCCGAGTTCCATCTTAACAAATTTAACTCCCGTAACCTTACCGTTTTCAGACATAACTTCAATGGGCTGACTGTAAAGATTGAAATCGATACCTTCAGCATGTGCAGCTACGATTTCTTCGTGATCAGCAGGCATCTCTTTTTCAGAACGTCTGTAGGCGATCTGAACATGATCAACACCCATTCTCAGAGCTGAACGTGCACAGTCCATAGCAACATTACCACCACCAATTACAATCATCTTCTTACCAAGCTGTACAGGGAATTTATTACCCAGTGTCAGATAGTCGTGATTGATATGCAACAGGAATGTAACGCCACTAATGTAACCTTCCAGTGACTCGTCTTCACCTGGTACGTTCATTTTCTTACCTTTCTGAGCACCTACTCCAAGGAAAATTGATTTATATCCATCTTTTTCAAGACTTGCAATAGTATAGTCTTTGCCAAGTTTCTTACCGTAATAGATATTTCCACCAAGAGACTGTATGATACTGATCTCTTTATGGAGTACAGAATCTTTTGGAAGTCTGTATTTTGGAATACCTACAGCAGCCATACCACCGGCTTCATCCATTGCTTCAAAAATATCTACAGTATAACCTTTAAGCAGAAGGTGATAAGCTGCAGAAATACTTGCAGGACCAGCACCGATTACAGCTACTTTAAGGTCTTTATCTTTCTTTTCAGTTATAAGATCTTCTGTAAACCAGTTATCAGTTACATATTTTTCCTTATCAGCAACAAAACGTTTAAGAACCTTGATACTTACTGACTGGTCAACATTTTTTCTTCTACAGGCATCTTCACAGAAACTTACACATACACGACCACAGGTTGCAGCCATTGGATATTTCTGAAGAATAACACCCATTGAATGGTCAAATTTACCATCCTTTATATATTCAATATATCTGGGGATATCTACTTTTGCAGGACACTCTTCAATACAGGGAGCTGTTACATAATCTGTACCCGGCTGATTTCCGGTTTCATAATGTTTCCCGATATGTTTTTCAAATTCATCTCTGAACTCTGTGATCATTCTGATCAGTGGTACTGTAACAGTCTGTCCCAGTCCACAGAGAGAAGTATCTCTTGTGTGTTCCGCAATCTGAAGTATCTCATCGATATCTTCTGAATTAAGTTCACCTTTACTTAGTTCCTTGAGTTTTTCTGCCAGCAGCTGGGTACCCACTCTACAGGGAGTACATTTACCACAGGATTCTTTTGCTGCTTTCTCCAGATACTGATAGGCAGCATCAATAAGATTGGTTTCTTTATCAAAGACAAAGAAGCCCTTTGCGCCTAAAAATGCTTTAATAGGGTTTCCTGGATAAAATACATCGAACTCATTGAACTCTTTGTGCTCACGGATTTCAAAGAATCTCTTATCGCGATTATCCGTAACAGTTCCGTTCCAAGCGCCAAAAAGTATTTTTGACATCACAACCTCCAAATATTCCTTATTTTTATATAAATAATAATCAACGGAGATCAGCCGGAATCGGAAGAATGTAAGCATCTCCCTCCCCCTCCTGCTCCATCAACAGATTCAAAAAGTGAATCATTCTACAACGTCATATTCAAACGACAACTAATCCAGAGCCTGTCGGGTTTTGAGATGAAAAGAAACGGGAACAACTACAGATAAGTGAAACAAGCGCGCAACACCTAAAAGTACCCATTATAAGTACCTTTATCTATAATCATTTACAACACAATATTCCATTCTTTTGTACAACTCAAAGAACGATATTAGAAGATAAATGTGGTTTTTGTCAAGCAAAAGTTAATTTTAAAAAAAACACATGTATTTCACAGAAACACAACAAGTATATCAACAAAAAGCGCTATTTTATAAATATAATCACAAAAACTCTTCAAAAAATGTTAAATTTAAATAAAAAAGGCACAATCGTTATTCAATATTAAAAACCATTTCCTTGATCTTTTTTCAATTTTTGTCCAAAAAACCGATCAGACCAATTTTTCAGAACCAGGTAATCCCAACAAATGGAACAGTTTTGTCTGTTAAAAATCACAC